>JBIIIP010000106.1:0-10505 GCA_044234625.1 Pirellulales bacterium | reverse complement strand
GATCGGCCTCGCCTACGCCAAGGGCATCGGCGGCACCCGTGGCGGCGTCATCGAGACGACGATCGCCGAGGAGACGGAGACCGACCTCTTCGGCGAGCAGGCGGTGCTCTGCGGCGGCGTCTCGGAGCTGATCAAGGCGGGCTTCGACACGCTCGTCGAGGCGGGCTACCAGCCGGAGATGGCCTACTTCGAGTGCCTCCACGAGATGAAGCTCATCGTCGACCTCTTCTACCAAGGCGGCCTGGAATACATGCGATACAGCGTGTCCAACACGGCCGAATACGGCGACTACACCCGCGGCAAGAGGATCATCACCGACGAGACCCGCAAAGAAATGAAGAAGATTCTCGAGGAGATCCGCTCCGGGCAGTTCGCCCGTGACTGGATTCTGGAGAACCGGGCCGGAGCGGCGATGTTCAAGTCGACGCGGCGACGCGAGCGCGAGCACAAGCTCACGGAGACCGGCCGCCGGCTCCGCAAGATGATGAAGTGGATCGAGAGCAAGGAAGTGTAGCGGCCGCGGAGCCCAACGGGGCTTCGGCAGGCCCGCCCTGATGGCGGGCCTGCGACGAACGGTGTTTCAGGAGAGGATAACGATCATGACTCCCGAGGAATACCAGTCGCGCGTGTTGTACGAGCAGCTCCAGCCTGGTGACCGCGTGGAGGCGATCCACGGCGTCACCGTGGGATCGAGCGCGAAGTGGAGCACCACCACCGTGGGCAAGGTGCTGCGGTGCGAGCGGCGGCGGCACGGCCTCCACTTCCGGCGCAACGCCGACGACAAGGTGTACAGCGACGTTCTGATTCTCGCCCGTGACGACGGCGAGCTGACCACCGTGACGATCGACGAGTTCACGAGGCTGCGGAAGCTGCCGTAGCCGCAGGGACCCCGTCGCATGTGCTCCCGCCTTGCCGCGACCGGCCCGCTGGAGACCGTCTTCGTCGCCGGCGGCTGGCGGGCGGCGGCGGCCGTCGACGCTTTCCAGGTGGTCGACCCGTCGACGGGGGCGGCCCGCCCTGCCCTGTGGCCGGTGAGCGGCTGGGCCGACGTTCACCTGGCCCTCGACGCCGCCGTGCAGGCCGCCGCCGAGATGCGGACGATCCCGGATGCCATCCGCGGCGAATTTCTCGAGGGATACGCACGGCGACTGGAGGCCCGGGCCGGCGAACTCGTGGCGGCGGCCCATGCCGAGACCGGGCTCCCGGTGAAGCCGCGGCTGGCCGACGCCGAGATGCCGCGGATGCTCGACCAGTTGCGGCAGGCAGCCGCCGCGGCGCGGGAAGGCACATGGCGGATGGCGATGATCGATGCGACGAAAAACATCCGTTCGGCCGCCTTCGGCCTGGGGCCCGTGGTCGTCTTCCCGCCGGCCAACTTCCCCTTCGCCTATGGCTGCGTCACCGGCGGTGATTTCGCGGCGGCGATCGCGGCCGGCAATCCGGTGATCGCCAAGGCGCATCCCGGCCACCCGAGCGTGTCGCGGATCGCCGCGGAGGAGGCGGCCGTGGCACTGGCCGAGGCCGGCCTGCCGCCGGCGGCCGTACAGTTGCTGCACGGCATCCCCCTTGCCGATGGCGAGCGGATCGTGGCCGATCCGCGGGTGGCCGCGACGGGATTCACGGGCAGCCAGCAGGCGGGCAGAAGGCTCTTCGCCGCCGCGGCTTCAGCCGGCAAGGTGATGTGGGTGGAGATGGGCAGCGTCAATCCGGTCGTGCTCCTGCCCGGCGCCGTGGCGGAACGCGGTGCGCAGATTGCCGACGACCTCACGGCCGCCGTCACCGGATCCGCCGGGCAGGTGTGCATCAAGCCGGGGGCAGTGTTTCTCGTCGATGACGCCGCGGGGCGGGCGTTCGTCGCCGCGGCGGCGGAGCGGTTTTGCGGCGTCGGCCCGCAGGTGCTGCTCAACCCGCCGGGCCGCGACCGCCTGCTGGCGAGCCTGGCCGCCTTGCGGGAGGCCGGCGCGGCGCTCGTCGCCGGTGCGGAAACACCCCGGCCACCTCCGGCCGGCCCCTGCACGACCCTGCCCACGCTCTGGGAAACCACCGGTGCCGACCTGATCGCCGACGCCGCATCGCTCCTCGTGGAAGCGTTCGGGAATGCCACGCTCGTGGTGAAGTGCGCGTCGCTCGACGAACTCGCCCGCGCCGTGGCCTGCGTGCCCGGCGCGCTGGCCGCGAGCGTCTACGCGGCCCACGACGGCCGCGACGCACAGGCCTTCGCCGCGATCGCCCCCCTGCTGGTCGCCACGGCGGGCCGTGTCGTCGAAAACCGCATGACCACGGGAATGGCCGTCACGCCGCCGATGCAACACGGCGGACCGTGGCCCTCGGCCGCACCACCGTTTTATTCGGCCGTCGGCATGCCGTGGTCGATTCTCCGCTTCGCGCGGCGAATCTGCTTCGATGGCTGGTCGGAGCCGCACCTCCCCGAGATCGTCCGCGATGCGGCGCCTCCGGGCGGGCCGTGGCGGTTCATCGACGGCGCCTGGACCCGCGGTGCCGTGGCAGCTCACGGCGATCCCGCCGACCTCACGCCACGCGGGCGATGACACACTTGAGATACTCGCCGTCGAGGCAGCTGGCGCTTACCGGATGGTCGGCCGCGGCCCCGCGCACGTCGAGCAGCTGGATCGTGCGGCGGCTGCGCTGCGCCACGCCGGAAAGCATCATCAGGAAATCGTCGCGGCCAACGGCGCCGGAGCAGCTGTTGGTGACGAGGATGCCACCCGGCTCGAGCAGGTCGACCGCCAGCCGGTTGATGCGGTGGTAGGCCCGCATCGCCTCCTCGAGCGACGCGCGGCTGCGGGCGAATTTGGGCGGGTCGAGCACGACCATGCCGAAGCTTTCGCCGCCGGCCGCGAGCGCGTCGAGCTTCTCGAAGGCGTCGGCCGTCTCCACGGAGATGTTCGCCACGCCGTTCAAGTCGGCATTCGCCTTGGCCAGCGCCGTGGCCTTCGCGCTGGAATCGACCGCCAGCACGCTCGCCGCCCCGCCTTGCACCGCGCAGGCCAGGGAAAAGCCCCCCGAGTAGCAGAACATGTCGAGCAGGCGGCGGCCGCGGGCATGCCGCGCCGCGGCCTGCCGGTTGTCGCGCTGGTCGAGGTAGAAGCCCGTCTTCTGCCCCTCGGCCAAATCGATGCCGAACTTCAGCCCATGCTCGACGACGAACACGGGGCCGACCGGGGCCGCGCCCCGGACGAGCCGGTCGGGGAGGTGCAGGCCCTCGAGCTTGGCGAGCCCGCGCTCGGCGCCGCGGAGCAGAATCCCGCGGGGCGCGGCGATCGCCTCGAGGGCATCACAGATGCTCTCCAACCGACTGGCCATCGCCAGGGCCGTCACCTGCACCGAAAGCCAGTCGCCGTAACGATCGACGATGAGGCCGGAGAGGTCGTCGCCCTCGCTGTTCACCAGGCGGCAGGCGCCGGCGCGGTCGTCGAGGCCGAGCGATCGCCGCAGCGATGCAGCGGCCTCCAGCCGCGACCGCCACAGCGCATCGTCGAGTTTGGTGGCGGCATCGAAGGCATAGAGCCGCACGCGCAGCTTGCTGGCTGCGTTCCACAGGCCACGGGCCACGAACGAGCCGTCGTGCGTGGCGAGGTCGACGACGTCGCCATCGGACGGATCACCGTCGATGCGGAGGACGGCCGAATCGAGCACCCAGGGATGGCGGCCGAAGAAGGGCCGAGCCCGTTTGGGCTTGAGGAGCACGGTGGCGACGGGCAGGCCGGAATTCATCCCCCAACTCTACCACCAAAAGCGGCCCACGCTTCCGGCCTGCGGCACGTTACGCGTGGACGGCTTGCTTCGCTGGGCCGGGCAGCACGTGCGGGGCCGGCAGCGCGTCGCTGCCCGGCTCCGACTTCACGTTGCGCCGCTCGCCGCGCTCTTGCCGCTTCCGCTCGATCCGCAGCACGCTCCAGCTGAACACGGCCCCCAACGGCCCGGAGAGGAGCGCCGGCAGCAGCACGAGGTTGCCCACCAGCGCGATCGTGAGCATGGAGAGCATCATGTAGCCGAACCGCTGCGTCGGCCCGAACGGCGACAGTGAAAACACCGACAGTCCGATGCCGATCACGCCCCAGCTTTGATACATCGCCCGGGCGCAGCCCTTGTAGGCGAGCATCGTGGCCTGCTTGCGGTCGAGGCCATCGGCGATGCCGCGACGAAACCAGAGCATGAAGTGCACGACGTCGTCGACGGTCACGCCCAGCGCCACACTCGGCGCCATGACGGTGCCGATGTCGATGAGCAGGCTTCCGGCGTCGAGGGATTTGAGCAGCGAGTTGCCCCAGCCCATCCCGCCAAACACCATCACGGCGGGAAATGCCGCCGGGAGCAGCAGCACGAGGCCGGCCGAAGCCGCCCGGCAGAGCAGGATCATCACGGCGACGATGATGGCGAAATCCCAGATGAAGCCAATCTTCAGGCCGTCGAGCAACGAGTGCTGGGCCTTATAGACCAGCGGCACGAGGCCCGTGTAGTCGACCGCCACGCCCTCCACGCCATTCTCGCGGAGCTGCGCCAGGATCGGGTCGATCTTCTTTTGCAAGTCTTTCTTGAAGAGCGCGTAGTCGACCTCTTTGGTGGCGCTCACGCGGGCGCTGATCCGCCACAACTCCTCCTGCATCTCGGCATCCCCGTCGAGGGGCTGCGCCTCGCGGAGGTAGTCGCCGGCGAGGAATTCATCGCGGTGGGCCATGAGCCGGCGATTGAGCACGCTGCGCCGGGTGCGGGCGCCGAGGCCGAAGGCACGGGCGGCCGCCCCACCCATGCCCTCGCCGCTGCCGCCGACATCGAGGCTGCGGCCAAAGGTGACCGTCGAGAGCGAGCTGCCCACCTCGTCGAGCTGGCCTATCTGCTCCTGGATCGTGCCCACGAGTTCCATCCGCTCGAGGAACGTGAGCGGGCAGGCCTGCTGGTCGATGCGGACGAGAATCTCCATCGGCACCAGCGGCCCGAGCTTGCTTTCCAGCCAACTGTAGTCGGTGCGGATGCGGGCCTGGGGCGAAAACAGTCGCATCAACTGCACGCTGCTCTCGACGCGGGTCATGCCGTATCCGACCGCCGCCATGAGGAGCAGGCAGGCGGTGGCCACGATGCCGCTGTGGCGCGTGATCCACTGCCCCACCCACCACCAGCGGCTGTGCTCGATCGGCTGCCACTGCGCCGCCGTGTTTTCGTCGTCGGCAAACTTGCCGAGTCGCAGCGCGGGCGGAAACAGTTCCAGCGCCGCCGGCATGAACGTCACGAGAATCAAAAAGCTCGCCACCACGCCGGCGGCCGAAAAGATGCCGAACATGCGGATCGGCACCAGCTCGCTGACGGCGAGCGTGGCCAGGCCGACGGCGGTCGTGCCAGTGGCCAGCGACAGCGGTAGGAGGGCGTGGTGAACCGCCCTGCCAGCCGCCCCTTCTTGGATGCCGGTCTCGGCCAGTTGATCGCGGTAGTAATTGGCAAGGTGGATGGCGCCGCTCGTGGTCGCGACGTAGACCAGCGACGGCATCGTGAGCAGGATCGCGTCGACGGGATAGCCGGAATACCAGACGACGGCCAGGCTGGCGAACATGCTGTAGACGCCCGAGGCGAGCACCATCGCCACCAGCGTTTTGCTCTTGAGGCTCCACCAGCTCACGAAGAAGCCGACCACCAATGACAAACCGAAGAGGATCGTCACGCTCGTCTGGCCGGCACGGTCGATCGACACGTTGTCGACCGGTGGCCCGCCCATGTGGATGGTTTGCTCGGGGACGCCGCATTCCTCAGCGGCCACCTTCTTGATGAGGTCGATCGTGTTGTGGAGGTTCGACCGGGCGAAATCGGACAGCGTGAGCACCAGGCAGGTCTGCCGCTGGTCCAGGTCGTCCGGCTGCCCGCCCGTGGGGGCCGGGCCGATGATCGCCCCCGTGAGCCGGCGGATGGCCTCCTCGCGGTCGAGGTTCAGAGGCTCGGAGGTCATCCGCTCGACGGCCCGAGGGCCCGTCTGCGCGGTCTTGAAAAACAGCGGCCTCTCGATCCGCGAGGCCTCCTCAGGGGGCGGAAGCAGTTTGCGGGCCAGCATCTCCAGCCGCGGGTCGGCCATGGTGCAGCCTTCCCAACTGACGAGAATGAACTCCTCGCCCGCGAAATTCCTGCGGAAAAACCGGTACGTCTGGGTTTCCGGGTATTCGAGCGGCAGCCAGCCCTTGACGTCGTTGCGGTTGTTGCCCTTCGCCTTGATCGCCCCAACGACGACCAGGGGCAGCAGGAAGACCAGGATCGCCATGATCCCGACGCTGTACCGCTGGTAGAAGTTGCTGCGATGGGGCGACATTCTGCCGGCGAAACCCTGCTGGGAACGGGCGTTTCCTCACGCCGCAGAGTTAACGGTACAGGGCCAGGAAGGGCCAGTCCATATCGCTCCGCCCGGGGAACGGCCTTTTTTTCACTCGCCCGCGTGCCGTAAGTGTTTCACCGGGAACGTTTTCCGTGAACGGCGCAGCCGCGATCACCGCTACAGTCTCACTGCGGCCGCTGCGGGGGCTCATCGTCGGCCCAACACCCCAGTGTTTTGTGTGATCCGTCGCAAAAAGGCCTGGTTTCAGAGCGGCCGCAGCGGCAAAGGGCCACGGCCCGGTCGCGATTTGGCGGGGCCAGCTCCTGGCCGCGGTGGTCGGTCACGCGGAGCCGCTGGGGTTCGCCATCAATGCACAGAGGCATTTCCACGACGAGGGGCCCGTTCGGCCGGCAGCGGATCGTGACCACCCCAGCCGGCGTCCGCGGCCCCTGACCCGCGCCCGTCCCTGTCTGCGGCTCTTCCCTCATGCACCGGGCTCCGCCACGGCCTCGGCAATCTCGATCACCAGCCTCACGCGGGTGGGAGGCTCGGCTTCAGCCTCCGCCGGCGCACCGGCCGGCTCGGCCGGCGCAGCGGCAAAAATCCCCTCGCCCGCCAGAGACATGACCCCGGCCGACGCGGCCAAGGCATCGAGCAAGGCATCCACCGCCGCCGGCCGCCCCGACACGACCAGCCTTTCGGCCGCCACCGCGCCCGCTGCGGCGGCCGCCTCCTCGACGGCCGTCTCCAGATCACCTTCGATCCGGAGCCCACTGGCCGCAAGGAGCGATTCGAGCCGCTCGCGGCTCCGTTCATCGCGGAGGCCGACGCGGATCCGCAACCGCGATCCCGGCAGCGCGGCGGTGGAGACCACCCGCGCGATCCGCGGCCCGTCGCCGCCGCCGGTATCGCCCGCGCCCGTTTCGTTCCAGGCCTGCATCGCGTCCTTGACCGCCCGCGCCTTGGATTCCCCGTCAATCGCTCCCGACCGCGGGCGATTGACGAGGAAAGCCGTGACGATCCCCGCCGCCAACGCGACCGCAAACCCCAGCGGCTGCCAGCGTCGATCGCTCCGGGAGATCGCGGGCTCGTGGGCCGCCTCCTCGGCGTCTTCGCGCGCCTCGGCGCGTTCCTCCGCGAGCCGCGCGGCTTCCAACCGCCGCCATTCGGCCTGCACGGCCGGGTCGTCGGTGTCGTCTGGCTGCTGGTTGCCGCGATTCATCGGCTCGCGTTTCCTCATGCGGTTCGGTCAGCGGAGCAGAAACTCCCGCGGCGTGCAATCCACCACCACAGCGCCGTGGCCAACACGAGGAGCACCACCGAGATCAGCTGTGAAATGGAGAGGGGCGTTCCCAGCGCGGGGGGCTCGTCCACGCGAATCGCCTCCAGGAAAAGCCGGGAGACCGGATGGAGCGTGAGCACGAGCGCGAACACCTCACCTTCCCGTCGGGCATGCGGCGTGAACGCCACCGCCAGGAGGGCCAGCACCGCGGCGTCGATGGCGGCATACAGCTGCGCCGGATGGACGGGCAGGCTCCACGGCTGCGGCCCGCCCGCCGGCGCGGGGATCAGGAGCCCGCGCTGCATCTGGTCGAGCCAGGGCGGGCTCTGCGGCGGAAACCGCACCGCCCACGGCAGATCGCACGGTCCGCCGTAGCAGCAACCATTCAGGAAACAGCCCACCCGCCCGATGGCGAGGCCGAGAAGCAATCCGGGGGCGATGCAGTCGGCAAGCCGCAGGATCGAGAGCCCTCGCCGCCGGGCGAACCACCACGCCGCCATGCCCGCGGTGGGCAGCGCACCGAACACCACCAGCCCCCCGGCGGGCACGTTGGCCACGGCGGCGAGCGACTCCCAGAGGCTGCGACCTGGCGGGAAGAAGGTATCGTGGTATTCGACCACGTAAAACAGCCTGGCTCCGACGATGCCGGCCAGAAAGATCTCCATGCCCAGTGCCAGGATCGTGTCGGCATCAATGCCCATCGACCGGCCGCGCACGACCGACAGCCATGTGCCCGCGGCGGCGGATGCAAGGAGCATCACCCCATACCCACGCACGGGCACGCCCGCGCCGTCGTCGAGCGCCGGCAGCACGAAGGCCACGACGGCGGCGGCGAGCAGGAGGGGCCCGCCGAGGGTGGCCAGCGTGGCACGCCAACCATGCCGGGCTGCGAGCCAGCCGCCGGTGATCACGCCTCCGACAACGATCACCCAGAAGGCCAGTCCGAAGCCGAAGACGGGCACCGACCCTCCACCCCAGGCGATCCGCGTCGGCACGTGAAAGAGCGTGGTGAGCATCAGGCTGGTCCGCGCCGCGAGGGAAGCAGGCGATTGTCGATCAACCGCGTCGCCCCCAGCCGCCCGGCGACGAGGGCCACCGCGTCAGCGCCGCCGACCGGAGCGAGCGAGTCGGCATCGACCACCGCGGCGTAGTCGACGGCGATCCCATGCGCGGCGATGACGTCGCCCATGGCCTGCTCAACCCGCGGCACGGCGGCGCCGGTAGCCCACAACTCCTCGGCACGCTCCAACGCACGGACGAGGCCCACGGCCTGGCGCCGCTCCGCCGGAGTGAGATAGGCATTCCGCGAACTCATCGCCACGCCGTCGGGCTCGCGGACCGTGGGGCAGACGACGATCTCGACCGGCAGCCCGAGGTCGGCCACCATCCGCCGCACCACGCGGGTCTGCTGCCAATCCTTCGCGCCGAAGTAGGCGGCATCGGCGGGCACGGCGAGAAGCAGCTTGCAGACCACCGTGGCCACGCCCGTGAAGTGGCCGGGCCGGATCGCCCCTTCGAACCCCAGGGCGGGCCCGGCCACGCTCACGCTCGTGGCATCGCCCGGGGGATACACGGCGGCCACCTCGGGCGCGTAGACCCACGTGGCGTGGTGGGCTTCGAGCAGCCGGCAGTCGTCAGCGAGCGTCCGCGGGTAACGGTCGAAGTCTTCCGCCGGCCCAAACTGCGCGGGATTCACGAAGATGGAGACGACCACGTCGCCGCCATCCGCCCGGGCGCGGTCGACGAGGCTGGCATGCCCGGCGTGCAGCGCGCCCATCGTGGGGACGAACCCGACACGCCGCCCGGCGGCACGGGCGCGGAGCACGCGGTCGCGGATCGCCGCCGGATCATGCACGACCTCCACCATCGGTCACCCCATCGCTTCCACGGCGGCGATCGCCTCCGCGGTGGCGCGGGCCCGATCGGTGGAATCGATCGCGACGACCGCCTTCGGGGCCAGTGGTGAACGGCGGCCCGGGCCCCGGAGCGCGGCGATCAACCGCTGCTGCAGGCCCTGCCGGCCATCGGAGACCATCGCCGGCGGCTCGTTGACGGTGAGCAGGAGCACGGCGTGCGGGGCGAGGCCGTCGCGGGCGATCCTCGCCAGTTCACCATCCACATCCTCGCTCTCCTCCGTCGCGCCCGCATCGACGACGGTCACATGGCAATCGAGCATGGTGTCGGCAATCGCCGCCGCCACCTCGTGGGCACCACTCCCCGGGAGACCGATCACGGCCACGTGCGGCTGCGGCGCGGTGATGCTCTCCAGCATCTCGGCGAGCGTGCAGCCCGCCAGCGGATGACGGATGTCGGCGGCGATCTCCACGCAGGGCTCGAGGACGAACCGCCGCGTGGGCATGCGCGGATGGGGCAGGGTGAGCGTTTCCGTCTCCAGTACCACGTCGTCATAGAGCAGGAGATCGAGGTCGATGGTGCGCGGCCCCCACCACTCGAGCCGCTCGCGGTGGAGCGTGTTCTCCACGGCGGCGAGCATCGCCAGCACGTCGTGCGGGGGGAGATCCGTTTCGATGAGGCAGGCGCCGTTCAAAAAAGATTCCTGGCCGGGCGGCCCGCCGATCGGCCGCGTCTCCCGGAAACGGCTCACGGCGAGCAGGCTCACGCCCGGCATGAAACGGATCAACTCGATCGCCCGGTCGAGAAATTCCCGCCGCCGGCCGAGGTTCGAGCCGCATCCGATGAGGCATCGTGCCATGATCTTTCCCGTGGCTGCACTGCCAGTGCGGGATTGTATCGACCGCCTCCCCGTCGCGGACAAGCCTTTTCGGGCGTCCAACGTCGATCCTCGAAAAGCGGGGGGGACATCCAGGCCACGACCAAGGTCGCCGACTGTCGATCCCTCAAGTCGTCGCCCCCCAAACTTCGAAGACGTTTATCGTTCGCTGCCAACTC
>JBIIIP010000109.1:0-9827 GCA_044234625.1 Pirellulales bacterium | reverse complement strand
CCGATCAGCCTGCTGCCGCTATCGAGCAACGGCCCCCCCGAATTACCGGGATTGATGGCCGCGTCGGTCTGGATGATCGACTTGATCGTCCGGCCCGAACGCGTCGGCAGCGACCGGTTGAGGCTGGAAATGATGCCGGTGGTGAGCGTGCGTTCGAGGCCGAACGGGTTTCCAATGGCGAACACCCGCTGCCCCACCCGCAAGTCGCTCGACGTGCCAAACGCGACCGGCACGAGCAGCTCGGCGGGCGCCTGCACCCGGAGCACCGCCACGTCGGTCGCCGGATCACTGCCCACGACCGTGGCCGCATGCGATGACCCGTCGAAGAGAAGCACCTGGATTTCCTGCGCCCCCTCGACGACGTGGAAGTTGGTGAGGACGTGGCCGCGCTGGTCGAGCACGATCCCCGACCCCGCCCCCTCCGATGGCACCTCCAGCAGAAACAGACCCGTCGCCACGGTGGCCTTGGTGTTGATGTTCACGACGCTGCGATTGACCGCCTCGTAAACGGCGATGTTGGTCCGTTCCTCGGGGGTGAACTCGCGGTCTTTCGGCAGTCCACCCAAGCCGTTCGCCGGCCTGGGATCAGCCGCCGCAACAGTCGGCGTTGCCGCCCCGATGGCCGCCGCCACCACGCCCGACCACATCCAGACCGGCTTTCTCACGGCCCCTCCTTCCGGATGCCCAAAGGGATCCGGGCTTCGAGTCTGATCAACCAAACTCTACTGCAATAGCCGCCCGCCGGCCCGGCGGGCAACCCGAGCTTGCCGCCCCCTCCCACCCCCAAACCATCACAAAAAAAGCCGCCGGGCGACAAATTTCCGCGCAGATCGCCGTTGGCGGTCATCCGGCGACCCAAATATGCTTACTCGTGGAAAAGGATTTCGTCGGCCGCCGCCTTGGAGGCACCATGTCTGCGTTGACCTCGCCCGCTTTCAAGCCCTCGCGCCACCGCCATGCGGCGCCCATGCTCCGCATCGCCGCGGCGGCCTGCGCGCTGGCGTGGATCACGGTCGTCGGGCGTGCAGACACCCCGCCCGCCGCGGAGATCTCGTTCGTCGACGCAACGGAGCCGGCTGCGAACGAGCCAACCGTGTCTGCCATCGGGCTGCGGACCCGTCCCGTTGCGGAGGCGTTGCCCGCCGATGTGCTCGTGCTCGTTGACACCTCCGCCAGCCAGGCGGGGGAGCATCGGCGGAAGGCCCTCGACGCCCTGGCCGGCATCCTCGAGACAGCGCGGGACGGAGACCGGTTTCGGATCGCTGCCGTCGACATCGCCTGTGATCCGCTCTCCGAAGAGTTCGCCGAGGCCACGGCCCCCAGCACCCGCGAAGCCTCCCGACGGCTCGACGCCCGGACGCCGCTCGGCTCCACCGACATCGTCGCCGTGCTCGATGCCGCCGCGAGGCTTTTTCCCGAGGATCAACGCGGCCGCGCGATCGTCTACATCGGCGACGGCCCCGGACTGACCGGTGTCGATCCGGCGTCTTTCTCCGTCCTCCTCGACACGCTCCGCTCGCAGCGGATTGCGGTGTCGAGCCTGGGCATCGGCCCCCAGATCAACTGGCCCTGCCTGGCGGCGATCGCCCATGGCACGGGAGGCATGCTCTTCGTGCCCGACGATACGATTTCCGCGAAGGACGCCGCCGCCAAGATTGGCCGGCTGGCCACGGCCCGCGTGTGGTGGCCTGAAGGTGCGTTGCTCGACACGGAGTCCGCAGATGCCGACCTGCGGATGCTGCCGCCGCAACTGCCGCCGCTCCGTGCCGACCGCGAATCGATCGTGCTCGTCGAGGGTGAGATCCGGTCGGGCCGCATCTCCTTTCGGCTCGCCACGGACGGTGTCGCCGCGGATGAATCGAGTCTCGATATTCCGGCACCCCGGGTGGCCAGCGAAAACACCTACCTCCGGGAACTTGTCCGCAATGCCCGAGACACACAGGGCGTGTTTCTGCCGCTGCTCGGACGGGAAGGGTTGGCCCTCGCCCGCGGCGTGATTCTGGGAGAGGCAGCCACACTCGCCGCGTTGTCCCGCCAGGCGGAAGCGGCGGGCTCGCACGATGCCGCGCTTCGGCTCGCCGAGGCATCCCTCCGCCGCGATCCCGACAACCCGGATGCGGAGCTCGTCCGCACCGTGTCGCAGCGCCAGGCCGACGCAGCTGCCGCCGAGCCCGTGCCCGCCGTGGAAGCGGTGGCCGGGCCGCCGTCGGAGCTGGCCGCGATCAACGCGATGCGGAAGGTGCGGGCACAGCAACTCGAGCAGGAGGCGGCCGTCCGCCTGCGGGCCGCACGGCAGCAGATGGCGACAGACCCCGACGCCGCCCGAAAGGAACTCAAGGATCTGCAGTTGCTCGTCTCCCAATCCGACGACCTCGATGCCACGATGCGCGAGCGACTCGTGCGGCAGATCGAGATCAGCGTGCGCGAGGCGATCGTGCGGTCACGGGACAAGACCGAGCGCGACCTGGCCGCTGAACGCCGGGCGGCCGTGGGCCGTGAGCGGATGCGGCTCGACGGTGAACTCCAGCGCCGGGAGGAGCGGATCAAGCAGCTCACCAACCGCTACAACGCCCTCGTGGCCGAGGGAATCCGCATCGGCTACGCGCTGGACGAGGCCTACCCGGCGGTCGTCGATGGTCAAGCGATCGCCAAGGGCTCAGCCACGACTTCCAAGTTCATCGAGGCCGAACGGATCGCCGCCGAGCAGATCGCCGAGGAGGCTCCGCCTCTGTACGCGATCCAGGGCGTGCCGATGACCGCTCGTGTCATCGGCCGGACGGCGCCCTTGGTGGCGAGGATCCTCGAATACGACACGGAAAACTACCGCACCCGCCGGGACCAACAGCGCGGCTTCATGGACTCGCTCCACCTCGTCGACATGGCCGCGATTCCCTTCCCCGACGAGCCGGCGATCCGCTACCCGGGCCGGGATGCGTGGAGGGAACTCACGGCAAAACGAGAGAAATACAAGTCGGTCGACCTGGCCAACCCGGGCTCGAACGAAAAGCAGATTTACGAGGCGCTCGACAGCAAGGTGGAGAACTTCGATTTCACCGAGACGCCACTGCGCGACGTGATCGCGCAGATCGAGGATGCCCAGGGCATTCCGGTCGAGATCGACACCAAGGCTTTCGAGGATGCCGGCATCGACCTCGAGGCTCCGGTCACCAAAAGCGTGTCGGGCATCGCCTTACGGTCGGCCCTGCGGCTGCTTCTCGGCGACCTGGATCTCACCTACCTCGTCAAGGACGAGGTGCTGCTCATCACGACGAAAGACAAGGCTGCCGAGCAGCTCGTGGTAAAGGTTTATCCCGTTGCCGACCTCGTCCTGCCGGTGAACCCCAGCAGCGGCCTCAATCCCTTCCAAACAGGCGGCGGCCTGGGCGGGGCCGGGGGCGTGAACAGCGGCCAGGGCGGTGGCGGGATGGGCGGCGGGATGGGCGGTGGCGGGATGGGCGGCGGCATGTTCCAAGTGGCCGATGCCCGCGAGCGGGTGGCCGCGAAGACGAAGCCTGCAGATGCCCCGCGGCGGACGGAATCGCCGGCGGACAACGCGCCCGAGGGGAGTGGACTCGATATCGGGTTGCCGGCCTCGATCACCGATGGCGATAACATCCGCCTCGCGATCCGCACCTACCTCGCCCCCGGCTCGGACACCGATGGTTCGCCGCTCGACGCCGACGACCTCGCCATCCGCCTGGCCCGTGTGCGGGTCTCCGCGGCCGAACTTGGCAAGGCTGGGCGGTTCGGCCGGGCTGCCGACCTGATCGGTGCCGTGATCGAGACGGGCCACGGCGAAACCTGGATGTTCGAGGCTCTCGCGGTGGCCCTCGAGGCCGACGGCAAACCCCGCGACGAGGTCGAGCGGGCCCTTCTCTCGCTGGCCGACTTCGCGTTGACCCCGATCGACCTGCTCCAGTTGGCCAACTACCTGGCCCGCTTCGGGTCGGTGGATCAGGCCATCCGCCTCTGCCGGCAAGTGGTGCAGTTGGAGCCGACGAACCGCGAGGCGTTCGCGCTCGCCATGACGCTGGCGGCCCGCACCGACGACGCGGCCACCCTGCAATGGGCCTGTGTCGGCGTGTTGCAAAGCGAATGGCCGCTGGACCAGAAAGACGTTCCCGATCGGGCCGCTCGTCTGGCGAAAGCCACGATCGACCGACTGGTGAAGGAGGGCGAGCCTTCGGCTGCGGAGTCGTTTCGCCGCGCGATCGATGCCGCGCTGGTTCGCGACCTCGTGCTCGACCTGTCGTGGACGGGCGATGCCGACATCGACCTCCTCGTCGAGGAGCCGCCTGGAACGGTCTGCTCACTGGCCGCGCCGCGGTCGACGTCGGGCGGCGTCTTGTTTGCCGACGCGGCCCTGACCGCCGGTGAATCGACGCAGCGAGAACGGTATGTCGCTGCCCAGGCGTTTCCCGGCACCTACCAGATCCTCGTCCGGCGGGCGTGGGGCACCGTCGCCGCCGGCACGATCACCGCCGAGCTGACGCTCCACCGCGGCACCGACCGCGAACAGAAATTCCGCCGCCATATTCCCCTCGGAGCCCAGGATTCACTGTTTACCATCGACCTGCCCGACGGCCGGCGGCACGAACCGCTCGCCGACGCCCAGGTGGCGCAGGATGTGGTCGTGCAGCAGCAGGTCAGCCGAGCCATCCTCGCCCAGCAGTTGGCTGGCCTCGTCAACCCGACGGCAGTGGAATCCCTTTCCCGAAGCCGGGGCGGCACGCCGCCGGGGATGCCGTTCTTCCGCGGTGGAGCGGTCGGCTACCAGCCAGTCATCACAACGCTGCCTGAAGGCGTTAACTTGTTCGCCCGGGCCGTTGTCTCCGCCGATCGGAGGTATGTCCGGATTACCAGCACGCCGCTGTTTTCAGGCGTTGGCGACGTGACGCAGTTCAACTTCTTGGGTGCTGGCGCAAGAGGCACCGGTGCCGCTGGTGCTGGTGCTGCGGGTGCCGGTGGCGCAGGCGCGGGTGCTGCGGGTGCCGGTGGCGCAGGCGCGGGTGCTGCAGGGGCCGGCGGCGCAGGCGCTGGTGGTGTGGCCGCCGGCGGCGCTGGCGCTGGCGGTGCAGGCGGCGCAGGCGCCCTCTGCTGGGTCGCCCGTGAGGTGTATGGAGCATCCAACCCGCGCTGGCTGCAATTCCGCGGCTGGATGCTCACGTCCGCTCCGGAGTGGCTCCTGCAACTTTATGTGCAACACGGCGAATCGTTCGCGGAATGGCTGCACGACAAGCCCGGTGCGAAGGCCTTGCTGAAAGCCGCGATGGACCAGGTGATCGACGCATGCCCGCCTTCGGAGTGATTCTCGCCGCAGCCGGGCAGAGCAGCCGCTTCCAGGATGCGAATTACAAGAAGCCGTTCGCGCCGCTTGCCGGCCGGGCGGTGTGGATGCATGCGGCCGAGAAATTTCTTGAGCGCGCCGATGTCAAGCAGGTCGTGATCGTGGTCGCGCCGGAGGACCGGGAGGCCTTCCTGGAGAAGTTCGGCGCCAACCTCGCCTTCATGGGCGTGACGCTCGCCGAAGGTGGATCGCACCGCGCCGAGTCGGTGCGGAGGGGCCTCGAAAAACTCGCCGCCGACATCGACATGGTCGCCGTTCACGACGCGGCCCGCCCCTGCATCGCCCAGCCCTGGATCGACCGCGTGTTCGCGGCTGGATCGCGGACCGGTGCCGCGATCCTTGCTATTCCAGTGGCCGGCACGCTGAAGCGGGTGGGAGCCGATTCACTGATCGCAGAGACCGTCGATCGCTCGGGCCTCTGGGAGGCACAGACGCCGCAGGTCTTCTCCCGCGACCTGCTCACGAAGGCCTTCGCGGCGGGCCATGGCAGCCAGCCTACCGACGAGGCGCAGCTCGTGGAGTCGATGGGCCACCGGGTGACGGTCGTGCCCGGCTCCCCGATCAACATCAAGATCACGTCGCGAGAAGATCTGAAACTTGCGGAGCAGGCCCTGAAGGCCCTTCCGGCCCCCAAGCTTTCGGGCCCCGCGCACCCGTTCGCAAACGACGACATGTGGCGGTGAGCCGAGCATGACCAGCGATCTTCTCGCCGATTTCGAGGCCCGCGGTCTGGTGCACCAGTGCACCGACCGGGTGGCCCTGCGGCAGTGGCTCGCCACGCCGGGACGGCGCGTGTATGCCGGCTTCGACCCGACGGCCGACAGCCTGCACGTGGGCCACCTCGTGGCGGTCATGCTCCTCCGCCGGGTGACGGCGGCCGGGCACGAGCCGGTGGCCGTGGTCGGCGGCGCCACGGGCATGATCGGCGACCCCAGCGGCCGCAGCGAGGAGCGCAACCTGCTCTCCCCTGCCGAGTTGGCCGCCAACATCGCCGGCGTGGAGCGGCAGATCCGGGGCCTCCTCGCGGCCGGGGGCCAGCGGGTGCATGTCGTGAACAACGGCGATTGGATGTGCGGCGTGGGCTACCTCGAATTCCTCCGCGACGTGGGCAAGCACGTGCCCCTGTCGCAGATGCTCGCCAAGGATTCGGTCAAAAGCCGGCTCGACCGCGACGGCGGCCTCTCCTACACCGAGTTCAGCTACATGCTCCTGCAGGCCTGGGACTTCGTCCATCTCTCCGACGCGCTCGACTGCCGCGTGCAGATCGGCGGCAGCGACCAATGGGGCAACATCACCGCCGGGATCGAGCTCGGCCGCCGGCTGCGGTCTCGCGAGTTCCACGGCATCACCTGCCCGCTGCTCACCAAGAGCGACGGCACGAAGATGGGCAAGACGGCGTCCGGGGCCGTCTGGCTCGACCCGCGCCGCACGAGCCCCTACCGTTTCTTCCAATACTGGATCAATCTCGACGACGACGACGCCGGCCGTTGCCTGGCCCGGCTCACGGAACTGCCGCTCGACGAGCTGGCCGCCTACGAGCGGAAGCGGGCTGCCGACGCCGCGGCCCGCGACACGCAGAAGCGGCTGGCGGAGGAACTCACGCGGCTGGTGCACGGCGAGTCCGGACTAGCCGCCGCGCGGCAGGCAACGGAAATTTTCTTCGGCGCGGAGATCACGAGCCTCGATGATGCGGCCCTCGGCGAGATCTTCGCCGACGTGCCCAGCCGCGAGTTTCCCCGCACCGTGCTCGAAGGCGAGGGGCTGCCGCTGGTCGAGGCCCTCGAAGCCACGGGCCTGGCGCAAAGCCGGGGCGCGGCTCGCCGCACGATCGAACAGGGAGGCGCCTACGTCAACAACCGCCGCGTGTCCGATGCGGCGCATCGGCTCACCCCGCGGGACCTGGCAGGCGCCTCCACGCTCGTCCTCCGCTCGGGCAAGAAGTCCTACGCCCTGGCCCGTTTCCTGTAGCACAGGCTCCGGCCTGTCAGCACTCCATGTCTCGCCACACAGCACTCGTCTGGCTTGTCCTCGCCCTGGCGCACCCTGTCGCGCTGCCGGCCGCCGAACCCGCCGGCCGCGCAAACGTGGCCGGGCTCGAAGACCGTCTCAACGTCGGCCTCCGTACCCGGCTGCCCTCCGAGAAGGCATTCGTGGAAAAAGTGGCCACCCTCGTTCGGGCCGGCCGGCTGCCGGGAAAACTCGTCGATTCGACCTACCTGTGGGCCGTCGGGCGCCGGACGGAATACCCGTTTCCCGCCTTCGAGAAAGCGCTCCGCATCCAGGCCGCCCGACTTGGCGTGGGGCTGTGATCGTGCCGCACGCAGGCGGCTCGCGAGGCGCGCTCACTCAACTGGTGGCTCGCTCCCAGCCGAGGAGTGCGGCGATCCGCGGGTCGGCGAGGGAGTCGGCTACGAACCGCGCGTTGGTGAAGTCGTGCCGCAGGCTGTGGCCGCCCGGCACCGCGACGGCCACGGCCCCCGCAGCCACGGCGGCGGTGCATCCGGCCTGCGAATCCTCGAGCACGAGCATCCGCGCCGGGGCGACGCCGAGCCGCCGGGCCGCCTCGAGATAAATCTCCGGGTGCGGTTTGCCGAGCGTGACATCGGCGCTCGTGAGCACGAACTGAAACCTGGGCCGGAGTCCCACGCGGCCGAGCACGTCGCGGGCAAAGTCGGGACCGCTACTCGTGGCCACGCCGCACGGCACGCCTGCCGCCGCCAGCCGCGACACCAGCGCCACCGCCCCGGGCATCGTCGCCAGCTGCGTGTCGAGCAGCCCGGTGAAAATCTCCCGTGTTTCCGCGGCGAGCCCGGCGACCGTGTCGTCGAGGCCATGCCACTGGATCATCGTGGCCAGGGCCACCGGCTGCGGCCGGCCCATCATCGCATCGAGCAGGTCGCCGTCGAACACGCGGCCGCGCCGCCGCAGGAGCTCCCCGCCGACGTGCTGGTAGAGTTCCTCGGTGTTGACGAGGAGACCGTCGAGATCGAACACCACCGCGTCGATGGCCGTCATGGGTGGATCCCGTACACGGCGTAGGTGGCGTTGGCATGCAGCCGGGTGAACCGCGGGGCTTCGAGCCCCGTCTCCCCGACAGGCACGATCGCATGGCTGGCGCCGTAGCGGTCGGCCACGGCGGCCAGCCGTTCGGCACCGAGCGCTGACGCATGCTGTTCGAGGGCATTCATCGACCCATCGCGCGAGTAGCAGTCGATGATCCGCCGCCGCCAGTCGACGAGGGATTGCGGCCCCTGCGGCACGTTCTTCCAGCAGGCGACCTCCGGTCGGCCCGTCCGCCAGACGAAACTACCCGCCATGCGCGGCACGATGAAGCATGCATCGGCCGGCGTGTGGTCGCGGATCCACGCGCACGTGTCGCGCCAGGCGGATGCCTGCACGTGGCGATCGCTGCGGGCCGGCATGTCGTCTCGTCCGCTCACCGGCCAGTGACGGCTCTCGTGGACGATATCGAGGGCAAGGAGGGCGACCACGGCCCACCGCGTCCAGGGGGGCGGGCCAACCGCGGTCGGCGCGGTCAACGCGGTCCCGGGGCCAGCCAGCCAGGCGGCCGCGGTGATCGCCAGCGACAGGGGCACGAGACCGTCGGCCAGACGAAACCAATAAAACCGCAAGAACGCGTAGGCAGACGCCGGTGCCACGGGCTCGGCGAGCGAGACAAGGCAGCCGGAGACCGAGATCATCAACGCCGCGAGCGTCAGGCCGTGAAGGCGACGGCGCGGCGGAGATTCGGGCAACTGCTGCTCAAGGAGCCACCAGACGAGCACCGCCAGCAGGTGCCGGGCGATCATGCCGTCGGCGAACGTGCGCGGCAGGAGGTGGTGTGGCAGCCGCTCGGCCACGTAGATCCGCGCGGCCTCCGCCCGGATGGAGGCGTCCGCGCCGACGGTCAGCATCAACGCCGGGACGACACCGATCGCCGCGAGCGCCACACCGGCGATCAGCCAGCCCACCCTGACCCGGCTGCCGAGCGCACACCCCGCGAGCGCCGCCGCCACCATGCCCCAGCCGCCCACGACCGCATGCACGGCCGTCGCGGCGCCCAGTCCTGCCCAAGCGGTCCCCCAGCGGTCGTGGGCGATCTCGCCCGCCGCCCAGAGCACGCCCGCCCAGGCAAACACCTTCGCCTCGCAGCCGCCGATCAGCCACTCGCCGGCCGCGGTCGTGTGCCGCAGCGCCAGCGAAAAGATCGCCGCCGCCAAGAGCCGCGTCCACGCGCCCGGCAGGGTGGCCCGTGCCACATGGACAAACGCCCCCGCCAGCAACAGCCAGCCGGCGATGCGGCCGCACCAGGCCGCGGCATCCAGCGACCAGCCGACCGCCACCGGCCCCAAGGCAGCGGCGAACAGCCCGTGGGCCTCGGGGGATTCGAGGAAAAAATCACCGACCGCCCACGTGGGATCGGCGGCGTGCCGGGCCCGCGTCAGGTAATGAGCCTCGTTCGTGTCGGGCGTCGGCCACG
>JBIIIP010000105.1:0-10785 GCA_044234625.1 Pirellulales bacterium | reverse complement strand
GTGTAGCAGAAGAGATTCAGGAACCGCTTGCCCGACGCCTCCTCACGCACCATGGCCCGCGTCTGGCGATGGTCGAGGAAGAGGCCGGTGTCGAGGTAGTCGGACAGGTTCACCTCGAACGCGAGCCCGCCTTCCCGCACCGTCACCACCGCGCGCCGCTGATCGACTTTCTCGTATTGCCCCCCGGCGCGCTGACGCTTGCGCATCTTGAGAAACGTCTGGTTCGGCGGCACGCCCATTTCCAGCGCGGCCGCCTCGACCATCTTGTCGAGCCACACGTCGTGCTCGATTTCGGTGCGCTCGTGGGGCCGGTCGTACTCGGCGGCGTGCAGCCAGCCGGCATACCAGTCGATCACCAGCGGGATCTCGGGGATGTCGCGGTCGTAGACGCGGAAGGCCTCGATGCCCTGGCGGCGGGCCCACTTGGAGAGATGCTTGAACCGCTTGGCGAGGCGACGGCGGAAGTCGCCGATCTGGTCGGCGGTCGTGCGGGACTGCCCGCGGGAGGCCGCCGCGGGAGCGGCGTCTGCGGTGGCGGCGGAGCTTTCTTCAGGCGACTGATGCCCGGCCGCGGGCGGCGTGGTGACGCGTTGCCGGATCTCGAGTTCGACCAGCCGACAGGCGATGGAGCCGTTCATGAGCGGCACGCGGTGGGTCGGCCGGAGTCCGATCTGCTGCGTGGCCGGGGTGTCGGCGGCGAGGATCGCGGCCCGCCAGCCGCCGCAATGCTGCACGAGCCAGTCGCCGAGCCGCCGGAAGAGCGCGCCGGCCCGGGGCAGCGGGAGGCGCTCGCCGTAGGGAGGATTGGTGACCACGAGCCCCGCCGGCCCCGTGGGCCGCACCTCCTCGAAATGCCCTTGCGCGATGGCGACGCTGTCGGCCACGCCGGCGGCGGCGGCATTGGCACGCGCCGCAGCGACGGCCTCGGCATCGAGGTCGCTGGCCATGAACACCCCGCCCGGCTGCCGCACCCGGACCTCGAGTTCCTCCACGAGCCTGGCGGCGAGCGGCTTGTCGCAGTCGCGGAAGCGGAAGAATCCGTGGGCCTTCCTCCGCGCCCGCCACAGCCCCGGCGCGATGCCGGCGGCGATCGTGGCCGCCTCGATGACGAGCGTGCCGGAGCCGCACAGCGGATCGAGGATCGGCTCTCCCATGGTGGCCGACTCGCGCCCGCCGGGCAGCCACCAGCCCGCGATCCCGAGAATCCCTGCGGCCAGCGCTTCCGAAAGCGGCGCCTCGACCTCGCCCATGCGCCACCCGCGCTGGTGAAGCGAGCGGCCGGCGGCGTCGCGGAAGACGGTCGCCACGTCGCCGACCAGATGCAGCCCCAGCCGCAGCGTGGCCCCGCGCAGCTGCACGCTCGGCCGCTTCCCGCTGGGCGTGCGCAATTGGTCGACGACCGCATCCTTCACGATCTGCGCCGCGTAGAGCGAGTGCGTGAGGAACGTGTCGTGGATCACGGCATCGACGCGGAGCGTGTCGGACACCTTCAGTTGCTCGGTCCAGTCGATCTCCCCGAGCGCGCGGGCGAGGGTGGCGGGCGAGTCGGCCCGGAACCGGCCGAGCGGCTCGAGCACGCGGATCGCCGTGCGGCTTTCGAGCACCGCCCGGTAGAGCGTCTCGTTCACGGCGCCCGGAGCCGCTGAAAACTCGATGGTTCGCCGTCCGATCCGCAGGTCGGTCGCCCCGCACGCCTCGAGCTCCCGCGCGAGGATCCATTCCAGTCCCTCGAGCGTCCGCGCGGTCAGGCGGGGCGGTTCGTCGAGCGTCGGCGCGGGCAGGGGCCGCGGTGGGGGTGGAACGTCGGGGAAGATGGGAGCGGACATGCCACCGGCGACTCTACCCGTGCCAGGGTGCCGCCGCCATCGTGTCGTGGAGGCCCCGGTAGCCGTCGAATTCCCATGGGTCGCGCGTGACGCGGGTCCGGCATCGGCTCCGGCTGCCAATCGACTGGCTCAACCCGGCACGGGGCTGCCCACGGCTTGCTTCACGAAAACCTCGCCATCGTGGCCTCGGCTTTCTTGGCGGGCTCCGCCCGCTGGCTCGAACCCGGCCGGCTCGCTTCACGAAACCTTCGACATCGTGGCCTCAGGTTTCTTGGCGGGCTCCGCCCGCTGGCTCGAACCCGGCCCTCCGGGCCTAGTGTGGGTGGAGGAAGGGGCGACAGACCTCTTCCCAACCGTGGCGACAGACCTCCGGTCTGTCGAACTTTTTAGCCACAGACCGGAGGTCTATGCCCCGTTGAGCTTACGGGGAGCCCGAAGCCTCACCGTTTACGAAGGCACGGGGCTGCCCATGCCCTCGAGCGGGCTATGGGAGCAAGCGCAGGCAGGATGCCGAAGCGCAGCGGACATGCAGAGAGCTGAAGCCTGGAGGGCTGAAGCGAACGTCCGCTCGAGGGTGTGGGCAGCCCCGTGCCGGGTTGAGCCAATCGATGCATCGCGGCACCAGGCTTTGGCCGCAGTAGCTAGCGGTCCCTGACTGCGTCAGCGGCGGGGTCGATTCCTGCGGGCGCGTCCTCCTGTTCGCCGACGCGGAGGCCTTTCTTCATGTCGTTGGCGATGGCGACGATCTGCTCGTTGACGCGGGCCTCGAGCTTTGCCAGGTCGGCGTCGAGCCTCTGCCCGGTCGCCGCCGCGAACTTCTCGAATTCGGCCGCCGACTGCTTCTCGATCCGCTGCAGCTCCGCCGCCGTCTTCGTGGCCAGGTTCTCGCCCACGGCCTCCATTCGCTGGGCCGTCTTCTTCGACTCCTCGTCCACCCGGGCCGCCGCCTTTTCCGCCGCTGCGGCCAGGTCGGCATCGACCTTCTTCTTCAATTCCTGCAGTTGGCTGTCGAAGCGATCGCGCAGGGCCCTCGACTCCGTGGAAAAGGCCTCGTCGATCGACCGCATCTCAGCGGCCAGGCGACCGTCGAGTTGCCCTGCATTGGCCGCGAGTTGCTCGCGGATCTTGGCCGCCTCGTCGGAGAACCGGGCGTCGAGGGAATCGTGCAGATCCCGCTGCACCGCGGCGACGCGCGTGTTCACCCGCACGGTCACGTCGCGCGAGAGTCGGGCATAGAGCTCGGCCTTGCGCTTCTCCCACACCTTGCCAAATGGCCATGCCGCCGCGTCATCGACGCCACCCAGCATGAGAAGCGCCACCACCACCCCGCACACGACCTTGCGCATCGTCATCTCCTTGCGGACACACCGCCTTGCCCGGCCCACCAACCGTGGGAAAAGGTCGGCCGCCAGCGCCGCCCCAGGCCACGCGCAACGCGGCATCCAAACCAGATTTCCCGACAGGACCGGTCGCCGTGGCACAACCGTCACAGCCCGCACACTCCCGCCGACCCCGTTCTTTTGACGGCGGCCCGCAGGTTTCCCCGGCATCATCGGCGCCACCGCATCCGCTCACCGGGCCGCGGTCATCTCCGGAAACCGGTCTTGGATCGGCTGCACGGTGAGCGGTTCGGTGCGCAGCGCCTCCATCGCCCGCACGCAGGCCTCCGCCGCGGGCAGCGTGGTGATGCAGGGCACTCCATAGAGCACGCTGGCCGCGCGGATCCGCCCCTCGTCGGTGCGTGCCCCCTTGCCGCGTGGTGTGTTGAAGATCAGGTGCACCCGGCCGTCGATGAGGTGATCGATGAGGTTCGGGTGCCCCTCCTGCAGCTTCTTCACCGTCTCGACGGGGATGCCCGCGGCGGAGAGCGAGCGGGCCGTGCCCTCGGTGGCCATGAGCTCGAATCCCAGCGCCACCAGCCGCCGGGCCACGCCCACCATCATCTCCTTGGCCTGCCGGCTGGCCACGCTCAAGAAGATCCGGCCCTCCCGCGGGAGGAGGATGCCCGCGGCGATCTGGCTCTTGGCGAAGGCGATGCTGAACCGCTCGCTCACGCCCATCACCTCGCCGGTGCTGCGCATCTCCGGCCCCAGCGCGATGTCGACGCCGGCGAACTTCACGAACGGAAACACGCTCTCCTTCACGCTCACATGGGCGGGCACGGGATCGGCCGTCACGCCCTGCTCCGCGAGGCTCGTGCCCGCCATCACCTTCACCGCCACCTTCGCCACGGGCAGCCCCGTCGCCTTGGCCACGAACGGCACGGTGCGGCTGGCCCGCGGATTGACCTCGATCACGTACAGCGACGGGGCGCCGTCTTCCTTCTTGACCGCGAACTGCACGTTCATCAGGCCGACCACGCCGAGGCTGCGCGCCAGGCCGGTCGCCGCCCGTCTGATCTCATCGACCACCTCGGTCGGCAGGCTGTGCGGCGGGATGCAGCAGGCCGAGTCGCCGGAGTGCACGCCGGCCTCCTCGATGTGCTCCATCACGCCGGCCACGATCACGTCGGTGCCATCGGCGATGCAATCCACGTCGACCTCGATGGCGTCCTCCAGAAACCGATCGATGAGCACCGGCTGCCCCTGGGCCACCACGAAGGCCTCGGCCACGTACCGCTCGAATTGCACCTGGTCGTAGCAGATCTCCATCGCCCGGCCGCCGAGCACGAAGCTTGGCCGCACCAGCGAGGGATAGCCGATGCGGGCCACTTCGCGACGGGCCTGTTCCAACGTGCGGGCGATGCCGCTGGCAGGCTGCTTCAGATCCAGCCGCTCGAGGAGATCGCGGAATTTCTCCCGGTCTTCGGCGGTTTCGATCGTATCGACGCTCGTGCCGATGATCGGCAGCCCGGCGGCCTGCAGGGCCCGGGCGAGGTTGAGCGGTGTCTGCCCGCCGAGCTGCACGATCACGCCGTCGGGGCGGATGCGGTCGGCGATGTTGAGCACGTCTTCGCAGGTCAGCGGCTCGAAGAAGAGCATGTCGCTCGTGTCGTAATCGGTGCTCACGGTCTCCGGATTCGAGTTCACCATCACGCTCTCGATGCCCATCTCGCGGAGCGCGAAGCTGGCATGGCAGCAGCAGTAGTCGAACTCGATCCCCTGGCCGATGCGGTTGGGGCCGCCGCCGAGGATCATGACCCGCTTCCGGCCCGGCTCCGGGGGCCGCGTTTCGTCCTCGTCCTCCCACGTCGAATAGTAATAAGGCGTCTGGGCCTCGAACTCGGCGGCGCAGGTGTCGACCGCCTTGTAGGTGGCGACGATGCCCCGCCGCTTCCGCTCCTCGCGGACCTCGATCTCCGCGGCGCCGAGCATCACGGCCAGTTGCCTATCGGAGAAGCCGTATTGCTTCGCCTGTCGCAGCAGGCCGTCGTCGATGGCGGCCAACGAGCCCACGGTGCGGACGAGGCTCTCCAATTCAACGATCTGCAGCAGTTGATCGAGAAACCACCGGTCGATCGCCGTGAGCCGCTGCAGCTCGTCGACGGTCATGCCCGCCTTGAGTGCATACCGCAGATACCACACGCGGTCGGGATCAGCAGTGGCCACGCGGGCGCGGATGTCGTCGAGCGACGGCTGGGCGGCGGTGCCCCACAGGTCCTTGGCGTCGGAACCGAAGCCGAACGATCCCACCTCCAGGCCGCGCAGCGCCTTCTGGAAGGCCTCCTTGAAGGTTCGCCCGATGGCCATTGTCTCCCCCACGCTCTTCATCTGCGTGGTGAGCCGGCTGTCGGCCTCGGGAAACTTCTCGAAGGCGAACCGCGGCACCTTCACCACGACGTAGTCGATGGAGGGCTCGAAGCAGGCCTTCGTCTTCCGGGTGATGTCGTTGGCCAACTCGTGCAGCCGCCAGCCGACGGCCAGCTTGGCGGCGATCTTGGCGATGGGAAACCCGGTGGCCTTGCTGGCCAGGGCCGATGACCGGCTGACCCGCGGATTCATCTCGATGACGATCATCCGGCCCGTCTCGGGATGCACGGCGAACTGGATGTTGGAGCCGCCCGTCTCCACCCCGATCGCCCGGATCACGGCGAAGCTGGCATCACGCATCCGCTGGTATTGCTTGTCGGTGAGCGTCATGGCGGGGGCGACGGTGATCGAGTCTCCGGTGTGCACGCCGCAGGGGTCGAAATTCTCGATAGAGCAGATGACGACGGCGTTGTCGTCGGCGTCGCGCATCACCTCCATCTCGAATTCCTTCCAGCCGAGGATCGACTCCTCGACGAGCACCTCGCCCACGGGCGAGAGGTCGAGCCCGCGCTGCACCTTCGTGTCGAACTCCTCGCGGTTGAACGCGATGCCCGAGCCCGAGCCGCCGAGCGTGAAGCTGGGGCGGATGACGGCCGGGAGCCCGATTTCGGCGAGCACTTCACGGGCCTCCTGGAGGCTCCGCACGATCCGGCCGCGGCAGGTGTCGAGGCCGATCTTGTGCATCGTCTCCTTGAAGATCTCGCGGTCTTCGCCGCGCTTGATCGCAGCGGCCTTGGCGCCGATCATCTCTACGCCGTGCTTGGCGAGGATGCCCCGGCGGTCGAGCTCCATGGCGAGATTGAGCGCCGTCTGGCCGCCGAGCGTGGGCAGCACGGCATCGGGCTTCTCGGTCTCAATCACCTTCTCGAGCATCTCGCAAGTGAGCGGTTCGATGTAGGTGCGGTCGGCCGTGCCCGGATCGGTCATGATCGTGGCCGGGTTCGAATTCACGAGCACGACGCGGTAGCCGTCCTCGCGGAGCGCCTTGCAGGCCTGGGTGCCTGAATAATCGAATTCGCACGCCTGCCCGATGACGATCGGGCCGGAGCCGATGAGGAGAATGGTGTGCAGGTCGTCGCGACGGGGCATGGTGTGGCTGCTGCCGGGTGACAAAAAACAAATTTCCCGAAGGTAGCATCCTGCCCGCGGATCGTTCAACGAACGACTACAATCTCCGGTGATTTTCGCCCCCCTTCTCCGGAGCCGACGGCCATGCCCATCGCCACGCCCGCACTCGACGCCCTCCGCGACGCGCTCGCCGACGAATTCAAGGACACGCGGCTCAATCTCGCGGCCGTGCTGGCCGGTGAAAACCTCCAGCCCGGGCAGGCCCTGGGCGTGGCCCTGGCCGCCGCCCGGTTCGTGCGGCAGCAGCGGCTTGCCGAGGCGCTCGAAGCGGACATCCTCGCCGGCCTCGGCGCCGACGCGGCGGCCGTCGTCTCCGATGCCCTGGCGGCGGCGGGGCTGATGGCGATGAACACCGTCTACTACCGCTTCCGCCACATGCTGGGCAAGGAGAGCTACGAGGCCCGGCCGCCCCGGCTGCGGATGACCCGCATGGCCCAGCCGGCGACGAGCAAGCTCGACTTCGAACTCATGAGCCTGGGCTGCGCGGCCCTGGCCGGGTGTGAGCTGTGCATCAAGAACCACGAGGCCAGTCTGGTACACCTGGGGGCCGGCGAGGACGCCTGCCACGACGCGGTGCGGATCGCCGCCGTGATCAACGCCGCCGCCGTCGCGATGTGAAAGTGGATGGCCGGCTTCGGGCTCCCCGTACCCCGTCGCCGGACGTTCGCTTCAGCCATCCTGGCTTCCGCTCACTCGGACCTGGCTGCGCTTCGCCGACCAATCCACCCTTGGCGGATCGGTGCCCGAGGCTGCGCTTGCCAGCTAACGCCGGCTCTCGGAGCACGGGGAGCCCGAAGCCTCACCGTTCGAGTACGGCCTCGGCCTGCGCTTCCGAAAGTGGCATAGACCTCCGGTCTGTGACCAAGTTTTCTCGACAGACCGGAGGTCTGTCGCCACGTGGGGGAGAGGTCTGTCGCCACTTCCTCATCCCCACCAAACGCCCCAGGCCCGGAGGGCCGGGTTACCACCAGCGGGCGGAGCCCGCCAAGAAAACCGAGACCACGATGGCGAGGTTTTCGTGAAGCGAGCCAGCCGGGTGACCACCAGCGGGCGGACGCCCGCCAAGAAAACCGAGACCACGATGGCGAGGTTTTCGTGAAGCGAGGGGGCCGGGTGACCACCAGCGGGCGGATGCCCGCCAAGAAACCTGAGCCAGGAAGGCGAAGGTTTCGTGTAATTCGTCGAACGCGTCAGGCCTGGCGGCCGAGAAAGTGCTGGAACGAGTCGGCGAGCGCCAGCCAACTGGCTTCGATCACGTTTTCACTCACGCCCACCGTGCCCCACAGCCGCTCGCCGTCCGTGCTCTCGATCGACACCCGCACCTTCGCGGCCGTGCCCTCCTGGGCGTTGATCACGCGCACCTTGTAATCGAGCAGGTGCATGCGGGCGACGGCCGGGTAGTGCGCTTCCAGCGCCTTGCGGAGGGCGGCGTCGAGAGCGTTGACGGGGCCGTCTCCCTCTGCCACCTCGTGCCGCTGCCGGCCATCCACCACGAGTTTCACGGTGGCCTCCGTGCGCACGTCGCTGCCCTCGCGGCTCTCGACGGCCACGTTGTAGGCGACCTTCTCGAAGGCCGGCGTGAACGTGCCCGCGCAGCGGTCCACGAGCAGCTCGAACGAGGCGTCGGCCGCCTCGAACTGCCAGCCCTCGTTCTCCAGGCGGCATACCTCGGCCAGCACCGTGTCGAGGAGTTTGCGGTCGTTCTTCACGTCGGGCCGATTGACGAGGGCGGCGATGTTCGACCGCCCCGACAGTTCGCTCACGAGGATTCGCCGCGAGTTGCCCACCGCCTCGGGCGGGATGTGCTCGTACGACTCCGTGGCCTTGGCCACCGCGTGCACGTGCATGCCCCCCTTGTGCGCGAAGGCACTCGCCCCCACGAAGGGCTGGCCGGCCCGGTAGCTCATGTTCGCCGTCTCGTAGACGAAACGCGAGAGCTCGGTGAGGTGCGCGGTGCCCGAGCCCTTCGCGGCGTTGCCGGCGAGCACCTGGTAGCCCGGCAGCTTGAGGGCCAGGTTGGCCACGACGGAGATCAGGTCGGCATTGCCGCACCGCTCGCCGATACCGTTGACCGTGCCCTGCACCTGCACGGCACCGGCGGCCACGGCCGCGAGCGAATTGGCGACGGCCAGGTCGCAATCGTTGTGGCAATGGATCGCCAGCGGCCGGGGGCAGCCCGCCGCCGCGAGGGCGGCCGCCGCCTCGCCGAGGATGCGGGCGATCTCGTCGGGGAGCGTGCCGCCGTTGGTGTCGCAGCAGACGATCCGCGTGGCGCCGGCCTGCGCCGCGGCGATGATCGTGCTCGCGGAATAGTCACGGTCGAGCTTCCAGCCGTCGAAGAAGTGCTCGGCGTCGTAAAACACCTCGCGGCCCGCCTGGGTGAGATGGCCGACGGTGTCGGCGATCATGGCCAGATTTTCCTCGCGCGACACGCCGAGCACCTCGCTCACGTGGAACGCGGATGTTTTGCCGACGATGGTGACCACACTCGTGCCCGCGTCGAGGAGGGCCCGCATGCCGGGATCGGCGGCCGCCTGCATGCCACGGCGGCGGGTCATACCAAAGGCGCAGACCCGCGAGTGCCGCAGGTTCAGATCCCGCACGCTGGCGAAATACTGGGCGTCCTTGGGGTTGGAAAGCGGATAGCCGCCCTCGATGAAATCCACGCCCGCCTCGTCGAGCCGTCGCGTGATGGCGAGCTTGTCCTCGAGGGAAAAGTTGACGCCTTCCCCCTGGCTGCCGTCGCGGAGCGTGGTGTCGTAGATTTCGATCGTGCGCATGCTCTTAGGGTAGTCGGACATGTTGCAATCGAAAATCGGCGGCTTTTTCCTGGCCGCGGGCCATCAAACGCGGGCTCTCTTTCCCGATGGAGAGACGCCCCATCTGGGAATGTTCCAAGTGCGTTTCAGCCTTGGGGGGGACGGATGGTGACGCAGCCCCGGAACTGAGTGCGTCTCAACTCGCGCAGACGCCCCGCACGGCGACAGGTACAACCGCCTGCGAGGGAGCGTTCGCATGAAACACGTAAAACATATGAAACACCCGATCGGCTGGTCGATGATCATGGCTGCGGCCTGCTGGGCAGGTGCCGCCGCCTTCGCCGACGACTGGCCGCAGTTTCGTGGCGGCTCGCTGGGCCATGCCACCGCGGCCGATGTGCCGCTCGAGTGGGGTCCCGATCGCAATCTTGCCTGGCGCACGCCGATCCCCGGCGCCGGCTGGTCGCAGCCGATCGTCGTCGGCGACCGCATTTACGTGACGACGGCGGTCATGGAGAGGGGCGGCCGCCCCAGCGGCATGACAGGGGGCGTGATGTCGCTCTCCACCTGGGGCATGGGCTCGCCGCCGGGCGATCCCGTCGAGTTTCGCGTCTTCTGCCTCGGGGCCGACCGGGGCGAGGTGATCTGGTCGAAAACCGTGGCCCGACAGAAGCCCGCCTATGGCAAACATGCCTCCAACACCTTCGCCACCGAAACCCCCTGCGGTGATGCCGACGGCGTCTATGCCTTCTTCGGAGCCGTGGGCACGCTCGTGGCGCTCGATCGCGATGGCGGGGAACGGTGGCGTCGGGAACTCGGCCCCCAGCCGATCCAAAACCAATTCGGCACCGGCTCGTCGCCGCTGCTCCACGCCGGCCGGCTGTTCGTGCAGCGCTACAACGAAGAGCAAGGGTCGCTCGTGTGCCTCGACGCGGCGACCGGTCGCGACGTGTGGTCAGCCGCCGGCCCGCAGGGCACTGCCTGGAGCACGCCCCTGATCTGGAACAACGCCGGCACCGCGGAGGTGGTGACGGCCGGGCAGGGGAGCATCGTTGCCTTCTCCCCGGCAGACGGCCGGCAGCGCTGGCGGTTTACCGGGATCGACACGTCGTTCGCGTGCTCGCCCGTCGCCGATGCCGAAGGCCTCTATTTCGGCACCTCGAGCCCCGGCAGCCGGGCCCCGGCGGCGGCGATCGCCCGCGGCTGCGCGGGCGACATGGCGCTGGCCAAGGGGGAGAAGAATGGCGGTCACGTACTCTGGTCGCTGAACAAGTGCGGCGCCGGGATGCCGTCGCCGGTTGTGGTCGGCGAGCATCTCTACTT
>JBIIIP010000154.1:0-4331 GCA_044234625.1 Pirellulales bacterium | reverse complement strand
CGAGGATCACGGCCGCGAACGACCACCCGCCGGCCACTATCCCCTCACGCATACGCCGTCGCATCGCCGCTTCGCTCTTTCTGCATCCGCTGCCGCCAATAGGGGGTCGTGCAGAGGAGCAATTTGCCGGTGCCTTCATAGATGAGAGCCCGCTTTTGGCCGGAAAGCCAGTAGCTGAGCCACGACTTCGCCGGCCGCCGGATCGAGAGCGAGATGCCGGCCGTGCGGGCGATCACGAAGGGACCGTCGGCCACGAGGCGATCATCGACAAGCTCGACCTCTTGCACGGGGCCGTCGACGGCTAGCACGACCTGCCCGTCTCCCTTGAGCGCGGTCTTGTACCACAATAGCCCTTGGCCGGCCCACAGAGCCGTCCACGCCGGCTCGCGGTGGACCGTGAGGTTCACCTCGCCGTCGCTGGCCCAGAAGCACTTCGTGTCGAGCACCCACCGCTCGCCGGGCTTCACCTCCATGAGGTGATAGCCGCCGAGGGTCGAATCGAGATACACGCTGCCCGTGCCGCGGTACCGCGGCCGCATCAGCGACTCGTCGGAAAAAAGCGATACCCACCACGCCTTGAGCGAGGGGAATGGCACGTCCATGGTGATCGCGCCATGGAGGTGGTTGAGCGCCCCACGCTCCGTGCGCACGTCGTCGTCGTCGAGATCGACCCGTACCCAGCGCATGCCCTCAGCATGCTCCACCTCAAATGTCGCCATCGATGTCGACCTCCGGGCCGCGGACGATACCGTCCTTCGTCCAATCGCAACTCCATCCGGGAAAGGCCACCTGTGGATAGGGATCGGGGTCGAGCGGGGCGGCGGACTGGTGCACGATGTCGAACTGCCGGTCGCTGCGGATCCGCCCGACACGGAAATATTTCGTGGTGTGCTGTGTCTTGGGGTCGAGCCGCACCCGCCCGCCCGGCCCGTCGTATTCCAGGCCGTCGCGAAACGCCTGCCGCACCGCTTCCGTGTCGAAGCTGCCCGCCTTCTCCACAGCCGCCTTCCACAGGTGCACGAGGCACCAGCCGGGCTCGAGCGGATCGCCCGTCACGCGGTCGAATCCGAATTCGTCGCGGAATCCCTGCACCCAGCGCTTGTTCGCCTCCGTGTCGAGGCTCTGGAAATAGCACGACACCGCGTAATGGCCGGTCACCTGCTCTGGCAGCAGGCCGCGCAGCTCGTCTTCGGCGATGCTCGTCGACATGACGGGCACCGTGGCGGGGTCCACCTTCGCCGCCGCCAGAGCGGCGAACAGGCCGATGTTCGAGTCGCCGTTGACGGTGTTGAACACGCAGTCGGCGCCCGACTCGCGGATCCGCGCGGCGACGGCGGCAAAATCCCTTCCCCCGAGCGGCACGTAGGCCTCGCCGACGGGCTCGAGACCGAGCGTGGCGAGGTATTTTGTAGCGATGAAGTTGGCGGTTCGCGGGTAGACATAGTCGGAGCCCACGAGAAAGAATTTCTTTCTCCTCCCGCCCCCCTCGCCTGTCAGCCAATCGAGCGCCGGAAAAATCTGCTGGTTCGGCACCATCCCGCCGTAGACGCAGTACTTCGACGACTCGTTGCCCTCGTACTGGACCGCGTAGAAGAGGAGCCGCTTCGCCTCTTCCACCAGCGGCAGCACGGCCTTGCGGCTGGAGCTCGTCCAGCAGCCAAAGAGGGCCGTCACGCCGGCATCGAGCAGCCGCCGGCACCGCTTCACAAAGAGATCGTTTCGCGACCGCGTGTCGGGCGCCATCACGTCGACCAGCCGGCCGAGCACGCCGCCGGCGGCGTTGATCCGTTCGCAGGCATGCAACTGTATGTCGCGAAGCGAGGTCGCACTGATCGCCAGCGGCCCGGTCTGCGAATGCAGCATCCCCACGGCCACCCGCGGCTGCCTCGGCGGAATCCCCAGGGAGCAGCCCACGAAGAGCGAGGGGGCGAGCAACCGCGCGGCCGCAAGCGTGGCCGCCGCCCCCCGGCCGACCGCCTCCCGGCGCGAGAGCAGGGCCGACGGTGCCGCCACGGACGATGTGTCGATGCGGGTGGTCATGCGTCGTTCATCCGCTTGAGAAGGGCCTCGAACGGCTCGGCGGTGATGCTCACGTCGCCGCGAAACGGCTGGTTCATGTCGAAGATCAGGTGCATCATCGTGCCCAGGTAGGCGGCGAGGATGCCGCCGAGGATGAGCTGCGTGAGAAACCGCATGTCGAACAGCCAGCAGATCGCGATGTTCAGCACGGCGCCCAGGATCATCACGTACCACATCGTCGCCGGGAGCGACGATTTTACGGAAAAGAGCCGCATCCGCCGGTACTCGAGAAAGTGGTTGAATTGCCGCAGGGCCTCGGCATGGATGATCTCCTCGGCCGGCGTCCCCGGCTGAAACTCGAGCAACCGGTCGTGGAACGCCTCGGCGCGGATCGTGCCCTCCTCGGGGATGATCCCCTGCTGCTGCAGCGGCCAGGCATATTTGATCACGTAGCGGGTGTAGTCGCGGAGCAGCCAGCGGAGGTTCTGCCCGTGGGGCTCGGGGTATTGCGAGACGTCTTCGTAGAGGGCGGAGAGGGCGGCGGCTTCACGGGTGACGTTCTGGCTGGCATCCGACACGTTCTGGTAGGCGGTGACGGCGATCAGGCCGAGCAGCAGGCCGTAGAACACGCAGAAGCACGACAGCACATAGCCAATGATGTCGTTGCAACTCGCCGTGTGCTTGACGAACTGCCGGAGGAAAGGCCGCACGATGATCGCGCCGAGCCAATAGAAGCCGACGAACACCGCAATGAAAAGGAACGACAGCCGAGCCGGCGGCACGTCGTACAGCCAGTACCAGGATTCAGGTGAGAACATCTATGGCAGCCGTCCGGTGGCGAATGAGACCCGGGATCGTACCAACGGTGCGGAACGGTTTCACCCGGCGGCAGCCCCGGGGAGCCGCCTACTCGACCATCTCGCCGTCCATGGCGTAGATCGCCAGGTGCCTGCCGTCCGGGCCGCGGAGTTCCTGGAGGCGGAAGACGCCCGCGACAGCCACGGGCCGGATCGAAAAATTCGTGCTTTTTCCCGGCTCCATCCGCACCACGATGCAGTCGTAGAGCGCCGCGCCCGGGCCGAAACAACACTCCATGTTGTCGCGGACGAGGACGAACTGCGTGAGCCCGGCCTGCTGAAAGCTCGGCAGGATGTAGCCCCGGATCCGGATCCGCTCCTGCTCCAGGGACGTGACCCGCTTGGGAAGCAGATCGCGGGTGAATGCCGCACCTTTCTCCATGTCGAACTTGATGTCATCGAACGTCACCTCGCGCGGAGGCCCGACCCGCGCCGGCGGCACGGGTCGATTGGCCGGTGCCACGGCCGCCTTTGGCTCGGCCTTCTTCGGCGGCTTCACGCCCGCCCCATCGCAGCCGGCGAGCGTCAGGAGCACGAGCAGAATGATGCCCTTCCGCTGGAAGCAGCCGCCGCATGCGAGGAGCCGCTTGAAACTACCGCACACGGGCATCCTCGATGTGGTAGAGCACGCCGCCGTCGAGCGTTTCCGTGCCGGTCGGACGAACCACGAACCGGCCGGCGATCTTCCGCAGCCGTGGGCTGAAATCGATGCCCCGCGGGTCGGCCAGGCGCACGAGCACGCGGTCGGTGATCTTGGGATTGCCACCGAAACAGCAGTCTCCCTGGTCGCGGACGAGGAGGAACTGGGCGATGCCCTGCTGCTGCTTGCCTGGATACATGTAGCCCTTCAAGAGCACGTCGCGGCCATTCAGCGTCAGGGCCGTCTCCGGCACGGCCGTCGGCGGATCGCCGTCGAGCGGCTGGAGCAACGCGTAATTGAGCCGGACGAAACCCGGAGGCAGTTCAGTGGCGTAGACATACGACTGCCACGCCAGCCCGCCCGCCAACGAGATGATGGCCGCCACGATCGCCGCGGTGGCGATGCCGCCTCCGGTGAGTTCCGCGGGGCGGGTGGCGATGTCGCGCCATGCCACGGCCCCCAGGACGGCGGCCAGCACGGGCACCACGGCCAGCCACCAGTCGAGAAACGCCAGCGGCGAGAGCAGGCCCAGGACGGCGGCTGCCACCGTCACCCCGTTGATGGCCCGGTAGGAATCGGCGCCGAGCGACTCGTCGGTGACGGTGTCGATCCGCGTGGGGCTGTCAAAAAGGCCTGCCGCCATGGGTGGGCTTCCCGTCAATGCGTCGCCGGCCGCAGCATCGTCCGCGAGAGGATTCCCAGGAGCAGTATCACCACCGCCCAGACCACCCACTTCAAACGATTCGAGCCGATGGCCGACTCAGGCGGCGTCTGCTTTGCCACCGGCGGCTCCACCGGATGGCCGTCTTCGTCCC
>JBIIIP010000028.1:0-29782 GCA_044234625.1 Pirellulales bacterium | reverse complement strand
GCATCCGGCTCGTCGGTGGCCGGCAGTGGCACCTGGGCCGACGACGGATCACCGGGGTCGCCGTCATCATCCGCGGGCGATGCAACCGCGGCCAGGCCCGCCATGGTGGCCGCCCGCCGCACGGCCTCGGGATCGATCCGCTCGAGTTTCTCAAGCGCCGCCGCCGCCTCCGGAAGGGGACAGGCCTTCATGTAGTTGACGATCGGCTCGCGGACGAAAATGTTGTCCGGCGTCGCTTCCTCGAAGAGCGTGACCAGCCGGCCCACCACCGACCAGTCCTGCCACCGTGCCAGGTCGGCGATCACCAGGTCGGCCAGTTTCGGTTCCGCCAGGAGCATGCGCAGCGATTGCAACACCCGCTCGCGGGGCACGACTTCCGATTCCTCGCCGAGAAATCGCAGCGCCATCACCGCCGCGTAGGTTTCAGTGAACGGCACCTCGCGGCCCTGGCGGTCGAGGAACAACCGGTCGACGACGTCCAGGCCTTCGGGTCCGCGGAGGGTCACGTAGCAGGCGATGAGGGCATCGATGCCGCTGCGGATCTCGGCCTTGTCCGGGCCCAGGTCCTCGCCGACCAGGATTTTTTCGATCGCTTCGGCATCGGCCTTCGTGCCGCAGACCCCGAGCATGGTCGCGTACAGACGCCGCCGGTTCGTCTGCACCTTCGGGCTGCGGATCCAATCCAGCAATTGCGTCGGGTCCATGCGGTCCTGCAGCCCCTTGACGTCAGCGTAGGGAGCGACGGCGAATTCGTCGTAGGCGTCGCGGGCCAACGTGTCGTCGGCATCCTCGAGGTGCTGCTGGAAGAAGGCGAGCCGATCGGGCCCCTTCTCGGGCAGGCCCTCGAGCTTCTTGATGTAGGCCACGGCCCGCTCGCCGATCGGCACGGGGCTCGACCAGACCAACTGGGGCGGCTCGACGGCCATCAGCAGATAGAGTGACCCGACGGGCTTCTCCTCCAGGAGAATCGTTTCGATCGGCTTGGCGTCGACGCCGCGATGCCCGGCGGCCTCGAGGAGGTCGCCTCCCTTGAGGACGTCGACCACCGCGAACTTCCCCTTCGGCAACGGCCCTTCTGCCTGCGGCACGAGGGCCGCGGCCGGCGGCGGCTCGACGAGCCGGGCGATCACCGCCGCCTCGCTCTGGGCAATCTCCTGGGCGAATGTCAGCGACACCGCCGAGCAGAACGGGCATGCCCGCGCCACGGATGGCACGACCAGAAGGCCGATCGCGACGAGAAACCGGGACGCTGTCCGCATGGACGACAGTTTACCGGCTTTTTCCTCCGTGCGGGCAGACCGCCCTGCCTCACGGCCCCTGGAGCCATTTGGCGACGTCCGTGCGATAGGCCGCGATCGCCGGCAGGAGCGCGGCCGCGACTGCCAGCACGACGAGCAACGGCACGAGCAAGGCCTCCGCCCACGAGCCCGAAAAGAGCCCGGCCGTCACGCCGGCGTTGGTCGTGATCCACGGACTGATCGCCGCCACGACCCCATGGCCGAGCCCCCATCCCACCAGCCCGCCCCCCGCGGCGAGCAGCAGCGCCTCGATGAGCACGGTTGTGAGCACGTGCGACCGCCGCGCCCCCAGGGCCCGCATCACCGCCACGTCGCGGCTCCGCTCCAGCGACGATCCCACCATGCTCACGAGGATCCCGATCGCCGACACGATCACGACCAGCGTGGTGACGAGCAGGAGCAGGAGTTCGAGCGGCTTCACGAACAGGTCGAGCAACTGGCGAATCTCGGCGATCGGCAGCGCCGCCTGCGCCTCGCGGCCTTCGTTGAGCGTGGTCCGCAGCCCCATGCTCGTCAGTTCGGCGGGCAGGCCGGGGAGCGAGGCGGTCTCGAGGAGGATGGCCGTGACCTCACGCTGGGCTTCCGGAAGCGGCACATGGCCCGACGGGCGCGAAGGCGGCGGCGCAGCATCCCCCTCCGGCACCGGCTTGGCGTGGCCATCCTGGAGATAGAAGCCTTCCATGTTGACGAACACGCCACGATCGACGGGCGTGTCGGTGCGGGCGAGGATGCCGCGGACATGAAACGGATCGTGCACGGCGCCGTCGTCGGCGCCGTGGGTGGGCGCGAAGGTGTCGCCCACCTCAAGCCCGAGCGTGGCCGCCGCCGCGGAGCCGATCACGCCGCCGAAGAAGTCGTCGTCTCGGAAATTCTCCCCTGCAGCGAAGCGGAAAGGCTCGCCATTGCCGCGTGTGAGCCTCCCGAAAAACGCCGCGTTCGTGCCGATCACGCGGTGGCTCCGGTAATAGTCTCCCATGCAGATCGGCACCGCCGTGGCCACGCTGGCGGCGAACGTGCCATCTTCGTCGGCGCCGCGTTCCGCCGCGGTCAGGAACTCCTCGTAGAAGCTCCAGGGGATGTTCTCGATCGGCCGGCTGATGAAATAGACGCTGTTGAGCACCAACTGCAGCGGGCTGCCCTTGGCGCCCACGATCATGTTGTAGCCCAGGCCCGACCCCGACTCGAAGGCCCGCTTGACGAGGCCGCCGGTGACCAGCGTGGCGACGACCAGCGCCACGCCCAGCGCCAGCGACAGGGCCGTGAGGCCGCTCGTGAGCAGCCGTTGCCGGATGTTGCGCCACGCGATCCCGAGGAGCGTCATGCGAGCCTCACCGGACTGCGGGCCGCACGATTGAATTCCTCGAGCCGCAGCCGCCGCGGAAATTGCCGGGCCACCTCGGGGGCGTGCGTCACGACCACGAGGGCCACGTCGCGCTCGGCGCAGGTGGCCTTGAGCAGGTCGATCACCTGCTGCTGGTGGGCGGGGTCGATGCTGGCGGTCGGCTCGTCGGCGAGGATCACGCGCGGGCGGTTGGCGAGCGCCCGGGCCACCGCCACCCGCTGCTGCTGGCCGATCGACAGCGCGGCCGGCTTGTGGTGCAGGCGGTCGGCCAGGCCGACGGACGCCAGCAGATCGGCGGCCCGCCAGCGATCGGGGCGGCCCGAGCCAAACGACATCGCCACGAGCACATTTTCCAATGCCGTGAAGCCGGGAAGCAGGTTGAACTGCTGAAACACGAGGCCGAGCGTGTCGGCGCGAACGCGGTCGCGCCGGGCCTCGTCGAGCCGCGTGATGTCGACACCGTCGATCGCCACGCGGCCGGAATCGGGCCGCATGATCCCCGAGATCACATGGAGCAGCGTCGACTTGCCCGACCCGCTCTGCCCCTCCAGGGCGCATTGCTCCCCTTCGGCGAGCACGAAGGCGTCGATGTCGAGCACGTCCACCCGCTCACCGCCCGGCAGGGCGAACGACTTGCGAACGTCCGTGAGTTCGACGACGGCGGGGGCCATGCGGCTCAGCATAGTCAAAATGGCTGGAATCCGCGGGCCGATTGAGCGGGTCGCGCGGGGCGTTGTATATTCCGGCCGCCCGCCCGGGGCCGCGCTTCCGCGACGTCGCGATGGTGTTCGGCTCCCCCGCATCCCGCCCGAGGAGAAGTCACGTGTCCATTCGCGTCGGCATCAATGGTTTCGGTCGCATCGGCCGCCTCACGTTTCGCGCCATCTACGAGAAGTACGGCCTCAAGGGAGACGTGCAGGTCGTCGCCCTGAATGACCTTACCGACGCCAAGACCAACGCCCACCTCCTCGAATTCGACTCCAACTACGGCCCCTTCAAGGGCTCGGTGGGATACGACGGCAACGACCTCGTGGTGGACGGCCAGAAGATCAAGGTCTTCGCCGAAAAGGACCCGGCCGCGATCCCGTGGGGCTCGCAGGACGTGCAGATCGTGGTCGAGAGCACGGGCTTCTTCACCGACGCCACCAAGGCCGTGGCCCACAAGCGCGACAGCGTGAAGAAGGTGGTGATCTCGGCCCCCGCCAAGAACGAGGACCTGACGATCGTACTGGGCGTCAACAACGAGATGTACGACCCCAAGAAGCACCACGTCATCTCCAATGCCTCCTGCACGACCAACGGCCTGGCGCCCGTGGCGAAGGTTCTCCACGAGACGTGGGGCATCGACCGCGGGCTGCTCACCACGGTGCATGCCTACACGAATTCGCAGAAGACGGTCGACACGGCCGCCAAGGACCTCCGCGACGCCCGCGCCGCCGCCCTCAACATCGTGCCCTCGAGCACCGGCGCGGCAAAGGCGGTGGGCCTCGTGATCCCCGCCCTGCAGGGCAAGTTCACCGGCATGGCCTTCCGCGTGCCGACGCCGACGGTGAGCGTGGTCGATTTCACGGCCTTGCTCGGCAAGGATGCCTCGCCGGCCGAGATCAACGCGGTCATGAAGAAGGCCGCCGACGGCCCGCTCAAGGGCATCCTCCGCTACACGGAGAAGGAACTCGTGTCGACCGACCTCAAGGGCGATCCACACAGTTCGATCTTCTCGGCCGTCGACACGATCGGCCTGGGCAACTTCGTCAAGGTCGTCAGTTGGTATGACAACGAGTGGGGCTACTCCAATCGCGTCGCCGACCTGCTGAATTTCCTCGAGGACAAGGGCCTCTGAGTTCGACGCCGCCCCGAAGACGGTTCGTTGCCACAGAGGCAAGGACAGACCAGAGGTCCGTCGCCATGGAGGGGCGGGGAGGGGTCTGCGATGCCCCACGTGGCATAGACCTCCGGTCTGTGGCTAGATACTTCGACAGACCGGAGGTCTGTCGCCACGCTGGGGAGGGAGGTCTGTCGCCACAGTTGGGGAGAGGTCTGTCGCCAGACCGCGCCTGGCGGCGGCAGCGGGGCCTACTTTACGCTGACCGTGGCGTCGGCCGCGAACGACTTGCCTGCGAAGGTCGTCATCTCCACGAACACGCGCACGGGGCCGCTCGGTGGCGGCCCCGGCCAGCGCTGGACGAGATGCACACCCCGCGCCCGGGACGTGCGCCGGAACTGGCTGGCGGCCTCGGCGGCGGGCACCTCCCACCGCGCGATGCACGCGCCCTCGCCCGACGGACCGGCCATGACCGGCTCGTAGACCGTGATCAACACGTCTCCCGTGGCCATCACGAGCCGCTCGTCGGCGTCCCGCGGCTCGAACACGATCGCCAGGCCGTCGCTCATCCCGTCGCCGTCGCCGTCGAAGGCCTGCGTGCGGTCGCGATTGATCACGAGGTGCGTGACGGTTGATTCCACCGCCAGGCTCTCCTCGTGCGTCACGGGCCGGACGGCCGGATCGGCGCCGGCACGCGCACCACTGGCCCCGGCCGGCGGCACCACCGGCTCGTCGGGCAGCGGTGGCACACCTTCGAGCACGGGCGCCGCGGCCGGGCTACGGAACGACGGAGCCGCATCTCCCGGCGGCCCGAACCGCGGCCCGTCGACCGCCGGTGGCGGCAGCGTCGCCGCCGGCGGCGGCACGTCGTCGACGGTCGGGGGTACGAGCACGGGCGGCGCGACGCTGGCAGGCGCCGGCGTGGGCTGAAAGCGGTCCGGTGCCGCCGACGGCACCGTCGGCCCGCCGTCGGCGATGCCGAGTTGCTTCTTCAGCGAGATGTTTTCCGACGCCATGCTGTCGATCCGCGCCCCAGCGACCTGGAGTTCGTCCTGCAGGTGGTAGATCTGGTCCTCCTGCATCCGCAGCTCCCGCTCAAGCAACTGCTGGTTGAAGTCACTTTTGCAGCCGGAAGCCAGGGCCGCGGCGCAGACCAGCGCCGGCATCCACTTCCCCGCGCGGGCGGCGGAAACCATCCGTTTTGCGAGCCGACGTCCCATGATGCGCCTCCTTGCGCCTCATCGCCGTTTCGAAATCCCGAGCGGCCAGACCACCTAATCGGCGGTCTTCACCGTGGGCATGTGTTCGATCACCTCGTCGATCAGCCGGTAGTCGAGCGCCTCCTGCGCCGACATGAAGCGGTCGCGGTCCGTGTCCTGCTCGATCTTGGCCAAGGGATGGCCGGTGTGCTTGAGCAGGATGCCGTTGAGCTTGTGCTTGACGTTCTTGAATTCCTTGGCGTGGATCATGATCTCCTCCGCCGTGCCCTCCATGCCCGCCAGCGGCTGGTGGATCATGATGCGGGCGTTGGGAAGCGCCCGCCGCTTGCCCTTGGCGCCTGCCGTGAGCAGCACGGCCCCCATCGAGGCCGCCTGGCCGATGCAATAGGTGGCCACGTCGCACGTGACGAACTGCATCGTGTCGTAGATCGCCAGGCCGGCCGTCACGCTGCCGCCGGGCGAATTGATGTAGAGGTGGATGTCGGCCTTGGGATCGTCGGACTGCAGGAACAGCATCTGCGCGACGATGGCATTGGCCACCTCGTCGTTGACCTGCGTGCCCAGGAAGATGATCCTGTCCTTGAGGAGGCGACTGTAGATGTCCATCGCCCGCTCTTCGCGGCCGCTCTTCTCGATGACGTAGGGAATCAGAGGCATGGTGGGTCTTTCGCTCGCGGCCAGGGGCAGGCTCAGTCTTTGTCTTCGTCCGGGGCCACCGGCGGCTTGGTGAGGATTTCGTCCACGAGCCCGTATTCCTTGGCCTCGGTGGCAGTGAGGTAGCGGTCGCGATCGGTGTCCTTCGCAATCCGCTCGATCGGCTGGCCCGTGTGCTGGGCCAGGATGTGGTTGAGAACCTCGCGGGTCTTGATGATCTCGTCGGCCTGGATCTCGATGTCGCTGACCTGCCCCCCCACCTGCCCATAGGGCTGGTGGATCATCACCTTGGCGTGCGGAAGGACAAAGCGCTTCCCCTTGGCACCCCCGGCGAGCAGCACGGCGCCGCCGCTGGCGGCCAGCCCCACGCAGTAGGTGGCGACCGGGCAGGAGAGGATCTGCATGGTGTCGTAGATCGCCATCGTCGCCGTCACGCTGCCGCCCGGCGAGTTGATGTAGAAGTGGATGTCCTTGCGGCGGTTCTCGCTCTGGAGGTAGAGCAGCTTCATCACCACTTCGTTGGCGTTGCCGTCGTAGATCTCGCCCTGCAGGAGAATGATCCTGTTCTCCAGGAGCAGATCACCGAGCGTCATTTGCCGCTGCCGCTGGTAGTCGCGGTAGGCCGAAGAGGCACGGGGCAGGGGGGCGTGTTGCGGCATGTCAGGCATTCTCCCCGACCACCACGCCGCACACGGCGTGGTCGATGGCCTCGGTGTCGGCCTTCGGGAACTCGAACGGCGTGTCGGCAAACTTCGCCTCGGCCGTGATCAGGTCGATCGTCTTCCGTTCGATGATCTGGTTGCGGAGCACATCCATGAGCCCACGCCGCTCGAGGCTGGCCCGCACGCGCCGCGGCGACTCGCCCGACTGGGCGGCGATGGCCCGGATCTCCTCGTCGTAGTCGGAGGGAACGTCGCCTACCGATGACTCCTCGGCGATCCGCTCGAGGATGAAGTGCTCCTTGAGCGCCCGGGCCGTGCTCGCCATGGCCGACTGCCGCAGTTCGTTGACATGCCGCCGGATCGAGTCGTCATCGAAGCCGCTCCGCCGGAGCTCGAGAATCGCCCGCTCCAATTCGCGCTGGGCCTGACGCTGGAGGAGCTGGGGGGGCAGGTCCCAGTTGGCCGAAGCCGTGAGCGCGTTCGAAACCTGCTGCCGCACCTGCCGGCGGCGGTGCCATTCGATCTGGTTCTCCAGCTGCTTCCGCACCGTCGCCCGCAGGGCTTCCACCGACTCGAAACCGCCCAGCTCGCCCAGCAGGGCGGGGGTGAGCTCGGGGAATTCGAGCTTCTTGACTTCGAGGACGGTCAGCTCGAGCGTGGCCTCCTTGCCGCGCAGGGCCTCGACGGCCGCCTCCGGCGAGATCTTCACCTTCGCCGTCACGGTGTCGCCGGCCTTGGCCTTTTTCAGGAGGGCATCGAAGCCCGGCAGTTCGGCGTCGGCCAGCGAGAGCTTCGGCCGCACGACGATCTCGATTTCCTGGGCCTCGGAGAGCTGCTCGTCGCCGTCGAGGAAGCGGAGATTGGCCACGACGAGATCGCCGACGGCCGGGGAACCGGCGTGGGGCACGAGCCGACTGCGGTCGCGAAGGATGCCGGCGAGGGACTCGTCCACGTCCGCATCGGAGATCTCGCGGGTCGGCCGCTTGATCGCCAGCCCCTTCCACTTCGGCAGCTCGAATTCCGGCCGCACCTCGATCGTGAACTCGAACGTCATCGGCCCCTCGTCGGGGAGGATGACGGCGGCCACGTCGAGTTCCGGCTCGCTGATAGGGGCGAGCTTCTCCGTCTCCGTCACCTGCGACATCGCGTCGGTGAGAAGCTTGGAGCGGACCTGATCGCCGAGTTCCGACTTGAAGCGACTGCTCACGAGCCGCTTCGGGGCACGGCCCGGGCGGAAACCGGGCAGCAGGGCGGTGGGCATGAGGTCACCGATCGCCTCCTCGAAGGTGCGGTCGATGTCTTCTCGCGGGATCGTGACCCTCACCTTCCGCTGGCAGGTGGAAACATTCTCGATCGCGACACCGAGCGAGAGCGGCTTCGGCTCGAGGCTCTCGGAGGCAGGGGCGGGAGCGGCAGTGGTGGACATGGAACCTTCGGGAGACGTGGGGCGGAACAACCGCAGGGGGGAGGAACCAGGGAAAAGGCAAGCGGGTGATGGGATTCGAACCCACGACAACCACGTTGGCAACGTGGTGCTCTACCAACTGAGCTACACCCGCGGTGACGCATGCGACGCCCGGCCCAAGACGCCGGTTTCGCATGGAAACCCCGCGATTATAGAGGTGCCGGGGGTGGCCGCAAGGTCATCCTTTGGGCCGCTGCGGTTTTCTGCGGGGTCTGGGAAGGCCCCTCTTGGGCAAATTGGAAAGCTGCCCCGCGGCGGTACACTCGGGACATGCCGGGCGGTCGGGGCCGCCCGTGGCACAATTGGGAAAACGTCATGATCGTTCGTCTCGTCGTCATCGCACCCACGACGCACGCGTCGGCCCGCGATGTCGAGCTGCCCGTGCTCATCGGACGCGCCGACGAGGCGAAGTTTCGCATCCGCGACGATCGCATCAGCCGCCGCCACTGCGAGCTGACCTTCGAGGACGACGTGGTGCGGATCCGCGATCTGGGCTCGACCAACGGTACGTTCCTCGACGATGAGCAGATCGAGCGGAACGCGCCAGTAGAGGTTCCTCCCAACGCGATCGTGCGGGTCGGCAGCTGCAAGTTTCGCGTGGAGTACGAGTCTCCCGCCGAAAAAACAGCCGTGGGCCAGGGAGGCCTCGCCGAGGCGAATGACGCCACGGTGCACGAGTCGCCCGTTCAAGAAGCCCCTGTGCCCGACACCGCGCCGGCGGAGGCTGGCGGCGTGAACGAGGCGGCTGGCGACGTCGCCGCCGCGCCCGCCGCATTGCCGCCGAGCGAATCCACCGTGTTCTCGTTCGGCGTCGGTTCAGGCAAGGAACCGACCGTGGCCACGAAAGCCGACGCCTGGCTGCCGCCGGTGGTCGACGAAGAGCCGCCGAGTGCGCCCGACGACGAGGCGCTGGGCAATTTCTTCAAGGGCCTGAAATAAGCGTCCGGCCCTCCGCGATCCACCACGATGCAGCCCTCCGTCCGTCGCACGACCGTGCTCGACCTGGCAGCCGCCAAGCGCGAACGGCGGGCGATTTCCATGGTCACGGCCTACGACTGGCCGACCGGCCGCCTCGTCGACGAGGCTGGCGTCGACTGCGTTCTCGTCGGCGACAGCGTGGCGATGGTCGTCGGCGGCCGCTCCTCGACGATTCCCGCCTCGCTCGAGCAGATGATCTACCACGGGGAGATCGTGGCCCGGGCCGTGCAACGGGCGCTGGTCGTCGTCGACCTGCCCTTTCCGCTCCAGCACCTCGGCACCCGCAAGGCCGTCGCGGCCTGCGCGAGGATTCTCAAGGAGACCGGCTGCCAGGCCGTGAAACTGGAGGGCACCGCAGGCCAGGCAGACGTGATCGCCGGCATCGTCGCCGCGGGCATCCCGGTGATGGGCCACGTGGGCCTGAGGCCTCAGGCCGTGCATCAACTCGGCGGCTACCGCATGCAGCGCGACATCGACCACCTCATGGCGGATGCCAAGGCGGCCGCCGACGCGGGCGCGTTCGCCGTGGTGCTCGAATGCATCCCGCGGGACGCGGCGGCCGCGATCACGGCGGCCCTTTCCGCGCCCACGATCGGCATCGGCGCAGGGCCGCAGTGCGATGGCCAGGTGCTCGTGCTGCACGACCTCATCGGCCTCTCGCTCGACCGCGTGCCGCGGTTCGTCCGCCCCTACGCCGACGTCAAAACCACGGTTGCCGCGGCGGTCGCACAGTGGCGTCAAGACGTGTCCGCGGGGCGGTTTCCCGGCCCCGACGAGACGCTGGGATGATCACCTGTCGTCGCCGCGCCGAGGCCCACCCGTCAGGGAAGAACGACCTCGTCTGAGATCACCACCGGCTTGCTCGACGTGACAGCCACCGGGGCGGGAGAGGGCAGCGACGCACCGGCCGGCGGCGCACCCGACATCATCGGCACGCCCCCGTCGATCACGGTCCCTTCACCGCACTGGCTGCACGCATCGGCAGGCGCCGCGCACGGCGCCGGTTGGCCGCAGGGCCGCATCCCCGGAGCGGCCGCGGGGGGCATCGCGCCGGGGGGCGTGAAGCCCGGGGGCAGGTGGCCGAAGCAGCGTTCGTATTTCCACACCTCGAGCGCGATGTAGCGCTCGGACATCGACTTGCAGCCGGAAAGCCCCACGGCGGCCAGCACCACTGGCACGCACAGCAGGGCGCGAGAAGTCCACTCCGTCGTACGCATCGATCCATCTCCGAGAGAAGCCGACCGACGGGCCGAAAACGGCGTCGGACGTGAGCGGCTCGCGGCATGCCCGCGACACCGAGCAACCCTACAACACGGTTCACGCGGGGCAAGAAATTTTCAGCATCGACCGCGAATCGACGGCGGGGCCTGGAAAGCCTTGCCGGTCGTGCCGGGCATGCGGCAGAAGATCGACAGACCCGAGGTCCGTCGCCACGTGCGGCTCCGCCAGAGCAGGGCAGTGAACGCCGTGGCCAACGCGGGCCGGACGGCGATGCGGCCGGGAGGGCCTACTTGCGGTGACGGATCCGGGCCCGCATCCGCCGCTTTTTCTGTCCCAACTTCCGCCGACCCTTGCCCGTCTTCTTGACGCCCATGCTGCTCTCCGCGTGAAAAAATTGTTCGGCTGGATGTCCGTGGAAAAAGCCTCCCATGGCCTTTTCAACTTGCTCGACCGCGGAAAACGCCGCGGGTTTCCTCGGTCGATGGCCCTCGCATCCTGCTCAGGCAGGTTTCTTCCACAGTCTGCTTGGAGAAAAAGTTGTAGAAACGCACCTCCGGACTTGCAACACCGCCCGTTCCGCAGCGAACTTGGTGGCAGTCCGCAGCGGCCGCGGCAGCAGTGGCATGATCATTTTTTTTCCCACCTACGCGCGACGGATTCCCGGCGAGAGCCGCTGGCAGGCGAGCGTGGCCGGCATGGTGTGCCGGCCGCTCCCCGAACGCAGCCGGAGGCGGGTGCTCGCCCGGGCCGTTCTCAAGCGGGTGCTCGACGTGGACGACGCCCTGCTCGACACCGACATCTTTCGGGAGCGAGCCGAGGCCTTCTTCTTCCAGCGGATCGCGGGCCTGCCAGTGCGCATCGCCGTCGGTGACCGGGTGGTCGACGCCGGCCAGTCCGACCGCACCGGACACTTCCAGGTCGATTTCACGATCGACGACGAGGCCGTCGCGACGGCGCGGCTGGGCGACGGATGCGGCTGGATCTCCTACGAGGCCGTGCCACCGGACAGCGTTGACGACGAATCCGCCGCTCCACATGCCGCCGGCCCGGGCCGCATCCAGTGCATCGACGAGGAAGGAGTGTCGGTCATCTCCGACATCGACGACACGGTCAAAATCACCAACGTCTCGCATCGTCGCGAATTACTGGCCAACACCTTCCTCCGGGAGTTCGCCGCCGTGCCCGGCATGGCCGATCTCTACCGCCGGCTGGAGGAAGCCGGTTCGGCGTTCCACTACGTGTCGGCCAGCCCATGGCAATTGGCGCGGAGTCTCGACGGTTTTTTCCAGGCCGTCGGCCTCCCGCAGGGATCGATGCACCTGAAGCTCTTTCGCCTCAAGGACTCGACCCCGCTGGGCCGGTTTCCTTCACGGAAGCGGTCGAAGAAGCGGGCGATCGAGCGGATTCTCGCCGACTTCCCCCGGCGGCGATTCATTCTTGTCGGCGATTCCGGAGAGCGCGACCCGGAAGTCTACGTGTCGGTGGCCAGACGGCATCCGGATCAGGTGGCCCTGGTGGCCATCCGCCAGGTTGACGGCAAGCCACCGCGTGAGAAGATCCGCTCCCGTCTTGATCGGCTCGGCGAGCGGCTGCCGGCCGAGAAGATGCATGTGTTCACCGAATCGGACGAACTCGCTCACGGGCTGTCGAACGCATTCTGAAAATGCTCAACCACGGGCCGGTCGGTGCCGAACATCACCGTCACCACGTCGATCCGCACCGCGCAATCCTGGAGGCGATGGCGGCGGATGTAGGCGTTGGCGAGGTCGGCGAGCCGCCTCTGCTTGTGGAAACCCACCGTTTCCACCGCATGCCCGTGGACGGTGTCGGAGCGGCTGCGCACCTCGACGAACACGACCGTGCGGCCGTCGATCGCGACGATGTCGATATCGCCGCGGAGCAGCCTCTCACGGCGGGCCACGATGCGGTAGCCGATGCCCCGCAGATACCGGGCCGCTTCGTCCTCGCCGCGCCGGCCGAGATCATCCCGGGAAAGCATGGAAGGCTTTTTCCACGGACAAAAAGCATCCGTCGTGATCAAGCCTTGGCGGTGGCCTTCTTCTTGGCGGCGCCCTTCTTGGCGGCGCCCTCGTTGGCCGCCGTCTCCTCCCGCTTCTCGCGGAGACGCACGGCCTTGCCGACGCGGTCGCGGAGGTAGTAGAGTTTTGCCCGCCGCGACACGCCCGACCGCTTCACCTCGATCTTGGCGATCTTCGGCGAGTGGAGGGGGAACTTCCGCTCCACGCCCTCGCCGGCCACGATCCGCCGCACGGTGAACATCTCGCGGCTTCCCGCGCCGCTGCGGGCGATGACCACGCCGTTGAAGATCTGGATCCGCTCCTTCTCGCCTTCGAGGATGCGGGTGTGCACGTCGACTGTGTCGCCGACCGCGAACTTCGCCACCTCGGGCTTGAGGCTCGATGCTTCGACGTGGGCAAGAATCTTCCGGCTCATAGTTGGCTCCCTTTCGCTTCGTCGCGATCCGTACGAGGTTCGTGTCAGTGGGTCGTCTGATGGTTTCGCCGACGGGTGGCGTCGACGGCCTGCTCGTGCCGCCACGCGGCGATCCGCCGATGGTCGCCGGAGAGCAGCACTTCGGGTACCGACAGGCCGCGGTACTCGCGCGGCCGGGTGTACTGCGGTCCCTCCACGAGCCGTTCGGCACCGGAGAAAGAGTCTTGGCGGGCGCTTTCCTCGTCTCCCAACACGCCAGGGAGGAGACGGGCCACGGCGTCGACGATCACCATCGCCGCCACCTCGCCGCCGGAAAGGACGTAGTCGCCGATCGAGATCTCAGCGGGCTGGAGGATATGCCTGATCCGCTCGTCGAAGCCCTCGTAGCGGCCACAGAGCAGCACGATCCGCTTCTCCTTCGCCAGTTCCTCGACCACCGCCTGGTCGAGCCGTCGGCCGCCGGGCGTGAGCATGACGAGATGACCCGGGCCAGGGCCGCTGGCCTGCACCGCCTCCACGCACTCCACGACCGGACCGGGCATGAGCAGCATGCCGGGGCCGCCACCGAACGGCCGGTCATCGACCTGCCGGTGCACGCCTTCCGCGAAATCGCGGATGTCGGTGACGTGAATCTCAATCAACCCCGCAGCGCGGGCCGCCCCCAGCAGGCTTCCGTCGAGGAAGCTCGCGAACATTTCGGGAAACAGTGTGAGGATGTCGATGCGCATGGCAGGCAGGCGAGGCCGACGGATACGTTGACCGGTCTCTTAGGCATCAGGCTTCAGGATCCGGCGGGCTCTTCCGCCGGCGCATCGCATGTGGGCTCCGCCGGCGACTCGGCCACGGCGGTCTCTGCCACGGCAGTCTCGGCCTGGGACTCGGCCGTCTCCGCGACGTTTTCCGCCGCTGCCGCCACCGGCTCGGCCTTCACTTCGGGCACGAATGCCGGCGGGCCCGGATCGGGAATGACTCTCGGCATCGAGAGCTTCGCACGGGCCTGCTCCATCTGCTGCAGATGCGTGCCGCCGGGACCGTATTTCTTGATCAGCACCCGCACCGCGTCGCTCGGCAGGGCCCCCTTGGAAAGCCAGTGCTGGAGCCGGGCTGCGTCAAACGTGCAGCGGGCATCGGTCTCGGGAACCGACGTGTCGTACGTCCCGATCGCCTCGATGACGCGTCCGTCGCGCGGACTCCGCTTGTCGGCGGCGCAGATCCTGTAGAAGGCCCGGTGCTTCCGGCCCATGCGTTTCATCCGAATCACGACTGCCACGGTCACACATCTCCTGCGGGGAAATTCGAGCCCCTTAGCGTACCCGACGGATGGACAAACCCAAGCCCACCCCGGAAAAACCAGCCGTCCCCGGCTATTTATCGCGTTTCCCGCCTCCGCCGGCGGGCATCCTTTTCCCGCTGTTTTTTCTGCCTGCGGCGCTCTTCGGCGGTGAGCCGTTTCCCGGTGTCTCCCTTGGGCCGGCCGATGCGGGCTGCCGGATTGGCCATCTGGGCCTGGAGTTTCTGCACCTCCCGCATCCTGTCGCGCATGCCCAGCCCGGCCATGCCCTTCATCATCGCCGCCATGCCGTCGAACTGCTTCACGAGGTCGCTCACCTCGGACGGCTCCACGCCGGCGCCCGCGGCGATCCGCCGCCGCCGCGACTGGTCGATGATCCGCGAGGGATTCCGCCGCTCGTCACCCGTCATCGAATCGATGATGCCGAAGAGGCGGTTCATGTCCTTTTCCAGGTCGGCCCCGGCGAGCATTTCCTGCAGGCCGCCCATGCCGGGGATCATGCCGAGCACCTTCCCGAGGGGGCCGAGACGGCGGGTTTGCAGGAGCATCTTCTTGAAGTCGTCGAGCGTGAACTCGCCCGCCTTCAGCCGCTCTTCCTGGCGGGCCATCTCGTCCTGGTCGAACTTGCGCTGCGCCTCCTCGACCAGCGACACGACGTCACCCATGCCGAGGATTCGCCCGGCGAGCCGCTCGGGATGGAAATCCTCGAGGGCCTCGACCTGCTCCCCTGTGCCGATGAACTTGATCGGCACGCCGGTCACGCTCTTCACCGACAGCGCCGCGCCGCCGCGGGCATCGCCGTCGAGCTTGGTCATGATGACGCCGTCGATCTCCAGCGCCTCGTTGAACGCCTTGGCGCTGCGGACCGCATCCTGGCCCGTCATGGCATCGACGACGAGATACACCTGGTCGGGCCCCACGGTGCGATCGATCGTGGCGAGCTCCCGCATGAGCTCTTCGTCGATGGCCAGCCGCCCGGCCGTGTCGAGGATCACGACAGGGATGCCGGCCTGCCTGGCCTTTGCCACGCCGGCATTGCAGACGGCGACGGGGTCGGTGGTGCCGTCGGGCGTGTGCACGGGCACGCCCAGCTGCCGGCCGAGCACCGCGAGCTGCTCGATGGCCGCGGGCCGCTGCAGGTCGGCGGCCACGAGCATCACCTCGCGGCCCTGTTCCTTGATCTTCCGCGCGAGTTTGGCGCACGAGGTCGTCTTGCCGGAGCCCTGCAGGCCGCAGAGCATGAGTACGGTGGTCTTCCCGGGGATGAGATGGAGGGAGTGGTCCACCGGCCCCATGAGGTTGACCAGCTCGCGGTGCACGATGCCCACCAGCTGCTGCGTGGGGTCGAGCGACTCGAGCACCTGCGCCCCCGCCGCGTCGGCCGACACGCGGTCGAGAAACCCTTCGACCACGTCGTAGGCGACGTCGGCCTCAAGAAGCGCCGTGCGGACGCCCTCCAGGCCCTCTCGCATGTTCGCGGCGGTGAGCTTGCCGCGGCCGCGGAGGGCCGTCAGGGCGGAGGAAAGCGAAGCAGAGAGGGTTTCGAACATGCCGGCGAGTATACCGCCGAAAAAAGCAGGGCTTCAGGCCGTCGCGTCCGCCCCGCGACCGCTCGCTGCGTCCTGCCTGCGGCCCGCCGTCGACCGCGCCGAATCCGCCCCCCGGGTGATGAGCCGCTCGGATCGGGAGCAGTCACACAGTGTGCTGCATGACCCGACGCGTGGCCGGCGAGAGCGGCGCATCACCTGGGGGGCGAACGAGTTTTGTCTGAAGGTTCGATGGATCAGGAAAAGGTGCCCGGCTCGCTCACCACCGGCGCGGACACCGGCGCCGTGATCACCGCGCCGGCGCCTTCACAGCACGGCGCGGCCGACCCGCACGGATCGCAGGCCGGAGCACAAGCCGGCGCGCCGCACGGCGGGGCCGCCATGGGGGCCGGCTCGCGGCGGTTGAAGAGGCCGCAGCCCCTTCCCTGAAACTCCATGAACGACGGGCGGCGACAATTGTTGCCGCCGAAGCAGCTGCTGCATCCGGGAGCAGCCGCGAGACAGCCGATGGCGATCGCCAAGCAGAGCGCACGAGACATGATTGGTTCTCCACCGCAGGCGGGACGGGGAGCGTCCTGCCTTGGACATGCATCGCGTCGTCCGTGACGACGCTAACGAACCCTAGCCCACAATCCGGCGCCAGGCCGGGTGCTGCCGCGATTTTTTTCCCCGCGACCGCGCCGGCAGAACGGGTTGCGCCGCCCGCAACGGTGGCGCGCACCACCGCGCGAGCGGCGGGCCGGGTGGCATGCGGAATGGCCGCGCATGAAGGAAAACCCGTGCTAGGGTTGCTGGAATCCGTCTCGGGACGGCGGATCGAGGGCCGGTTGGGATGAAGGCTTCGATGGACATTCGGGTGCGTGGAGGGCCGATCTGGCCGCGGCGCTTCCGCGCCGTCGCACTGGCGGCCGTCGCGGTGGCATTCGCCGCCGCGTCCGCGGGATCGCAGGCCGAAGGCACCGACGTGTGGATGGTGAGCACGCGGCGGCTCCCCGGCGTGTGCGGCGTGCCCACGGCCCCTGCGATCGCCGTCGAGCAGTTCATCCCCGATCCCGCCGCGCAACACTGCGGCCGCGGCCGTTGGGTGACCGGCGACGTGGATCGCCTGCTGGCCGACGGCAAGCCGCTCGTGGTCTTCATCCATGGCAACCGCTACGAGGCGGGTGAAGCGAAGCAGCAGGGGCTGCTGGTGGCCAGCCGCTGCGCCCACGCCCTGGGCGGCAGCGCGGTGCGGACCGTGATCTACTCGTGGCCGAGCTCGCAGCAGGGCATTCTCCTCAAGGACGTGCGGGCCAAATACGACCGCACGTTCACCGAGGGCCGGTATCTCGCCTGGCTCCTCGGCCAGGTGGAGCCCTCGCAGCCGGTGTCCATCATCGGCTACAGCTTCGGCGCCCAGATCACGCTCGAGGCCCTCACCCATCTCACGTCGGCCGCAGAGTCTGGGCGTTCCGATCTGCAGCCCTGGGCGGATCGCCCCGGGCAGACGAATCTCGTGTTCGTCGTGCCCGCCGTCCGCTGCGATGCCCTGGCTCCGCGCGGGCCATACCGGCATGCCTTTTCGTGCGTTGATCACCTGTCGATCATCATCAACTCGCGGGACGACGCGCTCAAATTCTTCCCCCTCATCGATCGCGACACGAGCCTGGCGGCCCTCGGCCGCACGGGAATGCCCCGCCACTGGGTGCCGCCGCATATCGGCTTCTCGGCGGTCGATGCCCACCGCGCCATCGGCAAACAGCACAGCCTGCCGCAATACCTCGCCTCACCGTCGCTGACGAGGCAGTTGTGCACGGCTGCCATGTGCGGGCTGGAAGAGGCCGGGCTGTAGGCGGTCACCGCGTCGCGAACCAGCGGGCCGTGTGCGCCAAGCCTTCGTCGAGCGTCACGCTCGGCTTCCAGCCCAACACCCTGCCGGCCAACGTCGCATCCACGAGGTTCGACCGCAGGTCGCCGGGCCGGGCGGGGCCGTGCACCGGCTCCGGCAGGGAGCCCGCGGCGGCCGTTTTCCCCGGCTGGCCCGCGATGTGACGGCGAATCAGCGTCTCCAGTTGATTGACGTCGGTGCCAATACCCGTGCCGATGTTCAGGCTGGTGAGCGTCTTGGGTTGAACGCCGGGCAGGTCGTGCGTAAGGGCCACGACGTTGGCCTGCGCCACGTCCGGTCCGTACACGTAGTCGCGCACGTACCGGCCGTCGCCGTTGATGCGCGCCGCTTCGCCGGCCAGCAGTTTCCTGCAAAAGATCGCCACCACGCCCGCCTCGCCGTGCGGATTCTGCCGCGGGCCATAGACGTTGGAATACCGCAGCGCCACCGTCGCCAGGCCATGTTCCTCCGCATAGAACCCGAGGTACCGTTCCCCGACCCACTTCGTGATGCCGTAGGGGCTGACCGGGTTGGCGGGCGTCGATTCCGGCGCCGGTGTGGTGACGTCGCCGTAGAGCACGCCGCCACTGGAGGCGAAGACGAACCGTTTGCAGCCGGTACCCACGGCGGCGTCGAGCACGTTGATCAGCCCGATGCAGTTGACCTGGGCATCGAAGAGCGGCTCTCGCACGGAGCGGCTCACCGACATCTGCGCCGCCTGGTGGCAGACCGCGTCGGGCCGCTCCCTGTCGAACACGTCGCGCACCGCCGCGGTGTGGACGATGTCGACCGCATGTAGCGGCACGTCCGCCGGCAGGTTGTCGCGCGATCCGCTCGACAGATCGTCGAGAACGGCGACGCGGTGCCCGGCCGCCAGCAGGCCATCGACGATGTGGCTGCCGATGAACCCCGCGCCGCCGGTGACGAGAATCTTCATGTCTGGTTGACCCGAGGAATGGTGAAAGTGCTTTAATCTAGTTCATGAGCATCGGATTCGGGCACCGTGCAACTCCGGGAACTGGGACGTGACGGCCCGACTGATCTCCTACTCGCTGTTCGGCCAAGACCCCAAGTACCGCGACGGGATGCTTCGCATTTTGCGGGATCTCGACCCCTTCTACGCGGGCTGGAACATCGTCATCTACTGCGACCGGCTCAACCACGATGCCCTGCGGCCTGAGTCGCTCGGCCCGCGCGTGGAGGTGGTCCTGCAGCAGGAGATCAGCCGGGGCCTGGAGGGGGCTTTCTGGCGGTTTCAGGCGGCGTTGCGGCCAGGCGTGGAGACGCTTCTCTTTCGCGACTCCGACTCCCTGTTCACCACGCGCGAAATCGAGGCGGTGGGCCAGTGGTTGGCGAGCCGCTACGACACGCACATCATCCGTGATCACCCCTACCACCGTTCGCCCGTTATGGCCGGACTGCTCGGCGTGAAGGGCGCGAGCCTGACGGTGTTGCGCGGCCTCGTTCGTAAGCGAATGCTGGCCCGCCGCAGCACGGAATACGGGGATGACCAGGTGTTTCTGAGCGAGGATTTTTATCCCCGCGTGCGGGCCAACGCGCTCGTCCACACCGACTGCGTGCGGTATTTTCCCGAACGAACGCAGCCCATGCCGCCGGATCGACCCGGCGAGATCTTCGTCGGCGCCTACGCGTTTCTCACGGCCGACGAACAGGCGCGGTACCTCGCCGTTCGCCGCGACGAGCCGCCGATCACGCTCCTGCCCCCCCATTGGCATCGGGTGCCGTTGCTGAAATCGCTCGCCAAGCGGTATCAATCCGTGCGGCGCATCCGGCATGGGTGCCGCTGGTGGATCTGAGCAGCCGCGGCTCTCACCCGGAACACACCGTGCGACGTTTCCTCTCGCGAGCCGTTCAGCCCCAGACTCCTCGGGTGCTGCTCTGCGACTTCCACGTCGGGTGCCAGCTCTGGCAGGCAGCGGCCCTGGAGCAACTGGGGCTTTCGCCACGGGTTCTTTCCCTCTCCTCGCACGCGCATTTTCTTCCGCCCCACATGCGGTCGCTCACGGCGGTGGAGCGACGACTCATCGCCAGGATCCAGGAAATCTGGGGCGACGGCTGGCAGGGCTGGTGCTGGCCGGAGGACGTCTCGCGGCTGCTTGCCGACCGGGGCATCGCCCGCTACCTCGACAACTACGACTGCTTCGTGTGCGGCTTTCCCCCGTCCCTGGCGATGCTGTTTTTTCACTGTGCCCAACAGCTCGGGAAGCGGGTGATCGTGAATGCAGCCCATCGCTGGGACATGGGTCTGGTGTCGGACACGGCCCGCATCACGCTGGAGGGGATCCTGCGGAGGATCCACGAGAGCGAGCGGCACGTGTTCGCGGTCATGTCGGATTACGATTTCCACTACGTGCGGTACACGCTCGGCATCGAGCCGTTGCGGATTCCAGTGTCCTGCCACCACGTCCCGCTGACGGCTTCGCGACCGGATCTGGACACCCTGCTCGTGGGCCCGGTGCACGCCCGTCGGCTGGGGGTGGCGGCGACGCCGCGCGATCTCGACCAGCTGGCCCGCGCCCGCCTCGGCAGGAGCGACTCCGCCGGGCCGTGGTGCGTTTCCATCCGCGATGCCTACCCGCAGTACACGCTGGACGACCTCCGTCGCCACCGCGGCGTCATCCTCTTTCCCTACTCCGCTTTTTCCATCTCGATGGTGGAACTGTACGAGCTCAACCTGCCGACGTTCGTTCCCTCGACGCGGCTCCTCGTCGAGCACGGCCTCGTCGACGATCGCGTGCTGTTCCCGATCTACTGCTCCGCGGAGCAGTTTGAGCACCAGTTCAGGCCGCAGCGCTGCGACGACTACCGCTCATCCCCGAACAGCTATGCACCGGAGGCGTGCGACGAGTGGTTCGCGCACTGCTCCTTCCACGGTAAGAACGAGGTCGTAAAATGGGATTCCGTCGATGATCTCGTCGCCCAGGTCGAATCCGTCGACCTCGCTGCGGTGCGGGAGCGGATGCATGCGGAAAACAGCCGCGTCCGCGGCCAGAGCCTCGAGGCCTGGCGGTCGGTGCTCTACGGCCGCGGCTCGGAGCCTGCCGCGTCCACGTCGTAGAGCCACGCATCGAGCAGGCTGGCTTCCTCCGGGCCGACCCAGCCGCGGCGGATCATCCGCGCGTATGCCTCGCGGAGAAACTCGCCCTGGTCCGCCGTCCAGGGGACGGAGTCGATCTCTTCCCGGATGGCGCGGTTGGCCGTGTAGCCGGGAACCTCGTCGAGAAAGTCCCGTTCGAGGTTGTGCTCGTTGCGTTGCTGGAAGACGGTCGCCTGGTGAAACGCGATCACACCTCCGGCGCGGTACAGCCATGACTGCGCCACGAAAGACCGCCAGATGTCGGTCATCCGAAAACTGCAATGGGCCGGCAGATAGAGCAGGCGGAAGACCTCGGAAAACCAACTGGTGTTCTGGCTGTTGAAGGGGCACCACGCGCCCTGGGCGAGGAGGATGTCTTCCGCGCGATCGAAGGTGATCTCCGGGCCGTTCGCCAGGCGGTAGACGGCGTCCACATCCGGACTGCCGTCAGCCAAGCCCTGCTGGATCGAGCAGTTCCCCACGTGCGGTGCGAGAGCGGCGCGGGCCGCGAGGGGCCCCGAAATCTCCCCGAGCGGCAGCCCGCGCGGCCAGACATGAGCCTGCGTGAAGTAGCGGTACACGTTCACCCAGCCGGTCGCCGCCGCCAGGAGCCCCGCGCGGCGCCGGTCCCGGGGGAGGAAGAATTCCTCACCGGGGAGGTTGTCGTCGTCCGTTTCCACGATCACGTCGGCGCCCGCGCGCAGGGCCAGCAGGTAGCCGATGTTTTTTCTGGCATAGTGCCCGACGGGGCACGGCGCCACGTACCGGAACGGCAGGCTTTCCTGCGCGGCGAGACTGAAGAATTCGGCGCCCGTCAGGCTGAACTCCGCCGGGCTCTTGCGGTCTCCGATGACGAAAAAATCCCAGCCGTTGCCCCGCGCCCCGCGGGCCAGCGCCCGCAGGACGTCGTTCGGAGACGCGATGGTGGTGACGACGAGTGCCGTTTTCATGGATCAGCCGGCCACTACGCCCGCTGCCGCCTCTTTCCGAAGATCTTTCGCAGCCGTTTCGACACCGCTATCGCCAACCGACTGCGGGTCGCCTTCGAGGGCTGGATCCATACGGAATCGCATTGGACGGCGTCGTTGAATTCCCAATAGGCCAGCCTGGTGAAGCCGGCCGCTTCGAGAAGCCCGTGAACGTCCTTGTAGAGTTTTTGCCCGTCCCATACCGGCACGAGTTCGCACTCCACATGGAGGGATGACAGCCGGGAGAGTTCCGGCCCGAAGCCTTCGAGCACCTCGTAGGCATGGCCTTCGACGTCGATCTTGCACGCGCTCACCGTCTCGAGGCCGGCCTCTTTGAGGAAGCGGGCTCCCGTGCAGACGGGCACCTCGATGGTGTTCGTCTCCAGTTGCGCATAGACGTCGCGGGGCATCAGCGAACTCATCCCGCGCTTGATCTGATCGGCTTCGACGACGTCGAAGAACGTGCCCGTGCCCTCGTAGTTCGAGAGTGCCACGCGGGTCACCCGATACCGTGGATACGCAGCCACGATCGCCCGGTATGAGCCGGGGGAGGGCTCGACGATGTGCACTCGTTCGATGCCGGCGGCGGTGGCGAATTCGTACGCGTCATGCCCGTCCCGGGAGCCGATTTCGAGGAAATTCCCGATGGGGAGGCCGTGCTCGGAAACGATCGCTTGAAAATCACGCATTGAGTTTCCGTACATGGCTCTCTCCGTTGTCTGGGGAGCCTCGGTGCTTCCCGTGAACGTGGCTGGGCTATACGGACCGCCGGTCCGGCCTGCAAGACGGGCTGGGCTGCCTCGCCTCGAAAAAAGCAGCTTTTCAGCACGTTTTTCTCCCTCCCGCCGCCCACCCGAATGTGGTACAGCCTGCGATCCGAAATGCGGTTTTTTTCACTCGGCCGAGCTGCGCCATGCCTCCTTCCATCTCCCTGATCACCTCCTGCACCGCCGCCACACCGGCCGCCATAGCGACGATGGCGTCGGTTCTGGGCCAACGCTTCCCGGCACTCGAGTATCTCGTGGTGGGCGATGTCGGCTCGATCCGCGGCAGCCTCCCCGCGGAGTTGGATGGTTCGCACGTCCGCTGGATTTCCAGCGCGGCATCGAGCCCGATCGCGCTCATGAACGAGGCCCTCGCGCAGGCCTCGGGGAGCGTGGTGTCGTGGCTCCTCCCCGGCGATCTGCACTTCGACGACACGCTCTCCATCGTGCACGATGCCTTCGCAAAGGATCCGCACATCGGCGTGCTGTATGGCGACGCCATCGAAATCGATGCGGCCGGGAAGACCCGGCGGCCTCTCGGGGCGAAGCCCTTTCGCCATTCCCGCCTTGACCGCACCTGCTTCTTCAGCCAGCCGACCGTTTTTGCGCGACGTGACGACGTGGCACGGGTCGGCGGCTTCTTCGATGAACAGGTGCCGGCGTGGGCTGACTACGACCTCTGGCTGCGGCTCGCCGCCGCCGGCTGCCGCTTCACCCACGTGCCCCGCCTGCTCGCCGCCGAGCGTCACGCCTCCGCATCGTCCCAGCCCTTCCGCCGCACCCGGGCTGACGACCACGTCGAGCCCGAACAGTTCGTGTCGATTCTCGCCCGCCGGCGCGGCAGGGTGCCCCGCAACGCAGCCGCTCGACTGGGCTTGAAGCGGACGGTGCAGTTTGGCCTCGCACCGCAGGGCTTCCTCGGGTTGTGGGCGGCCGCCTACCGCGAGGCGCGGGCGGTGGCCAGCCAGGGGGCAAAATCCCGCGCTGCCATGCCGTGGGAGCCGCTGCTCCTCGCCCGCCGCACCGCCCACGCGGTGAAGCACTACCGCCGCACGGGTGGCAACGAGACCGCGAGCCAGCCCATGCCGCAGCAGATGCTCCGGCCCAAGCCGCTGCAAATGCTGCGGCGCCGGATCCACCGCCTCGTGCACCATGCGCCGCGGCCGCTGGCGATCCCTGAATCGTACGCACTCGGGCAGCTTCCCCCCGATCCGCCCGTCATCTCCATCGTCACCCCCAGTTTCAATCAGGCCGACTTCCTGGAGGCGACGCTGCGGAGCGTGTTCGACCAGAACTATCCGCGACTGGAATACATCGTGCAGGACGGCGGCTCGACCGACGGCAGCGTCGATGTCCTGCGCCGCCATGGCGACCGGTTGACGGCGTGGGAATCGCAACGCGACCGCGGCCAGGCGCATGCCGTCAATCTCGGCATGCAGCGGACGACCGGCAGCATCATGGCCTACCTCAACTCCGACGACCTGCTGCTCCCCGGATCACTGGCCTACGTGGCCCGGTTTTTCGCCGAGCATCCCGATGTCGACGTCGTCTACGGCCACCGCGTGCTCATCGACGACCGCGGCCGGGAGATCGGCCGCTGGGTCCTCCCGCCCCACGATGACGAAGTGATCAAGTACACCGACTTCATCCCGCAGGAAACCATGTTCTGGCGGCGCCGGGCATGGGACGCGGTCGGCGGGCAGTTCGACGAGTCGTTCCGCTTCGCCCTCGACTGGGACATCATCCTCCGCTTCCGGCAGGCCGGCCTGCGGTTCGCACGGCTGCCCCGTTTCCTCGGCGCGTTTCGCATCTCCGAGGCACAGAAGACCAACAGCTGGTGGCTGCCGGTCGGGAGACGGGAAACCGAGCGGCTCACGGCCCGTGTCCTCGGATTCACGCCCGATTCTTCGACGATCCGCCGCGCCGTCAAGCACTACATGCGGCAGCACTATGTGTACGACAAGCTCTACCTCCTCGGGCTGCTCCGCTACTAGCCATGCTGGCTTCGTCCTGCGCCACGACCGGGGCTGACCGCCCGTGGCAGAGCCGCCGGCTGCCACGCACGGTGCCGCTTTCGACCGCCCGGGCGCTCGCCGCCGTGGTCATGGCGGCAGTCGCGCTGGGTGGGTTCTGCTCGTGGCTCAATGCGGTCCACTACCGCACGCACGCCCCGTTCTACGACTCGCTTTCCTACACCACCACCCAGCACCGGCTGATGATGACGGCTCGGGAGGCGGGCATTCCCGCCGCGCTGACCGCCGCGGCCACGGCCGACACCGTCTTCCTGCCCCACGTGCCCGCCGTCCTCCTCGGGCCGTTTCTCGATCCGTCGCGGGCGGTCGGCGTCTGGATCCAGGTGATCGAGTTGGCCGTGCTGTGCGGATCGCTCATCGCCGTTCTCATGCGGGTCGAGCGGTTCAACGGCCGCACGGCGGCACTGGCGTGCGGGGCGGTGCTGCTCATGGCCCGGCTGTGGCGGCCGCATGGAGGGCTGTCGGACTTCCGCATGGATTTCGGTCTCATGGCCGGCTATTGGACGGTGGCGGCCTGGTATCTCATCTCCCGCGCGAGCCTGCGCCGCGGCGATTTCCTCATCCTTGGCTTGGTGTGCGGGGCCGCGTGCCTGATACGGGCCACGGCTCCGGTCTACATCCTCTGCGGCATGGGCCCACTCGCGATCGCCGATCTCATGCGGCTTCCCGAGCGGGGCCGTCGCTTGTCCGGCTGGCTTCTGGCAGCGACGGTCGCCGCCCTGACCGGGGCTTGGTTCTACGTGCTCAACCGTGACTTTCTCTACTACTACTACGTGGTCTGGAACGGAGACGCGCAGGCGGGACTCGGCCTGCGCGAATCGTGGCGGCACGGCCTGTTCGCGATCCGCCACGCCGGCGTGGCGGCTTTGCTGGCCGCCGTGCTCGTGCGGGTGGCCGTCGCACGGTCAGCCACGGCGGCCCGTTCCGCAGCCTTCGACTGGCGGGCGGCCATGGCCATGCGGCCGGCGATCCTCTGGCTGGCCGTGGCGCCGGTCGTAATGCTGATTCTCCGCGGCGCCGGCCTCAATCCCTTCGTGAGCATGCCCTCGTCGCTGGGCCTGGTGCTGGCCATCGTCGTTCCCGCGCGGCCCGCCGACGCCCCCGTGACGCTGCCGGCCCGCACGGAGACGTGGCTTGCCGGCGCGCTAGCCATGCTTCTCGCCATCTCCGGGATGGTCGCGGTCGCCCGCCACCGTGGCCAGCCGGATGGAGCGATGGCCGCGCACCAGACGATCCTCCGATCGATCGCCGCCGACGCCCGCGCGGCCGGCGCTACGAACGTCACGTTCGGGGCTTCCGCCGTCGGCCCGGTGCACGCAGCAAGCCTGCAGAACGTCGCGCTTTTCGACATGCCGCACCGCCGGACCACCGGCGGCCATGCCGTCATCGATGGCATCGCGTGCCGCCCCGATGGCACGCTCGAAGCCGCCGCCGCGGCCGATTGGCAGAGCCTCCCCGGCGACACCACGGCCGCCAAGATCGACGGCCTGTGCCGCCGCGCCGCCGCAACGATCGACTACCTCGTCGTCCCCGCGCCGCCGGCCTGCCGGCTCCTCGCGGGGCAATTCGGCCACGACACCGTCAACCGCCATGCACAGGCGTTGCGCGAGAGCCTGCTGGCGAGCGACAACTGGCAGTCCATCCTACCCGGGGTCGAGGTGACCGAAGGCATGGTGTTCGACGTCTACCGCAATGCCGCGCGGCTCGGTTCCGGAGCGACGCCATGACGTGGACGTTCGACTACCTCATCGTCGGAGCGGGCTTCGCCGGCCTCACCATGGCCGAACGGCTGACGACGCAGCGCGGCAAGACCTGCCTGGTCGTGGAGAAACGGCCCCACATCGGCGGCAACGCCGCCGACCGCTACGACGACCACGGCGTCCTCGTCCACTCCTACGGCCCGCATTACTTCCGGACGAACGCGCCGAAGATCGTCGCTTATCTCTCGCAGTTCACGGAGTGGCGGCCGGTGGACTACGAGGTTCTCTCCTACGCCGATGGCCGGTATTGGCGGTTCCCGATCAACCTCAACACCTTCGAGCAACTGATCGGCCGCAGCGCCACCACCGCCGAGATGGAGGCCTGGCTCGCGGAACATCGCGTCGCCATCGCCGAGCCGCGCAATTCCGAGGAGGTGATCCTCTCGCAGGTGGGTCCGCTCCTCTATGAGAAGTTCTTCAAGGACTACACGCTCAAGCAATGGAGGCGGCATCCGCGCGACCTCGACCCGAGCGTCTGCGGGCGGATCCCGATCCGCACCAACCGCGACAACCGCTACCTGCGGGAAACCTTCCAGGCCCTGCCGCGGGCGGGCTACTCGCCGCTCTTCGAGCGGATGGTGGCCGCCTGCGGCCCGCGGCTGCGGCTCCTGCTCAACACCGATTATCACGACGTCGTCCCGCACGTGGCCTTCTCCCACCTGATCTTTACCGGGCCGATCGACGAGCTTTATGACCACCGCTTCGGTGCGCTGCCGTATCGGTCGCTGCGGTTCGAGCACGAGTCGTTCACGCGGGAGCAGCTCGTTGCCCGCGAGCCAATCGCGGGACAGCCGGGCTTCTGGCAGCCGGCCATGCAGGTGAACTATCCCGATGCCGAGGCGTTCACGCGGATCGTCGAGATCAAGCACGCCACCGGACAGGCCTGCAGCAACACCACGATCGTGCGCGAGTATCCCGACGACTACGGCCCGGGGAAGGAGCCCTTCTATCCCGTGCCCGCCGCCGATGCGGCGGCCTGCTTCCGCCGGTATGAGAGCCTCGCGTCCGCCGGCGCCGTGCCTGCGTGCCTCCAGGCGGCGGCCCGTCACCGCGGCGCCGCGCCCGCGGTGACGCTCGTCGGCCGGCTGGCGACCTACCGTTACTACAACATGGACCAGGTCGTCGGCATGGCGCTCGCCGAATTCGAGCGACTGGATGCCTGCCGGCCGGCCGGCGGCTCCGCCCCGGTGCCCCGCGCCGCCTGACGCACAGGCGGCGTTTCCTCGGAGAACCCCGATGCACGACCTTCACCCGTCACCCGCGCCGCCGGAGCTGCTCGTCATCATGCCGGCCTACAACGAGCAGGAAAGCGTCCGCAAGGTGGTGCTCGAGTGGTTCGCCGAAATCCAGTGCTGGACGGAACGCTTCGTGTTCCTGGCGATCGACGACGGCTCGCGCGACGGCACCCGTCACGTGCTCCAACGGCTTGGCGACCAGCTTGGGCCACGGTTCGAACTGCACAGCCACGGCAACCGCGGCCACGGCCAGTCGTGCCTGGTCGGCTATCGGATCGCCTGCGAACGGCGCATTCCCTGGGTGCTGCAGATCGATTCCGACGGCCAGTGCAACCCCGCCTCCTTCCATCGCTTTTGGCGCGACCGCGGGAAATACCCGGTGATCTACGGCTGCCGCTGGTGGCGCGATGACGGCCTGCGGCGGACCATCGCCAGCATCGTCCTCAAGCTGACGCTCGCCGCCGCATGCCGGACGTGGTGTCGCGACGCGAACGTGCCCTACCGTCTCATGCAGACGGCCGGCCTCGCGGCCGTGCTCGACACGATTCCCGCCGACTTCGTGCTGGCAAACGTGGCCTTGGCGGTGCAGCTGCGTCGCGCCGGATGGCAGGAAGGCGGCGTGCCGATCCGCTTCCGCGACCGCTACGCCGGCACGCCCAGCGTGAGGCTCGGCCAGTTCGGCGGGAAGGCTCGGCAACTCGTCGAGCAGCTCCGCGGCCTGCCATCCGTGGCCCGCGAGCCGGACGGCGCGCCTGGCGACAAAGCCGGTGCCATACCGCTCCCGCGGCGGCGCGCCGCCTGACCGCGGCCGTCGCCACGACGGATGCCGCGGCGGACTACCGCGCCAAGACCGCTTCGAGATCGTGCGCCACGTCGGACCAGGTGCGCAGGTCGAGCGCCGCGACCTCCCGCTCACGCTCCGCCCGGTAGCCGGGCTCCTCGATCGCGCGGCGGATCGCGGCGGCGAGCCCGGCCACGTCTTCGGGGTCGACGTAGTCGCACGCTGGGCCGCCCACTTCGGGAATCGAGGTCCGGGATGAGGCGATGCCGAAGCGGCCGAACCACGCCGCCTCGCCCACGGGCAAGCCCCAGCCCTCGGCCAGGCTGGGAAACACGGTGAACAGGCACCGTTCGTAGAGCCAGGCGAGGTCGTGGTCGTTCGCGGCCTCCACGAATCCGACGGCGTCGCGCAGCCGCGGGTCGGCCGCCCACGCCGCGTCGAAGTCCTCGATCTTCCAGCCGCGCCGGCCGGCAAAGACGAGCCGGGGCGCCCGCGGGCCGAGGGCGTCGAGAACGCTGCTCCAGGCCCGCAGCAGCCGGGCTCCGTTCTTGCGCACCTCGATCGTGCCCACGCAGAGCACGAAGCCGCGGTCGCCGACGGCCTGCTCCACGGGCGGCCTGGCGACCGCCGTCCGGTCGCCGCGCGGAAAGCCGAGAAACTCGTGGGCCAGCGGCACCACGTCGATCGGCGCCGCGCATGCTTTCGCCGCGAGGATGGCCTGCAACGCGGCCCGCGTGGCGGCCGAGGTGCAGACAAACCGCGACGTGAAGGCGGGGCTGGCGGCGAGAAACCGCGCAAACCGGCGGGCATGACCGGTCGTGAAAAACTGCGGATGCGTCGCCGGCAGCACGTCGTGGATGAACGACACGACCGTGCAGCCGCGCTGCCGCGACCGCGCGGCAAACCGCATCAGCGCCGGCTGCGCCCAGGTCGATCCCGGCAGGAGGAGGACATCGCCCGGTCCCAGCAGCCCGGCCAGGCCGACTTCCACCAGGCGCACCTGGCGTGGGTCAGGCATGGTCAGTCCCAACGACTCGAGCCGCTGCGGCGCCGTCCGCTTGAGCCAGGCCACCCGCAGCTGGCGCAGCAGGCGACCGGCCGCTCCGCCACCGCCGGCCCGCACATACCGCCGCAGTTCGTGAGCGTAGACGTCCCCCGCCGCGCGCACGCCCAGCCGCGCGAGAAACATCCCCGACTGGAAATCGATCTCGTCGAACAGCGTGTCGGCCGCGCACTGCCTCACGCCGCCGTGTCGCGTCCGCGCGAAGACGCAGCGCACGCTGCCGGCACCACGGCCGGCGGCCAGGAAGCCGATGAGCCGCG
>JBIIIP010000104.1:0-10922 GCA_044234625.1 Pirellulales bacterium | reverse complement strand
GCACGGTCGTCAGGGCGTTGTTGAATTCGTGCGTCGTCGTGCCAAGGAGCTCTCCAAGGCTCGCCTGCTTGCGAGCCTCCAGCACCTGCCGCTTGAGCGCGGCGATCTCGGCGGCATGCTGCTGCCGCACCGCCTCCAGCTGCCGCCGCAGCGCCGCCGCCTCGCCGGCGTCGGCCGGAGCCGCGGGGGGCACGACGATCAGCGCACGGCTGCTCACCGCCGCGCCCGCCGAGAATGGTTCGCCCGCTTCCGCCATGCCGCCCCCGTTGCCGCCGGTCCTGCAAACGTTTGTCGGCGCGACGGTTGCGCCTCTTCGGGGCTATCGGCGGCGGCGACGGCAGGGCTGTAGACTGAAGGGCCGCGATCCTTCCCGGTTTCTCGACCGTTCAACTTTGTGAATGGCGGCCAGAAGGCCGCAGGCCTCCGACCCACATCCCGCGCGCACGGACCATGACGACTGGAGAAGTTGCACCGACGCCGCCCGCACAGCCCCGACGCGGCCCGCGGAGGGCGGGATTCACGCTCGTCGAGTTGCTCGTGCTGGTCGCGATCATCGGCCTCCTCGTCGGCCTGCTCCTGCCGGCCGTGCAGTCGGCGCGCGAGGCCGGCCGCCGCACCACCTGCAAATCCAACCTCAAGCAGATCGGATTGGCTTTTCAGGTGTATATGGATCGGAAGAGCCGCGGCACCTTTCCCGATGCGGCCGTCGTGCCCAGCGAGGAGCTCGTGTTCTTCGGCACGGCCGACCATCCATCCATCTTGCCCAGCATCGCCAAGGTGCTCGGCCCCTACTGCGAGGAGAGTCGGGATAGCTTCCGCTGCCCGTCGGATAGTGCCTATTTCGTGATGGCAGCCGGCCGCCGCGCGGCGCTCGATGCCCGGCTGGCCCCGCTGGGCCGCTCGGTCGAGAACGACGCGCCGGAGGAATACAAGACCGTGCCCTTCGAGGGCACGAGCTACGAATACCCGAAGCGCCGGCTGGCGAACCGCACCCGCGAGCAGGCCCTCACCTACCGCGGCTCCCAGGCCGCCTCATCGAAACTGTGGGTGCTCTACGAGTTCGAGGCCTTCCACGGCACCGGCCTGACGGCGTTCACGGCCGAGATCGACTACAACGATCCCGACCCCGAACGTCCGCCTCCCCAGGAAGGGGCGCGGAACTTCCTGTATTTCGACGGCCACGTCGATAACCTCTGAAAGGATCGCGGCATGGCGACGGCCCGCACGCAACCCGCTGGAAACGGCATCGCCTTTGGGCTCGCGCTGGCGGCGGCCATCGGCCTCGTCGCGTTTCTCGTGGCGTGGCTCCTGGGCTGGGTCCGCTTCACCACCGATCCGCGGGTCCGGGAGATCCTCGCTCTCCAGGAGGAGGCGCGGCGGCAGTTCGTGGATGGCGGCGGCCCGGCCACGCTCGCCGAAGCCGCGGCCGCCGTCACGGCCTTCGGGCAGATCCGTGAGAAAGTCGAGAGCCTGCCCGAGCCTCTCCGCCGGGAGGTGGAGGAGGGGGGCGGCAGCGTGATGCGCGGCATGTTCCGCGCCCGGACCGCGGCCTATTTCTCGCTGCCGCCGGAGAAGCGACAGGCCGAACTCGACCGGCAGATCAAGCAGGAGGAACTGATTCGTCAGGCCTTCGCGGCGGCGGGGGTCGCGTGGGGGCCTTTCAGTGGTGGTCGCGACGGCGGCGGAGCCCCGGGGCAGGCTCCCGGCGGCGGCGCAGCTGGCGGGTCCAATCCCACCCCTCCGGCACCGGCCGCGGGCCCACCCGGCCGTACGGAGGAGGACCGCAACGCCTGGCGGAAGCGGATGATCGACCGCACCTCGCCGGAAGAGCGGGCCCGCTACGTGGAATACCGTAACGCCATGGAGAAGCGTCGCGAACAACTCGGCATGCCGCCGCGCGGGCCGCGGTAAGGAGGTCTCGGCGATGGCAGACACGCTCGGCCTCTTGGAAGAAGCGCGGCAGCTGGCCCGCGATCTGGGCTATGACGTGCGCGAGGAACCCCTCGGCGATCTTCCCGGCGGGCCATGCACGGTGGGCGGCCAACGCCGCATCCTCCTCAACATGGAACTCGCCCCGGCGGACCACCTCGCCGTGCTCCTCCGCGCGCTGGCCGCCGACGAGGCCCTGGCCTCGCTGCCCAAGAGCCGCCTGCTCGCCGCCCGGCTGTCCGCGGCCGGTCGATGAGCCGCGCCGCCATTGATCAGGCCGGCCGATAGAGGCCGTGGGCGCGGATGTAGTGCTCCACCGCCGGCGGCGTGCGGTAGCGAATGCTCCGGCCGGCCGCGACAGCCGCGCGTAGGCCGCTGGCACGGATCCCGATGGCCGGCATCCGCACCCGGTGGGCCAACATCCGCGCCAGCCGCTCGCGGCCGATCGTCGCGCGCAGCGGCTCCTCGCGCTCGAGCGCGGCCAGGCCGTCGATGCCCTCGGCCTCCACGACGAGCGGCTCGGCGAGCGCCAGGATTCCCTCCGGATCGCGCCACGAGGGAAACTCGCGGATCGCATCCGGGCCGAGGATCAAAAGCAGCTGGTCGCCGGGGTGGGTCGCGGCCAGCCGGGCGAGCGTGTCGACGGTGTAGCTCACGCCCCCGCGATCGATCTCGTCGGTCGAGACCGTGAAAGCATCGTGGCCGCCGACCGCCAGCCGCAGCATGTCGACGCGGTGTGCCGCGCCGGCCAGTTGCCGCTCCTGCTTGTGCGGCGGCACCGCCGCGGGAACGAAGACCACGCGGTCGAGCCCGGCCTGTTCGCGGCAGCATTCCGCCGCGAGCAGGTGCCCGAGATGCACGGGGTCGAAACTGCCGCCAAAGATGCCGAGCCGCATGATGCCGGTCCTGTCGCCCGCTTCCCGCCGTGCGGCGGCGACGCTCTACTGATTCCATGCCAAGCGGGCCGCACCAGCATACGAACCAGCGGGAGCTCTTCGCGAGTCGGCCCGAGTGGGTCGAGGACGATGCCCGCCAGGGGGTGGTCGCCACGGTCGTGCTCCCTGAGGGCGTCGAAAAGCCGCTCGACTACCTCGTGCCGGAGCCCATTGCGGCCGACGTCGTGCCGGGCAAGCGCGTCCGCGTGCCCCTCGGCCGCGGCAACCGCGAACGGCTCGCCTACTGCGTGGCCGTGCGGTCGGGCGAACTGCCGCAGTCTCCGCTGAAGAGCGTGATCGGGGTCGAGGACGAGCGGCCGCTGCTCTCGCCGCGGATGATCGAGCTCACGGAGTGGATGGCGGAGCGGTGGATGGCCCGCTGGGGGGAGGTGCTCGAGGCGGTGCTGCCGGCCGGCGTCCGCTCGAGCCGCCGCGTACGGGTCGCCCCGCTGCTGGTCGCCTCGGGAGCGACGCCCGCGCGGCGGCTCACGCCCGCCCAGGCCAAGGTGCTCACTGCCGCGGCGCGGCCCGCCACCGCCGCGGCGCTCGCCGAAGCCGCCGGCGCCAGCCGCGCCGTCATCGCCCGCCTCGTCAAGCTCGGCCTCCTCGACGAGGCGGGCTCGGTCGATCTCTCCCGGCTGCCCGCGGAGCGGCCGGCAATCCGCCACGACCGCCCCGCGGAGCTTTCCGCCGCGCAGCAGGCGGCCCGCGCGGCGATCATCGGGCCAATGCAAGCCAAACGCCACGAGACGATCGTCCTCTTCGGCGTCACGGGCAGCGGGAAGACGGAGGTCTACCTGCAGGCGGTCGAGGAGGCCGTCGCCCTCGGCCGGCAGGCGATCGTGCTCGTGCCCGAGATCAGCCTCACGCCGCAGACCTGCGACCGCTTCCGCGCCCGCTTCGGCGCAGTGGCCGTGCTCCACAGCCATCTCACCCCTGCGGAAAGGCACGCCCAGTGGCGGGAGATCGCGGCGGGACGTGTGAACGTGATCGTCGGGGCGCGGAGCGCGATCTTCGCCCCCGCACCGCGGCTGGGCCTCATCGTCATCGACGAGGAACACGAGACCTCGTTCAAGCAGGCGACCGCGCCCCGGTACCACGCCCGCGACGTGGCCGAATGGATTGCCCGGGCCGAGAACGTGCCCCTCGTGCTCGGCTCGGCCACGCCGTCGCTCGAGACCTTCTCCCGCTGCCTGGCAGGTGAGTGGACGATGTGCCGCCTCGCCGACCGCGTCGGCGGCTCGGAGCTGCCGGCGGTGATGACGGTCGACCTCCGCGATCCGAAGGCGCGGGCAAAGGGGGCCATCAGCCCCCGGCTGGCGGCGGGCATCACCTGGGCCCTCGGCAGTGGTGGCCAGGTGATGCTTCTCCTTAACCGCCGCGGCTTCGCCACCCACGTGCAGTGCCTCTCCTGCGGCCACACGGCGCGGTGCCCGCAATGCGACCTCGCCCTCACGCTCCACCAGCCGGGCAGCCGCGGGATCTGCCACGGCTGCGGCCTCGTCACCCGCGTGCCCACCGAATGCCCGGAATGCGGAGCGCCGGGCCTGGTGCAGCGCGGCACGGGCACGCAGCGGCTCGAGGAGCACGTGCGCAGCCTGTTTCCCGGCGCCCGCGTTGCCCGCATGGACACCGACACGATGCGCACCCGCGGCAGCCACGAGCGCACGCTCGACGCCTTCCGGGCCCGTGAGATCGACATCCTCGTGGGCACGCAGATGATCGCCAAGGGACTCGATTTCCCGGCGGTGATGCTCGTGGGCGTGGTGCACGCCGACGCGGCCCTCCACCTGGCCGATTTCCGTGCGGCCGAGCGGACCTGCCAATTGGTCACGCAGGTGGCGGGCCGCAGCGGCCGCGGACCGTTGGGCGGCCGCGTGGTGGTGCAGACGAGCACTCCCGACCATCCCGCCATCCGGGCCGCCGCCGCCCACGACTACGAAGCCTTTGTGCGGTCGGAGCTGCCGATCCGCGAGGCGCTGCTCTACCCACCCGCCGGCTCTGTCGTGCGGATCGTCGTCCGCAGCGGTTCGGAGCAGGCCGTCGCCGACTGGGCCGGCGCCATCGCCGACGCGATCCGCCGGGCCGCCAAGGAGACGGCCGGCATCCGCGTGCTCGGTCCGGCGCCGTGCCCGATCGAGCGGCTGCGGGATCGCTTCCGCTGGCACGTGCACGTCCACGGGGCCGATGGCCCGGCGCTCCGCGACCTCGTCCGCCGCGCGACGGCGGCGATCCACGCGCCCGACGACGTCGCCTGGATCATCGACGTCGATCCCGTCGAGATGCTCTGACTTCAGGCCGCGCGGCGGTGGGCGATTTCCGGGAAGGCCTCGCTGTGGGCATGGCCGCTCTCCGAGCGGACGCCCAGCCGCACGAGCAGCCCGCGCCGGAAGGTGCGGAACGGCACGGCCACCATGCGATGGGCGCGGATCCACCAGGGCCGGGCCCTCTTGAGATCCTGATCCAACCCGTCGAGAAGATCGGGGCGATGCCCGGCCAGGTGCTTGAGCAGGTGGTAGTCGTCGCTGCGCTGGAGCATGGTGAGCAGCCAGCCGAAGACCGCCGTGGTCACGCCCGTCCGTCGTGGCAGGGCGAACGAAATCTGGAAGTCGATGAGGTGCGGCCGGCCGGCGTCGTCCACGAGGATGTTCTCGCGCTTGTGCAGGTCGACGTGGGCCATGCCACGGCCATGCACTTCCGCCAGCAGGCGGCGAAACCGGGGAAAGAAGTCGTCGGCCACGCGCTCACCCTCGCGCAGGGCGTGGCCGGCGATGAACTCGCGGGCCACGGCGTGGGGAAGCACGCGGCCATCGACCCGCACCGGCCCGAGCGACGCCGGAACGCCCTCGACCCCGTCGAGGCGGCGGTGGAATGCCTGCTCACGGACGGCCAGCAGGCGGCCCAGCCACCGCATCGGCAGGCAGGCCAGCGCCTGCTGGCGGTTGAATTTGCAGAAGGCCTTGCGGGTGGCCGAGGCATAGATGCCGCTCGCCGCCCAGGAATCGTGCTTCAGCACCTCCAAGCAGCGGAACATCTCGCCCGCGATCTCCACCACGGCGGGCGGCTCGGCCTTGCCGAGCGCGCGAAGCATGGGCGGCCGCGGCCTCACCGCGCGGCCGGCGGTCATCGGCACCACACCGCCCATCGAATCCTGTCCCCTCGCCATGCGTGCCCCCGCTTCGTCCGGCCAGACCGTCCCCGCTCTCCGCCACGCTCGGCATCGACGACCCGCGGCATTTTCTTGAGCGGAACGTCGCCACCCCGCCGCCGGATCGCGACCGCCCGTGAAATCCACGTGAGATAGGCTTTCTGGGGAAATGCGGCACCGGGTACCATGGTCGGGAAAGCGGCTTCCTCATGGCATATCGCTCCTTCAAGGACATCCTCGGCGAGACCAGCCTCGAGCGCAAGTGCCGTCTCCTCTTCGGCCTCTGCCTGTTCGTGCTCATCGCGGGCAGCTTCTGGTGGTATGGCAGCCGTACGGAGGACCTCGTCTACACGACGACGCGGAGCACGGGACGCCACCTGGTCGATGCGATTATGCTCCATTACCACTGGAAGACGCTCGAGGCCGACCAGCGATACACGAATCTCATCGAGACGCTTGGCCGCACGCTGCAAAGCCAGCCCTACAGCTGGCGGCTGCTCGATCCCGAGGCGACGCCCGAGGAGCGGGCCGCCTACACGCAGCTCGACGCCGCCGTGCTCGACATTTTCAAGGAGCGTCCGGCTCCCGCCGCCGGGTCCGCGTCGTCCGCGGCCGGAGGGCCGCCCCTGCCGGCCAACGAATACCGGGAATTCCGCACGGCCGACGCCTCGGAATACCACTACTACCAGCCGGTCCGCGCCAAGCAGAGCTGCCTCATCTGCCATGAGTTCAAGGGGCTCACCGCCCAGCATGCCGCCATCACCCCCGCGGCCGAGCGCCGGGCCCTCGCCGAAGACGACCTCATGGCCGTCATCAAGGTGGTGATGCCTGACTCGACCACGCAGAAGGCCATCAATTGGAACCGCGCCATCCTCCTGGCCACGGCGATCATGACCGTGTTTCTCGCCATGCTCGCCGCCTACGCGATCGTGCGCTTCGTGATCGTCAAGCCGCTCGACCATCTCCGCGAGGTGAGCGACGAGGTGCGCCGCGGCAACTTGCAGGCCCGGGCGGAGATCCACACGGCCGACGAGTTCGAGGAACTGGGCGTGGCCTTCAACCGCATGCTCCGCGGGCTCGTCGACTCGCAGGAAGACCTGCGCAAGGCCAATAACAATCTCGACGAGAAGGTCGATGAGCTGGCCCGCGTCAACATGCACCTCTACGACATGAACCGCCTGAAGAGCGACTTCCTCGCCACCATGAGCCACGAGCTGCGCACCCCGCTCAACAGCATCATCGGCTTCTCCGACGTGCTCGGCTCGATCGAATCCCTCGACGACAAGCAGAAGCGCTACGTGGCCAACATCCGCTCGTCGGGCCGCATGCTTCTCGACATGATCAACGACATCCTCGACCTGGCGAAGATCGAGGCCGGCCGGATGGAGGTGCGGCCGACCGCGTTTCGCTTCGAGGCGGTCGTCTCCGCGCAGTGCGACATGGTGCGGCCGCTGGCCGAGAAGAAACGGATCGAACTGGCCTACGACATCGGCCCGGGGCTCGAACAGGTGGTGCAGGATCAGCCGAAGGTGCAGCAGATCCTCGCCAACCTGCTGTCGAACGCGGTCAAATTCACGCCCGAAGGGGGCCGCATCGACATCCGCGCGGCGCTCGACGCCGACGCCGACCCGCCGGCGATCGTGGTGGAGGTGGCCGACACCGGCGTGGGCATCGCCGATGAGGAGCAGCAGACGATTTTCGAGAAGTTCCGCCAGGGACGCACGTTCCAGGCCGGCGACGACGCCATGACCCGCGAATACTCCGGCACGGGCCTCGGCCTGTCGATCGTCCGCGAGCTGTGCCGTCTGCTGGGGGGTGACATCGAATTGGAAAGCCAGCTCGGCCGCGGAAGCACGTTCACCGTCACGCTCCCGCTGCGCCACCCGCAGGCGGAGCCGGCCATGACGCCCGCCGCGCTGGCCGCCACGGCAACCCCCGAGGAAGCGGCCTGATTCCCTCCGCGACGAAAGGATTTCCGCCCGATGGCCCCACAGGGATCGACACCGACCGCGGCACCGGAGGTGGTGCTCTTCACCGACGGCGCCTGCAGCGGCAATCCGGGGCCCGGCGGATGGGCCTTCATCCTCCGCCACCCGGGCAGCGGCAGGGAAACGAGGGAGTCGGGGGCCGAGCCCGAAACCACCAACAACCGCATGGAGCTCACGGCGGTGGTCCAGGGCCTGTCGCAGCTCAAGCGACCCACCGTGGTGGAGCTGGTCACCGACAGCGTCTACGTGGGCACCGGCCTTTCCGAGTGGCTGCCGAAATGGAAGCAGCAGGGCTGGAAGCGGAAGGAGAAAGGGCGGCTCGTGCCGGTCAAGAACGAGGACCTGTGGCGGGAGCTCGACCGACTCGCCGGATCGCACACGATCCGGTTCACGCACGTCGCCGGCCATGCCGGCCATCCGGAGAACGAGGCCTGCGATGCCTTGGCCGTGAAGGCCTACCAGCGGCTCAAAGCCGAGCGCCGCGCGTCGGGCGGCCGCGTGGGCTGACGCCTGCGGCGGGATGGCGACGGCTTTTTTCAGCAGCGGATGAGTGGCGGACGTGACGCGGTCTACACTGCCCGGCATGGGCGACGCGGCTTCTTTTTCGTTGGTCACTCCGCTCACCGACCTGCCGGGCGTGGGGGAGCAGCGCGCCATGAAGCTCGCGGCACTCGATCTGCACACGGCCCGCGACGCGCTCCTGCACTTCCCGCGCGGCTACAAGGATTTCACGGGCGCGGACGCCTGGGCGGCCCTGCGGGCCGGCGAGCATGCCGCCATCACCGGCGAGGTCGTCGACGTCGCCACGCGGACGACCGCCGCCGGACGCTCGCTGTTGGCCGTGCTCGTCCGCTGCACGGGCGGATCGGTGCGGGCGGTATGGTTCAACATGCCGTTCATGGCGCGGAAATTCTCCGCGGGCATGCGCGTGGTGATCGCCGGCAGGCCGCGGCAGAGCGGCACGGTGTGGGAGTTCGCGCATCCCGACGTGCGGTTTCTCGAGACGGATGAAACCTCGGCTGCCGGCACGTGGCTCGCCGTGTATCCCCTCACGGCGGGCGTGCAGCAGTCGCACGTGCGGGTGGCCGTGCAGGCGGCGCTCGACCACGTGGTCGATGGATTGAAGGAGGCCTTCAGCGCGGATTTTCGCCGGGACCGCGGCCTGGTGACGATCCAGGAAGCCTTCCGGTGGATCCACCAGCCGACGAGCCGGGACGCCATCGAGGCGGCCCGGCGGCGGCTCGCCTACGCCGATCACCTCGTCGTGCAAATCATGCTCCGCCAGGATCGCCGCGAGAAGGAACTGCGGCGGGCCGCCCCGGTGATCGAGGTCAACCCCCGGCTCGACGCCCGCATCCGCTCCCGCTTTCCCTTCTCCTTCACGGCCGACCAGGAGCAGGCCGTGGCCGACATCGTGCGCGATCTCGGCAGCACGCGGCCGATGCACCGGCTGGTGCAGGGCGAGGTCGGCAGCGGCAAGACCGCGGTAGCCGTCTACGCCATGCTCGCTGCCGTGGCCTCGAAGCCGGCCGCGGCGGACATCGGCGACCCGCACCCGCGGCACCAGGCCGCCCTCCTCGCCCCCACCGAGCTGCTTGCCCGGCAGCACCATCGCTCGCTGTCGCGTTGGCTCGCCGACGACAACGCGGCGCGCAACCAGACGCATGCCGACCTGCTCGTGGGGGGCATGCCCGCGGCGCAGAGACGCGAGGTGCTGGGCCGGATCGAGTCGGGCGAGGCCGCGGTGGTGATCGGCACGCACGCCCTGCTCGGCGAGGAGGTGCGGTTTCGCCGGCTGGCCCTGGTGGTGATCGACGAGCAGCAGCGGTTCGGCGTCGAGCAGCGGCTGGTGATGCAGGCGGAGAAGGCCGACCCGCACACGCTGATCATGACGGCGACCCCCATCCCGCGGACGCTGGCCCACGCGCTGTACGGTGATCTCGACATCTCCGAGATCCGCAGCCTGCCGGCCGGACGGCAGACGGTGGCTACCTACCACGTCGGGCCGGAGCGGCTCGGGCAGTGGTGGGATTTCTTCGGCAAGAAACTGCGGGACGGCCGCCGCGGCTACGTGGTCGTGCCCGTGATCGAAGATTCCGACCGCGGCGTGCAGAGTATCGCCAGCGCCTTCGAAACGCTCGCCAACGGGCCGCTGGAGGCGTTTCGCCTGGGGCTGGTGCATGGCCGCATGGCCCCGCCATTGCAGAATGCGGTGCTCGAGGATTTCGCCGCGGGAAAGCTCGACGTGCTCGTGGCCACGCCGGTGATCGAAGTGGGCATCGACGTTCCGCAGGCCACGATCATGACGATCCTCGACGCCGACTGCTTCGGGCTCGCCCAACTCCACCAGCTTCGCGGCCGCGTGGCCCGCGGGGCGGTGCCGGGCATCTGCGGCGCGGCCACCGGCGACCTCGACGAACGCGGCAGGGAGCGGATCGACGCCTTCGTGGCGACGACCGACGGCTTCGCGCTCGCCACCCTGGACCGTCGGCTGCGGGGCAGCGGCCGGCTGTTCGGCACCCAGCAGAGCGGCCGCACAGGAAGCGAATTCAAGTTCACGCAGGCGGCCGACGCCGTGCCGCAGACGGAGGCCGAGGAGGGGCTGGCCGCCATTCCCTACAGCGACGAGGTGGTCGTCGACGAGGCCCGTCAGGATGCGATCGCCATCCTGGATCTCGACCCGTTGCTCGCCCTGCCGGAGCATGGCCGGATCCGCGATCTCGTCGTCCGCCGCCGCACGGAATTGGCCAGCCAGGGCTCCCGGCACGGGCAGGTGGGATGATCCAAGACCCGCGCCGCAAGGAGCGTGGGCGAGCGCTCAGCCCGTCGCGGCGGTGATCGGCTCAGCCGCCTTCCAGGCCGTGCCCTCCCGCACGACGCGGTGGTAGAGCGTGTCCCGCTCCACGGGCTCGCGGCCGGCCT
>JBIIIP010000018.1:0-34351 GCA_044234625.1 Pirellulales bacterium | reverse complement strand
GGCGTCGAGGGCGCCGAACCCCATCGCCTCGTACACGAGCGAGATGTTGCCGCTCACCGTCGCGGTGACCACGAGAATGGCGCAAGGCGCCGCGGCCATGATCTGCCGGGTGGCCTGCACGCCATCCAGGTGGGGCATGATCAGATCCATGAGGATCAGGTCGGGGCGGTCGCGCTTCGCCATGGCGATCGCCTCCACGCCATCGCTTGCCGTCCAGGCCACTTCGTGGTCGGGAAGGCTGTTGACCACGCGGCGCAACGCCTCGCACGCAGCCCGCACGTCGTTGACGATGCCGATTCTCACCGCTCTGGCTCTCCCACGAGATCGATGATCGTATGCAGGAACGTCTCGTCGTGGAAGGAGCTCTTCGTGAGGTAGCGGTTGGCGCCGGCGTCGAGGCCGCGGAGCCGGTCTTCCTCGCGGTCCTTGTACGACACGATGACCACGGGAATCTCCTTGCGGGCCGGGTCGTTCTTGATCAGCGTCACCAGTCCGATGCCGTCCATGCGCGGCATGTCGACGTCGGTGACGACGAGGTCGTAGTGCACGCTGCGGATGGCGTTCCAGCCGTCCATGCCGTCGACGGCCACGTCGACCGCGAAGCCGCGGGCCTGGAGCAGCTGCCGCTCCAACTCGCGGACGGTGATCGAATCGTCGACCACCAGGATCCGCTTCCGGCTCCGGGACTGCTCGGCCAGTTTCTCGAACTCCACCCGCGAGAGCCGGCGGCCCACGAGCACGTTGTCGATCGACCGGACGAGGTCCTCGACGTCGACGATGAGCACGGGATTGCCGTTCTCCAGAAGCGAGGCGGAGTTGATGTCGGGCACCTTGCCGAGCCGCGGGTCGAGCGGCCGCACCTCCAAGTCGCGCTCGCCGAGAAAAGCATCGACGATCATGCCGAACTGCTGCCCGCGGTCACTGATCACCACGACGGGCATCGGGTCGACCGGCGTGGCGGGTCCGGGCATATCGAGGATCTGGGCCGCCATAACCAGCCCGATCGCCGTGCCGTCGCGGTCGAAATACTGCCGCCCTTCGACGGTGCGGATCTGGTCGTGCGGGCAGTGGAGGATGTGGTCGATGCGGGTCAGGGGGAAGGCGTAAGGCTCGCCGCCGATGTCGACCAACAGCGCACGGATCACCGACATCGTGATCGGCAGTTGGAGGGTGAACACCGTCTGCCTGCCGGGCTGCGTGGCCACGCGGACGCTGCCGCCCACAGCCTTGACCATGCTTTGCACGACGTCGAGCCCCACCCCGCGGCCGGAGATTTCCGTCACCTCGTCCTTGGTGGAGAAGCCGGGCAGGAAGAGAAACTCGAGCAATTCGAGCTCCGTGAGCTGCTCGGCCACCTGCGGGGCGACGAGTCCGCGGCCCACGGCCTTGGCGCGGAGCCGCTCCACGTCGATCCCGCGGCCGTCGTCGGTGAGCGTGATGTGCAGCATGCCGGCGCGGTGGCGGGCTTCGAGGCGGATCGTGCCCTGCGCCGGCTTGCCGGCGGCCTCCCGCTCGGCGGGCAGTTCGATGCCGTGGTCGAGGGCGTTGCGGATCAGATGCGACAGGGGTGCCTCGAGCTTGTCGAGAATGTCACGGTCGACGCCGGTCTGCTCGCCGCGCACCTCGAACCGCACCTGCTTGCCGAGCGTGCGAGCCACGTCGCGAACCAGCCGCGGAAAGCCCCGGATGCCGTCTGCCAGGGGCCGCATGCGGCTGACGATCACCTCGTGATGGAGCCGGTTGGAGAGATCCTCGTTGCGGCGGGCGAAGTACTCGAAGTCCTCGACGTGTTCGGTGAGGCTCGTGAGCATCCCCTCGGCACGTTCCCGAATCCCGGTGAGCATGGCCGCCAGAGGGGTGGCCACGGGTGTGTCGGCGGCCTTGAGCCGGTCTTCGAAAGACTGGATCGCGTCGGTGATGTCGACCTGCCCTGCTCGGAGGGAAAGAAGCGAGTCAACGAAGGGCCGCAGTTGGCGGGTTTCGACGAGCGACTCGCCGGCCAGGCCGACGAGTCGGTTGAGGCTGTCCGCAGACACCCGAACGACGCGGTCAGGCTGCTCGAGCGGAAGGCTTGCGGGCTTGGCCGGCTCGGGGGGCTCCGCCCGCGGGGCTTCGGCGGAGGGCGGTGCGGCGGAGGGCGGTGCGGCGGAGGGCGGTGCGGCGGAGGGCGGGAGGGCGATCGCGGCCGCCGGCGCTGCAGGCTCGGGCTGGGACGCGGCCGGCGGCAACGCAGCCGGCGGCGCTGCCGCGGCGCCGCTGAGCAGCGCTTCCAGTTGGCTGACGAGCGTGTCGGCCTGCCGCACCCAGTCGCCGCTTTCGGCGTCTTCGGCACGGGCAATCGAAGAGAGAAAGTCGACGCACGAGAGCAGCAGATCGGCATGCTCGGGCCGCACGGTGAACCGGCCCTTGCCCGCCGCCACGAACACGTCTTCCATGCCGTGGGCCACGCGGACGGCCGGTTCGAGGCCCACGATCCGTGCCGCTCCCTTCAGCGAGTGGGCGGCCCGCATGAGGGCCTCGATCGTCTCCGGCGAGCGCTCCAACTCCTCGACGGCGAGCACGCCGGCCGAGAGCACGGCCGTTTGGCCCTCGGCCTCCAGCCGGAACAGTTCGAGCATCGAAAAACCGCTCAGGTCGTCGGCCACGGTGGCGGATTCCTTTCAGCTCGTGATCCCGGCCAGCAGGCCGTCGAAAATCCGCTGGTCATCGAGCAGGCTCACCGGCCGATCCTGCAGTGTGAACAGCGCCAAGGCATGCCGCGAGCCGGCATGGCTGACCGTCGACGGCACATTGCGAAGCGACGACCGCAACACGCGGTGCACGCCCGCCACCTCGTCGACCAACAGCGTCCATCGCTCCACGCCGGTCGGTTTCGTCCGCTCGACCACGAGCAGTCGGGCCAACCCGAGGTCGCCGGCCGATGCCTCCGCGTCGGACGCGGGAGCCGCGGCGTCGAGGCCGAGCAGCGCGTGCAGCGAGGCGCAGAGCTGCAGTTGGCCGCGGATGTTGACGATCCCTTGGAGCAGGGTGCCAGCCCGGTGCGGCACCCGATGCAGTGGCCGCAGCGGCGTCACCTCCACGAGCACGGCAGTGGGCAGCGCCAGCCATTCCGAGCCGAGGCGGAACACGAGCACGCTCGCGGCGTCCGACTCGGCGACCGCCTCGGGTTCGTCGAGGATGGCCTGCCAGGTGTCGAGATAGCCGGCCGGAGCGGCGCGGTCGAAAAACGTCCGCGCCGCGGCGGCGAGAACGGGGCAGTTGCGACAGTGGATGAAGGTTTCCAGCTCCGGGCAGCTGCGGTCGCCGGCCACGCCGATCTTCCGCCAGCACTCCTCCATCGGCGCGGCGACCTGCCGCTCGGGGCTCACGTCGCGGGTCATGGGTTGCCTCCCCGCGCCGCCGCCCGCACGGCCGACTGCCGGTAGGTCTCGGCCAGCGCCGCATCGCCGCGCTGGGCGGCGATGAGCGCCAGCGCGAGGAAGGCGTCGGCGTGGCTGCCTTTGAGGTAGAGCGTCTTGTGGAAGCAGGCCGCCGCGCTGTCGACATCGCCTGCCGACTGGTGCAGCATGCCCATGAGGAAGAACACATCCGCCGCCGGGCCGCACCGCTCGCGGTAGGCATCGCACACGGCGATCGCCTCGGTGAAGCGGCCGGCATTGGCCAGTTCGCCCGCCTCCCGCAGCACCGCATCAAGCGGAGCGGTGTCGCAGGCTGCCGTGGGCGGCGGGGCGACGGGGCCGGGCGCGGTCGCTGTGGCCTGCGGGCGGGCCGCGGCCCGCCCGCGGTGCGTGCGTGCGGGCTGCTCACGTGGCCGGGAAGCGACGCTCGCGGTGGCGGGGCCGGATGGAGCGGTGCCCCGTTCGAGGGCAAACACGGACGTCGCCGCCGCGGGGATCCAGCGGCCCCTCATGATCGGTGGCTCGGCCGCGCCGAGGAGGAGCACTCCGTCTGATGCGAGCAGCCGGTCGAACGTCCGCTCGAGCGTGGTGCGGGCCTCGTCGTCGAGATAGATGAGCAGGTTGCGGCAGAAGAGCACGTCGAAGGGGCCGTGTTCCGCGAGCCGTGCCACACAATCCTCGTCGAGAAGGTTACCTTCATGAAATCGCACCTGGCGGCGGATCCGCGGGTCGATCACCGATGCCCCGCCGGCCGGCTGGAACCAGCGGTCCCGGAAGGAGAGATCGGCGTTGCGGAAGGCGTTGGCCGAGTAGCGGCCTGCGGCCGCGCGCTGCAGCGCCGCGCGGCTCACGTCGACGGCTTCGATCGCGAAGTGGTCCGCCGCCACGCCGGCATCGAGCAGGGCCATTGCCGCGGAATAGGGCTCCTCGCCCCCGGCGCAGGGCGCCGACAGGATGCGGATCGGCAGCCGGTCGGCGCGTGACAGCCGGCCGCGCACGAATCGGCGCAGGAATTCGAACACCTGCTGGTCGCGGAAGAACCAGCTCTCCCCCACCACCACGTGTTCGATCAGTTCGGTCCGCTCGGCGTCGTCGCCGGCCACGCGATCGACGTAGGCGGCGAGCGAGTCGATGCCGAGCGCCTCCATCCGCAGCCGGCAGGCCCGCTCGATGGCGGCATTGCCGACGGTGGCCGTATCGAGGCCGATCCACCGCGCCAGGAGCGGGGCGAGGCGAGCGAGCGGTGCGGTGGCGGCGGATGCGCGGGATGTCATGGTGCAGGTGGCTCCGCTGCGTCAGCGGCCGGAAACAGTCCGGCGGCGATCGGCCCGGGCAGCAGGTGCTCGATGGCGAGCACCTGCACGGTCTCATGGCCGATCCGCAGCAGCCTTCCAAGATAGGGGGCGTCGGGCAGATCCAGTGCGGGCAGCGCGGCATCGGCCTCTTCGGCCGACCGGATCGAGATCACGTTTTCGGCCACCAGGCCGAGCCGCTCGGGCCGGCTCCCGGCGGCCGCGTAAGCCACCACGATGACCCGCGTGCTGAGCCGCTCGGCCACCTCGGCGTCGGCCAACCGCCGCCCGAGGTCGACCAGCGGCACGAGCCGGCCGCGGTAGGTGAAGATGCCGCGGACATAGTCGGGCAGCCGCGGCAGCGGCCGGGCCGGAACGAGCGGCAAGACCTCGATCACGCGCCGCGACTCGACGGCGTAAGTCTGCCCGGCGACGGTGAACGTGAGAAGTTGCATGGCATGCGTGGGAGCGCGGGGAAGAAGGCCCGGCGCCGTCAGACCGTGAACCGCGATACCTCCTCCTTGAGGTCGCCGACGGCCTCGCGCAGGTGCACCGTGGCCTTGTTGAAATCGTCGAGCGACGAGGCCGTGCGCGACGCTCCTTCTGCGAGGCGGATCATGGCCTCGCGGATCTGCTCCGCCCCCTGCGACTGGGCCCGCATGCCCTCCGTCACCTGGCCGAAGCGTCCGGAGATTCCCTGAACGGCGCCGATGATGTCGCCGAGTTTCGTCGCCACGTCGCCGATCTCGCGGACGCCGGCCCGCACCTGCTCGGCGAACTTGTCCATCTCCATGACGCCGGCCGACACGCTGTATTGCATCTCCTTCACCATCCGCTCGATGTCGAGCGAGGCCACGGCCGTCTGGTCGGCAAGGCGGCGGATCTCGCGGGCCACGACGAGGAAGCCGAGGCCGTATTCGCCGGCCTTCTCGGCCTCGATGGCGGCGTTGATGGAGAGCAGGTTGGTCTGATCGGCCACCTTCGTGATCGTGGTCACGGCGAGGTTGATGTTTGCGGCCCGCTCGCTGATCACGGCCAGCTTGCCGCCGAACGACGAGGTGCTTTCGGCGAGGCTGCGCATGGTGGCATCCATGCCCGCCAGGCTGCCCTTGCCCGAGGTCGCCATGTCGCCTGTGTGCGCGGCCATGTCGTTGACCTCCGTCATCGTGCGGAGGAGTTCCTGGCTGGTCACGGAGATCTGCTTGACCGCCGCCACAGCCTGGCTCGTGGAGGCGCCGTAGTCGGCGATCACCTGCTGCTGCTCGGTGGACGTGGCTTGGATCGCGGTGGCGGTGGAGATCAGGGCCACCGACGACTTCTGGATGCGTCCGATGAGCCCGCGGAGGTCGTTGGTCATCGTCTGGATCGCCTCCAACAGCGCGCCCGTCTCGTCGTCGGAGGTGACGCCGACATTTGCCCGCAGGTCGCCGCCGGCCACCTGCCGGGCGACGGACACGGCCGTGCGGATCGGGGTGGAGATCGTTCGCGCCACCACGAGCGCGGCGAGCGTCACGCCCACGATCGTCGCCAGCGACAAGGCGACGATCGCCCACTTCTGCAGGCGCACGAGCGCGAAAGCCTCATCGGCGTCCTGCTTGACGACCATCCCCCAGCGGAAGCTGGGCAGGTAGCACCAGGCCGCGGCCACTTCCTCGCCGCGGTAGTCGATGGACTGGCCGTATCCGCGGTCGCCGTTGGCGGCCCGCTGGGTGGCCGACGCCTGCTCCGATCCCAGCGGAATCCGCAGCCGGAAAGCGGCATCAGGGGCGTGCCGTAGGGGCGTGGTCACGAGGATGGCATCGGCGAGCCGTTCAGCGGTCACGACCTCGCCGGTGCGGCCGAGGCCCGTGTTGTCGGTGATCGTCGCCCAGATCAGCTGCGGGTCGAGGCCCAGCGCCAGCACGCCGATCACCCGCCCCTCGGCGAACACCGGTGCGGTTACGAACGCCAGGGGCATCCCCGTCTTGCCGACGGCCTGGAAGCCACCGAGGTCGGCCTGGAGGAGCGTCCGCGCACGGTCGAAACCCGCGGCCAGTTCCGACGAAGCGGCCGATCCGGCCAGGATCGATGCGCCGGCCGCGACCGTCCCATCGAGCGAAAACAGCACGCGGCCGTCGGCGTCGATCAGGAGCAGCGTCTCGTAGCCATAGGACTGGGCGACGTAGTCGAAATACTCGCGAAAGGGCGCGGCGGCGGCCGCGAGCCGCGTGGCGGCGTCGGCAGGCGCCGCCGCGAAGGCGTTGCGGAGTTCTCCCATCGCGCGGATGAACGTCGGACCACGGGCCAGGGCTGTGCCGTCACGGACGCGCTCCATGGCATAGGCCTCCAGTCGGCCCTCCTTGGACGCCGCGATCTGCACGAGGTTGGAGCGGACCGACTCCTCGAGGGCGTTGGCGGCGATGCGGGCCGTGATCGCGGTGAGGATGGCGCAGGGGATGAGGGCGATGACGAGAAACCAAAACAGCAGCCGGCCGGCGATCGACCGCTGCATCGCCCGTCCCATCGTCGCGTCGGTGCCGATCATGGCGTCATCCTCGTCGGGGAGGAGCCGCCGGCGATGACCGCGCCGATGGGATTGATCCAGCGGCCGCCCCATTCCCGGTACAGTCCATCGACGAACTTCTCCCATGCGGATCGGGACCGGGAGATCGGGAAGGGCATCGGCCGCACCGAGGTGCGGCTGGTCCAGACGATGTCGAACTGGCCGTCGCCGCGGATGCGGCCGATGAACACCGGCCGCCAGGTGTGCTGCGTGTTCGGATCGACGGCGATGATCCCCTCGGGGGCGTCGAGGCTCTGGTGCCGCATCGCCACCCGCACCTGGTCCACGTCGCTCGTGGCGGCTTCACGGACGGCGCGGGCCCACAGCCGTACGCTGTCGTGGGCGGAGGCGATGACGTCGGACGTCACGCGGTCGTTGCCGTAGCGGGCCTTGAAGGCGCGGACGAACTCCTGGTTCTCGGGGCGATCGATGCTCTGGAAATAGTTCCAGGCGGCGTAGTGGCCGATCATGTCGTCGCGTGGGATCGTGCGGAGTTCGTCCTCGGCGATGGAAAAGCTGACCACGGGCGTTGTCTCGGGCCCGATGCCGGCTTCCTTTAGGCCGCGGAAGAATGCCACGGCGGAATCGCCGACGACGCTGCAGAGCACGACATCCGGCTTTGCGGCCACGATGGCCCGCACCACGTCGTCGACCGCCGTGCTCCCGAACGGCACATACGCCTCGCCGACCCGCTCGGCACCCAGCCCGGCCAACTGGTCGGAAACGATTGCGTTCACGCACCGCGGCCAGATATAGTCGGAGCCGACGAGGAAGAAGCGTCGGGCACGCAGCGTATCGTGGCACCACTGCACGGCCGGCGTGATCTGCTGATTGGGGGCTGCCCCGGTGTAGATCACCTGGGGAGACTCTTCGAGGCCTTCGTAGGCCATCGGGTAGACGAGCAGGTGATCTGCCTCCTCGACGACTGGCAGCACGGCCTTGCGGCTGGCGCTCGTCCAGCAGCCGAAGAGCACGGCCACCTTCTCGTCCCGGATGAGCCGCTCCGCCTGCCGGGCGAACGTCGTGGGATCGGAAGCCCCATCGGCGATCACCCACCGCACCGGGCGGCCGAGCAGACCGCCGGCCTCGTTGATCTCTTCGAGGGCCAGGATCTCCGCATCGACCATCGACCGTTCGCTCACGGCCATCGGGCCGGTCTGCGAATGGAGAATGCCGACGACGATCGGCCGCCGGTCAACGAGGAAGCGATCGAGCGCGAGCCAGCCCAGAACGCCCAGCATGGTGAGGCCAACGCCGATCGCCCAGCGGCGCGCGCGGCGACCCCCGGGCAGCGTCTGAGGAAAAGGAGAAACGTCCATACCGCAATCTTTGCCCATCTTTCCCGACCGGGCGACGGCCGGGTGGGCAATTTTTCGCCCGGGCATGGTCCCCTTGGGCGAGGGGATGGCCCAGGGAAAGGGCCGGAAAAGCGGGCCGATCGTTGGCTTCACCAGGAATAATCGGGTATATCTCACTGTTGCTTTCGGGGTCGTTGGAAAAAGGATTGCCGTGTGGGTTTGCCGGCCATCGAACATCGTCGCGCTGCTGCGGTCGATCGCCTTGCCGGCGTATCCCCCTGGTCGGAGCACGTGCGGCGGTCGATCCAGTTGGTGGCCGCGCATCAGTCCAGCGTGCTCATCATGGGGCCGAGCGGCACCGGCAAGGAACTGATTGCCCGCGCCATCCATGCCGCCAGCGGCCGTGCATCCAAGCCATTCATCCCCGTCGACTGCGCGGTGACGACCGGAACGCTGTTTGCGAGCCACATGTTCGGGCACGTGCGGGGGTCGTTCACGGGAGCCACATCCTCCACGCTCGGCTGTTTCCGTGCCGCCGACGGCGGCACCATTTTCCTCGACGAGATCGGGGAGATGGAATTGGAACTCCAGGCCAAACTGCTCCGCGTGCTGCAGCAACGGACTGTCGTGCCGGTGGGCAGCCACGAGGAGATTCCGATCGACGTGCGGATCGTCGCGGCCACCAACCGTGACTTGGGCCGCGAGGTCGCGGAGGGCCGATTCCGCGAGGACCTCTTCTACCGGTTGAACGTCGTCGCGATCCGCACGGCCCCTCTCAAGGATCGCCCCGAGGACGTGCCGGTGCTTGCCGCCCGCTATCTCGCGGAACTCGCCGCCCGGCACGGCATGCCGCTGTGCTCGCTGTCGCTGGCGGCGGTCGACGTGCTCCGGCAGTATCCATGGCCGGGCAACGTGCGCGAGCTGGAAAACGTGCTCGAGCGGGCCGTCATGTTTTCCTCGGGAGACGAAATCGACCCCGATGCCCTCACGGGCCTGATGGTGGACTCCGGCCATGGGGCCGTACACGCGGTTCCCGCGGCACCGGCGCCGTCCGCCTCCATGGCACAGCTCGCGCGGGCCGCGGCGCAGGGCGTGGTGTCGGCCACTGCCGTCCCCGGCGTCTACAGGGTCGAGCCGCGGCTCGATGCCGCACCGGCGGTGGCAGCCAGCGACAAGCGTGCGGCCGCGCCGGCGGCGGAAGCCACCGAGTGGCCCACGTTGGCCGATGTGGAGCGGGTGCACCTGGAGCGAACGCTCGCCGCGACGATGAACAACAAATCACTGGCGGCCAAGATGCTCGGCATCGATCGCTCGGTGCTTCGCCGCAAGCTGCAACGGCTCGGCCTCGAAGGCTCGGCCGCGACCGACGTCGACTGACGTCGTTTGGCCCCGCTGTCATCCATTGATTCGATGCCCCTGGGGGTGAGGGAGGATCAACTGATGAATGCGAACGCGCGTGTGGGGCGTTGGATCGCCGCGGCGCTTGTCGGGGTGATCGTGGCGATGCGTGCCGTCGAACCCGCCGCGGCCGGGGAGAAGAAGGGGGCGTTGGTCGCGAAGTTGTCGCGGCTGGCGGCTCCATTCGACGAGGAAGATATCGACTGGGAAAGTACGACGGAGCTTCCCGCCAACGACGATGTCAAAGGATTCGCCGAGTCCAGGGAGGACCAAATTCTCCGTTGCATCGGCTTGGTCAGTCCCGGTGCGCCCCATGGCCAATGGCTGGCCGCTGCGGCTGCCGAAGGAAGCGCAGGAACCGAGCGGCATCCGGGGTATTGCCGTCTGGCGTTCAAGAAGCGCGTCACCCTCGGAGCGGTCATAGTCGGTTCAGCGGCGCCCCCCTGGGGCCAGCGTTTCGACACGTTTGGAAACGCGGCAGTTGCGGTGCTCAAGCCCGACGCCCCTTTCCCTGGCGACGTTGAAAACGACGACCACTGGCAGCCGCTGGAACGGCTGCAGCCGCTCGGAGCCGCGGCCGTGTTCGTGCCGCCGTCCTGGGTCAAGGTGCGGGCTGTACGGATGAATTCCCCGGTGGAGGCCATCCGATTTTTCGCCAAACGGTTTGGTGATCCGGCCGGCGCCGCCCAATTCACCGACGGCCGGAATCCCGAAAAGCCACTCGGCAAGGGCGGCTGGCTCATAAAAGTCGACGGGCCGATCGGTGGGGAAAACAGCCAGTCGCTGACCTGCGCCTGGGACTCTCCCCACAAGATCAGCGGCCTGATGCTTCTCCAGCCATGCTTCGCGGCATGTCGCCTCCAGGTTTACCGGGGCCCTGCCGGACAGGCTGCCATCTCCACGCGCGAAGACGATTGGCGAACGGTCGCCGTGCGGGAGTATGCGGCCGCCTGGCGGGGCTTCCAGAACGACGTGGTGGAGTTCGACAAGGAGACGCGCACGACCGCCGTGCGCGTCGTGGTGACAGAGCCGTGGCTCGCGCCCAACGACGACATCACGGTTTTTTTGGGTGGGCAGGGCCATGCCTGGGGGCTGACTGGCCTGGTGGCTCTCGAGGGGCTGTGACACCCGGTGCGTTACCGCGAAGCATCGACAGACCGGAGGTCCGTCGCCACGTTGGGAGAGAGAAGCACCGACAGACCGGAGGTCCGTCGCCACGTTGGGGCAGGTGGAGGCGGAGGGGTCGGCGAACGCTCGAGGAGCGTTGGGCTGCTGCAGCCCTTGCGACAATCTGAAAGACCGCGTAGCGGCGACTTTTGCCGCCCCACAGCCGGGGCCATGGATGGCTTTTTCCGCGGGTACTCAGCCGGCCCGGGCACGCACGGCGGCATCTTCATCGGGCACCCGCAGCCGGAGCGTCGTCGCCGGCGGCGCCCGTCGCTCCTGGGCGAAGCCCCGGGTGCCAGCCGAGAGAAACGCCAGCAGCTTCTCAACTGGTCCGCTGTGGAATTCCGCGGCCAACGCATGGAGCACGTCCCTCCAAGGGAGCCCGCGGCGGTAGATTGTGCGGTAGGCGGCCTTCAGGTCGGCGATGTCCTCGGCGGTGTGGCCGCTGCGCTTCAGGCCGACGATGTTCAGGCCCACGATGCAACCGCTCTGCCCGTCGACGAGCATGTAGGGAGGGATGTCCTGCACGACGCGGGCATGGCCACCGACCATGGCGAGCCGGCCGATCCGACAGAATTGATGCACCGCGACCGCGCCGGAGACAAAGGCCCGGTCTTCGATCGACACGTGTCCACCAACAAGCGCGCCATTGGCGAAGATGCAATTGTTGCCCACCAGCACGTCGTGGCCGAAGTGCGACGTGGCCATGATGTAGTTGTTGTCGCCCACGCGAGTCGCCGCGTCTGGCTTCAGGGCGCGGTGCACCGTGACGTGCTCGCGGAATACGTTGTGGTCGCCGATCACGACGGCCCCCACCTGCTCGGGGCGGGCGGCATGCTGCGGAGCGCCGCCGATCACGGCATGCTCGCAAAACTCGTTGTGGCAGCCAGCCTTGACGCCCGCCTTGATGACGGCGCCCGACGAAACCGTGCAGTAATCGCCCAACTCGGCGCCGGCTTCGATGGTGGCGAAGGCATGCACGGTGACGCCCACGCCCAGACGGGCGTCGGGGCTCACGGCGGCCAGCGGATGAATGCTCACGGGCGACTTTCCCTCAGGGTAGACGGGGTTATCGGCTGTGCGGTGGCCGCGATTCAATGCCAATTTGGGGTGCGGCAGAGACTTTGCCCACACTTCCTGCCCCGCCATACTGGGCGGGAAAGCCCGGCTCTCGTCAGCGTGGTTCGGAGCGATAGACTGGTCGATCAACCGGGAAAAAGAGGGTTTCACTAGATGGCGACACGGGAAGAGCGGTACGCGGCGGCAGAAGCCCTCAAGGACGCCGGGCAATTGGCCGAAGCGGTGCTGGCATTGGACGGGGTGGTGGCCGAGTTTCCCGACTTCGCCCTGGCCCATTCCGCCCTCGCGGCCTGGTGCACCCGGCTGGAGCGGCACGACGAAGCCATCCGTCACGCGCGGCGCGTGGTCGAACTGGAGCCGGCCGACCCGTTCAGCTATACCGCTTTGAGCGTGGCCTGCATGCGAGGGGGCCGGATCGCCGAAGCCGAGGACGCACTGGCTAGATCGCGGATGCTGCAGGGCGGCTGACCGGATCAGGTGCCGGCCATCTTCTCCGCCAGCATCTGCTCCAGGCGATCGAGACGCGCCCTGTCGGCGGTGTTGAGACGGGCGGGATCGAGGCCGAGGCTGCGAGCCTTGGCCAGCGACTTTTCGGCGGCATCCATCTGCTGCGATTCCATCTGGGCGAGGGCGAGGTGGAGGAATTTGGTGGGCGACGGGGCCAGCGCCGCTTCCTCCAAGTCCTTGATCGCACGATCGGCCTGGCCGTCGGCGATCAAGGCGACACCCCGGGTATCGAGCAGGTCGGGATGGGGACCGAGTTCGACGATGGCTTTTTCCACCAATTCCAGCGCCTCGGCGGCGGTCTCGGGCCGCGCGAGATGGAAGGCGAGATTGTTGGCCACGATCGCCTGCTGCACCGGTTCGAGCTTTGGCCGGGCGAGGATCGTGCGGTACAGGGATTCCACCGTGTCGCCGCGTCCCTCGAGGTCGCGCCACTCGGCGAGCAGCAGTTGCACGACCACCGACTCGGGGTCGGCCTGCTGTGCCTTTTCGAACCACCCGTCGATCCGTTCCCGCACCTCCTCCGAAGGTGCCGTGCCGTCCGCGCGCGCGACGATCAGTCCCGTCTGCAGGAGCCGCTCGAGCGGGATGTCCTTCCACGACTTCTGGAGCACGTCGAGGGCCTCGGGCGCGCGTTTTTGGCGACCGAGAAATTCGGCACGGGCGAGCACGCCCTCGGGTGACTGCGCTGCCATCTCCGCAAGCAACTTGTCGGCGGCCTTCGGAAAGCCGAGGTCTTCCATCAGTTTGGCGATGCCGGGCAGCTGCGCGGCCTGCTGGGCGGGAACCGGGAACGAAGGCATCAGCTTCTTCGCGGCGGCGACCGCCACGGGCCGGTTCTTCTCCGCGATCGCCAGCTTGGCCTCGAGCGCCAGCGTGATGAGGGCCTCGGGCTGGAGCGCGGCGAGTTTCTGCAGCCAGAGCCGCGCCGTTGACAGGTCATCGTGGGAGATGAGTTTCTCGATGAGGATCGCGTAGATCTCCGGCGACGCCGACGGCGACGCCACCAGCGACACGAGATCGGCACGGCAATCCTCCCACTGGCCAGCCTTCTCGCGGAGTTCCGCCAACTGGAGCCGCTGGGCGGTCGATAACGGCTGCACCTTGGCCAGCGCCTCGAGGCCGGCGATCGCCTTCCGCCAACTGTCGGGCTCCGGGCGGCCGGCGAGCAGGGCGATCTGCACGGCCGTGTCCTCCGGCGAGAGTGTGCCATCCGGCCTGACGTTTGCCTCAAGGATGGCCAGGCCCTTCTGCAGGCCGCGGTAGCCGCCCTTGCTCGCCACCAATTCGGCGAGCACCCGGCGGGCCCACACTTTCGCCCCCCGCGAGGCGGCGTCGTCGGCGGGCGCCGCAATCATCTCTTCCAGGGCATCGCGTGCCAGGCCGAGCCTGCCGCGGCGAAGCAGGAAGGCGGTGCGGGCACGGGCCACGTCGAGGGCTTTCGGCGCCGCGGCCACGGCGTCGTTGTAGGCCCGCTCGGCTGCAGCAAAGTTGCCGGTCATTTCCCCTCCCTGGGCGACGACCAGCGAGCGCTGCGGCTCCGAAAGGGCAGCGGTCGCCCGGTCAAGCGTGCGCTCCGCCTGCTGGCGGCTGCCGTTGGCAAGCTGGAAGGAAAACAGGGCCATCCAGGTCTCGGGCTTCGCCGGCGCGAGCTTGACTGCCCGCTCGAACACCTCCTCCGCCTGCTCCGTCTTGCCGGAGCGACCGAGCAACTGCCCGAGCCAGAGGAGTTCGCCGGGGTCGGCGGAGTCGAGCGACACGCTGCGTTCCGCCAAGGCCACGGCATCATCGAACTTTCCAGCCCGCATTTCCATTTCCGCGGAAATCCGTTCGGTGCCTTGGAGGCCATCGGGGCCGAGCCGGGCGATGGCCTGCTGCGCCTCGGCGATCCGGTTGCTGGCATACAGCAGGGCGACCAATTGCCGCACGATTCCGGGGTTGGCCGGGCCGAGATCCACGGCCCGCTGGAGCCGAGCGATGGCGGCTGAGGCATCACCGCGCAGTCCCTCCGCTTCGGCGAACATCTGTTGGACCTGACCCCATCCCGGCCGCTCATTTTCCGCCTCGATAAGGAGGTTGCGGGCGTCATCGACGAGTTTTTGCTCGTCGGCCGTAAGTTCCAGTTGGCTCTGCTCGGTGCGCACCTTCTTCCGCTGTGCGGCGCGCACACGGAGAACCTTTTCACCCGCCAGGGCGAGCCTTGCCTGCGGGCTGGCCGGCCCGGCGATCCGGGAGATCTCGGCGGCCAAGGCGGCGGTTTTCTCCACGTCGGCCTCGTCGCGGGCCAATTCATACAGTGCCGATCGCACCTGCAGATCTTCCGGGGAACGCTCCGCCACGACTCTCCACAGCCGTTCGGCCGCCTGACGGTCTCCTGCCCCCAGTTGCAACGAAGCGAGTCCGGACAGCACCCGTAAGGCGTCCGCGTCTTCCATCTCCGCCGCCGCGGCTTCGATCGCGGCAAACTGCTTCGCCCGCTCGTCGCCCTCGGCCCGGGTGGCAACCTGGGCATCGAGGAGCAGGATGGGCACGCTCTTGGCCGCGGCGGGGGGAGCCGCGGCGAGGATCGCGCGGGCTGCATCCGCGCCCTGCTGGCGGAGCACGAGCTGCGCGAGCGCCGCCCGCAATTGAGGATCATCGGGGCTTTCCGCAACGGCTTCGGTGAGCATGTCGAGGGCCGCCTCGGCCTCGCCTTTGCGCACGAGCACGTCGGCGCGGAGCAGTGCGACCTGCTGCTGCGACAAATCTGGAGATCCTTGGAGCAGGTCGAGAAGTGTATCGACACGCGTCCAGTCCCGATCGACCGGCTGCCGCTTCATCTGTGCTGCCACGCGGAGCTGCAGCAGCGGCCCCCACACCTGCGGGATTTTCGCCAGGCGTTCGGCCGGAACGGCGGCGGCCACGAGCTCGTATTCGGCCAGCGCGTTGTCTGCCTTGCCGGCGGAGACCAACGCCGAAGCGGCGTTGACCCGCGCCAACAGGGAAGTCGGGTCGTCGGAGAGCACGCGGCGGGCGGCCTCGAGCTGCTCGTCGAACTGCCCCAGCCGTTCGTAGCACTGGCCGAGATAGAGGTCGACCTGCTGGATCTGCTCGTCCAATCCCGCCAGCAGGGGCCGCACCTGCTCGAGCTTCGTTTTGGCCGGTAGCCATTTGCCTTGCTGCACGAGCAAGCGGGCCTCGAGCAGGCCGACGACGGGGTTGGACGCCCCGACCACGCTCCCGAACGAGCGGATCGCATCGACGGCCTCCGGGAGGGAGTTCTGCTGGAGGAGCACGTCGGCCAGCATGAGGAGCAGACCCGGCTCCTTGGGCAGCCGATCGAGCCCTTGCCGGAGCGTCTCCAAAGCCTTCTCCGGCTCTCCCCGCTGCATCGCCAGCACGCCGCCGGCCCGGTACATGCGCTCGTCCTCCGGATGCTTCTCCAGGCCGCGAGCCAATGCCTTGGCCGCACGTTCGAAATCCTTTTCCGTCATCGCGAGTTCGAATTCCATGAGCATCGTGTCGGCATCGTCGGGGGCGAGGCCGGCAGCCTGTGCCAGCGCCTGACGCGCTTCGTCCAACTTCCCCTGCTGCCTGTGCCAGCGGGCCGCGGCCAGCCAAGCCCGGGGGTCCTCGGCGTTGACCTTCACGAGTTGTTCACGGACGCGGGCCGCGGCGGCCTTGTCCTCGAGCTTGTTCTCCAGGATCTCCGCCAAGACCATGTAGGCCTCGGTGGTGCCCGACGCCAAGTGTTTTTCCGGATCGAAGAACCTCGTCTGCATGTCGAAGCCGATGAGATCGCTGGCGACCGTCGCCGCGGAGGAGAAATCACCCACGCCGGCGAGGGCGCGGGCGCGGAGCACGTCCACTGCCAGTGGGGAGATGGCTTCCTCGCCGGCCGGCGCGGGCGCCTCGACGAGGCGTTTGCGAAGCACCTTGAGATGATCGATGGCATCGTTGTAGCGGCCGATGCGGAGGTCGAATTCCGCCAACTTCATCCGCAGCCGGTCGTTGCCGGGATCACGGAGAACCGCCGTTTCGAGCACCTGAAACGCGCGAGACAAATCGCTCCGCGTCGCGCCCGGGGCATCGGCCCGTTCGAGAACGAGCGTGGCAAATTCCGCGTAGGCCTGGGTGTCGTTCGGCCGCAGGCCGACATACTTCGCCAACAGCCGTAGGGCCTCGTCTTTATTTCCCGCGGCTCGTTTTTCGCGGGCCCGCGCTGCCAGCGAACCGGCGTTTCGGGCCACCTGGTAGCGGTTCAGGGCCATCAGGCCGGCGCCCAGTGCCAGCGCGCCGGCGACCATGATCAGCAGGAAGCGAACATTGATGCGTTTCACGGCCAGGAAAACTCCGGAAGGCGACGACCCCGCCTCCATTATTACAGCACCGTGCGCCGGACAGTGAGGTTTGCGTAAATCACGCCAATTGCCTGCGGTCGCAAGGTGGATTCGGTCCAAAGAAGGAGGCCGCGACGGGCCGATACGACTGATGACTTTGCCGATTACGCCGACCGTGTCGGCTGGAGCCGCCATCCAACATGCCTGTTCATCGCCAACTGCTCCCTCGGTTTTCCGTCCGCCCGCTCGGCAGGGCGGTATGGGCGTGCATGCTCCTCGCCGCACCGGCCACGGCGAGCGAGATGATCGGGCCCCTCGATCCGCCCCCCATGCCGGCCCGTCAGCCTCTGGCGCCGGTGGCCGGTGAGCATGCCAGGCCGCGGGTGTGCAACGCCTGTCGGGGACATTGTCAGGGCGGCACATGCCCGGCGAACTGTCCGGTGCGGCCAGACGAATTCGGGTTTTACGAGACACAGTGGCGTAGCTGGCCGTCGGCGACGAATCAGAAGGCCGTGACGCCGGAAACGCTGACGCCGGCATCGCCTCCGAAATCGGAAGTGCCCGGTGCCGAAGAGGAGTCGCTGCCGCAACCGGCTTTCACCGAGGAAGACGCCGAAGCTGAGGCCGCCGCCCCGTTACCGATACCGCGGATCGCCGTGCCCGATCGCCGCCCGTCCACCGAGAGCGACAAAAAGCCATCTGCCGAGGCTGCCGAACCACTCACGCCGAGTCCGGAATCACAGGCCCCGGAGGCGGAGCCGGCGGCTGAGCCTGCCGTGCCTGAAAAAGAACCGCCTGCCGCTCCCGCCAAGGAGGAGAACCTCTTCGACGAGGCGCGTCGCCTGCCACGGGCAGCCGTGTTGGCTATCGCCAGCCAGAAGGCCGCGCGGAGCCGATCCGCAGCCCCGACGAAGCCACCGCGGGAATCCGCCGGCCTCGCGCTCGTGGGCCATGAGGAGGCGGACGCGCCGCGGTCGGACCATCGCGGCAATCGCCTCCGGGTGCCAGCGTTTCAATCACGCAATCCGCTCCGCGAGCCGGCTGCGGATTGAGCGGCGGCCGAGTGCCATTGGGATCGCGCGCCCCTGGAGCGCCTTCACCAGGATCGGATGCGAGAGGCGGGAGTCGAACCCGCATGCCTTGCGGCACTGGAACCTAAATCCAGCGCGTCTGCCAGTTTCGCCACTCTCGCGGGGGCCGCGCCCTTCCGGCCTCGGCCGATATTCAGTGTAGCTCGTCCCGCCCTGCTTCCCGCAGCCACCGGTCGAGGTTGCCCGCGCCGCTGGCGTCTCGGGGAGGCCACGCTGCGACAATGACATCGCGGAGCGTGTCGTCGGCGGATGTTTTGCCCAGCCGTCCCACGCGGATTTCCAGCGCGACGATCTGGGAATCGGGACCATGCGACTCATTCCAGTGGCGGACCAGGCCCGCGGCGACACTGGGAGCCAAAACCTTGTGCGTCGGCCGGGGCAGTTCCCAAAAGAGCTTGTGCCAGCGGTGGTGTGGCAGCGACAGAAAACCACCGGTCGGCGTCTCCTCCTCCACTGGACGGCCTCGGCGGAGCACGTCGACGACCCGTCCGTCGACGAGCTCGGCGCGTGAGTAGACCCACTGATACTGCCGGCTCACCGAGCCGAACATGCCCCATTGCTGGTGGAGGCAGAGGACGTTGACGGCCACCTCGGCCGGCAGCGGAAAACGCAGCGAACGCCAGGGCGTGACATCGTGCAGGAAGGCGGCCGCGGCGACCGCACCGCATGCCGCGCAGGCCCGGCTGCGCCAGCGACCGCATCCGGCGGCGGACGCCGGCATCGGCTCGGCCGCCGGCAGGCCCGCCCACTCCCAGGCTTGCGGGGGAATCAACGCCAGCCAGGCCGCCATGCCCACGTAGCCGAAGATGCCGACCGACATCGTGCCGCACACGGCCATGTGAAAGGCGATGAAGAGCACCACGATCGCCAGCCGCACGGCCGGGAGGGGTACCGCCACGAGCACGATGGGCCCGAAAAGCTCGAGGCACAGCGTCCCCCACGTCAGCCCGCGGGCCAACCACGGCAGCGCGGCCACCGCCTCGCCCAGTCGCGTGCCGTGGTCATGCACGGAGAGGGCATGGGCCACGGCATCGCCCGACCACCACGACTCGTTGCATTTTGCGAGGCCCGCCGCCAGGTAGACGGCGGCGATCTGCAGCACGAGCGCCACGGAGCCGGCCGACACCACGACGATCGGCCGGCTGCCGACGCCGCGGCCGATGGCCCGCCGGGCATCCATCGACCAAGAGGCTCCCAGCGGCAGGAACATCGACCACAGTAGCAGCGTCGTCAGCCAATAATCGCCGGCATTCGTCGCCGGTACGGTGCGACGGACCACGCTGACCACGACGATCCACGCCACCACGGTCGCCCACTTGGTCGCGTTGCCGAGAGCGAGTATCAGGCCGGCGGCCCCTTCGACGGCCAGCATGGCCGCTCCCCACCACCGGGCATCGACGAGCGTCGCCACTGACCAGATGCCCGGCCCGGGCTCGAAGCGAGCGAGCGCATCGAGGGGAAACATGCCGTCGGGCGAAAGCATCAATGCGATGTCGCGGGTGCGCAGGAGCGCATCGGCGCAGAGAACGGCGCCGATGGCCATGCGAAACACGGCCAGGCTCCGCGAATCCAGCGCAAAGGCACGCCAAGCGATCATCGTGATCCGGGCGGGGCACGGGGCTCCCGGCTTTCGTCCCTTTCTTGAAATGCTAGCCCTGACGAAACTACAACAAGCGTCCGGCTTCCCGCGATATCAGATCGCCCTTCCCTGGCCGCGGTCGGCCTTCGACAGCAAGGAGTGTTCGCAGATGCACGTTCCCCTCGTGGTGCTCGGTGGTGGTCCCGGCGGCTACGCGGCCGCGTTCCTGGCGGCCGATCTCGGCATGCAGGTGGCGCTGGTCGAGCGCGATCCGCGGCTCGGGGGCACCTGCCTGTTGCGGGGCTGCATCCCGTCGAAGGCACTGCTCCATGTGGGCCGCGTGCTTGCCGAGGCCCGGGAAATGAAGGAATGGGGCATCCGCTTTTCCGAGCCCAAGATCGATCTCGACGCCCTCCGCGCGCGGAAAGACAAGGTCATCGCCACGCTCACCGGCGGCCTGGCGCAACTCGCGCGGCGCCGCAATGTGACGCTGGTCCACGGCACGGCGCGATTCACGAATTCAACGACGCTGGAAGTGGCGGCGACGGAACCGGGCGGCACGAGCCAGACGATCACGTTCGACCACTGCATTCTCGCCAGCGGTTCACGGCCGGCGCGGATTCCGGCCTTCGACATCGGCAGCCCGCGCGTGATGGATTCGACGACGGCCCTCGATCTCGCCGACATCCCCGCATCACTGCTGGTCGTCGGCGGTGGCTACATCGGCCTGGAGATGGGCACGGTGTACGCGGAGCTGGGGTCGAAAGTCTCGGTCGTCGAGCTCACCGACGCGCTCCTGCCGGGGGCCGACCGTGATCTCGTCAAGCCGCTCCAGCAACGCCTGGAGAAGCTCTTCGACAAGATCCACCTACGGACGAAGGTCGTGAAGCTGGAAGACAAGGGCACGAAGGTGGCCGTGCACTTCGACGGCCCCGAGGGGCAGACGGTCGGCGAGTTTGCCCGCGTGCTCGTGGCCGTGGGACGGCGGCCGAATTCCGACGGCCTCGGGCTGGAGAACACGCAGGTGGTGGTCAACGCCAAGGGGTTCGTGGAGGTCGACGGCCAGCAGCGAACGGCCGATCCGCGGATCCTCGCCATCGGCGACGTGTGCGGCGAGCCGATGCTCGCCCACCGCGCCAGCCACCAGGGCAAGGTGGCCGTTGAGGCCCTGCACGGCGAGGCGGCGCTGTTCGCGCCGCGGGCCATCCCGGCCGTCGTGTTCACCGATCCGGAGATCGCCTGGGCCGGCCTCACCGAGCAGGAAGCCTCCGGGCAGGGCCGCGCGGTGGAGATCAGCAGGTATCCGTGGGCGGCGAGCGGGCGGGCCAACGCGCTCGGCCGCACCGACGGCCTCACCAAGATCCTCATCGACGCCGAGACCGACACCGTTCTCGGCGTGGGCATCGTCGGGCCGGGCGCCGGTGAACTCATCGCCGAAGGCGTGCTCGCCATCGAGATGGGCTGTTCCGCGCGCGACCTGATGGAGGCGATTCACCCGCATCCCACGCTCGGAGAAACGGTGGCCTTCTCGGCGGAAAATTATTTTGGCGTGGCGACCGAAATCTACCGCCCCCGGGCCGCAGCCGTGGCGAACTAGCAGCACGATCAATCGCCCTAGACGCCCCCCGGAATCATCGGAATAATGGGCAAAGTCTTCCCGGATTCACGGATTTCGGAGTCACCATGGCCAGCCCCGACATCGACCAACCCGGCAGCGACGTGGTGGATCAGGCAGGCGCGTCGGGGGCCGGGTTGCCTCGGGGCGTGCACACGCCGATGTCGATCAGCCAGGTCGGCGACACCGCGACCGGGCAGCCGGAGCGGGCGGATGGCGTGTCGGCGGTCGATGCCGATCCGATGGAAACCCGGGAGTGGCTCGATTCGCTCCGCTATGTGATCAACAGCCGCGGAGACGAGCGGGCCGCCTACCTGCTCCACGCCATCGAGCAGGAGGCCTACCGGCTCGGTGTGCCGATCCCGTTCTCGGCGACCACCCCCTACATCAACACCATTCCCTCCGACAGGCAGCCTCCCTACCCGGGGAACCGCGAGATCGAGCGGCGGATCAAGAGCATCATCCGCTGGAACGCGATGGCGATGGTGGTGCGGGCCAACCGCGAAGACAAGAGCATCGGCGGCCATATCTCCACGTTCGCGTCCTCGGCGACCCTCGTCGAGGTGGCGATGAACCATTTCATCCGCGGCCGCGGCGACGATTATTCCGGCGACCAGGTCTATTTCCAGGGCCATGCGTCGCCGGGCATCTATTCGCGCGCCTTCCTCGAGGGGCGGCTTTCCGAGAAAAACCTGGAAAATTTCCGCCGCGAGCTGGCCGAGGGGGGCGGGCTCTCGAGCTATCCACATCCGTGGCTGATGCCGGAGTTCTGGGAGTTTCCCACGGTGTCGATGGGGCTGGGGCCGATCATGGCCATCTACCAGGCCCGGTTCAACAAGTATCTGCAGGACCGCGGGATCAAAGACACGAGCAAGCAGCACGTCTGGTGCTTTATCGGTGATGGCGAGTCCGACGAGCCTGAAACACTCGGGGCCATCACGCTCGCGTCGCGGGAGGGGCTCGACAATCTGGTGTTCGTCATCAACTGCAACCTGCAGCGGCTCGACGGCCCCGTCCGTGGGAATGGGAAGATCATCCAGGAATTGGAGGGCATCTTCCGCGGTGCCGGGTGGAACGTCGTCAAGGTGATCTGGGGCGAGGACTGGGATCCGCTCCTGGCGAAGGACGACAAGGGCCTGCTCGTCAAGCGGATGAACGAGGTCGTCGACGGCCAGTACCAGAAATACGTCGTCATGCCCGGCGGTTACATCCGTGAGCACTTCTTCGGCGTCGACCCGGAGCTCACCGACATGGTGGCCCATCTCTCCGACGAGAAGCTGAAGAAGCTGAAGCGTGGCGGCCATGATCCCGAGAAGGTCTATGCCGCCTATGCCGCGGCGATGCAGTGCCACGGCAAGCCGACGGTGATCATCGCCAAGACGATCAAGGGCTACGGGCTCGGCGAGGTTGGCGAGGGGCGCAACGTCACGCACCAGCAGAAGAAACTCAACGAGGACGAACTGCGGGCCTTCCGCTCCCGCTTCGGCATCCCGATCTCCGACGACGAAGTCGCCAAGGCGCCCTTCTACCGGCCGCCGGAGGACTCAGAGGAGGTGCGGTATCTCCGCGAGCGGCGTCAGGCGCTCGGCGGCTATGTGCCCAGCCGGCCGAAGCAGGGGCCGCTCCTGGAAACGCCGGCCCTCGACGACTACCGCTCGTTCATCGAGAAGAGCGCCGGCCGCGAGGTCTCGACCACCACCGGCGTCGTGACGCTCATGGCGTCGCTCCTCAAGGACAAACACGTCGGTAAATACATCGTGCCGATCGTGCCCGACGAGTCGCGCACGTTCGGCATGGATCCGCTCTTCAAGCAGTGCGGCATCTATGCCCACACGGGGCAACTGTACGAGCCGGTCGATTCCGACCAGCTTCTCTACTACCGCGAGGCCAAGGACGGGCAGATTCTCGAGGAGGGCATCACCGAGGCCGGCAGCATGTCGAGTTTCGTCGCCGCCGGCACGGCCTACGCCAGCCATGGCGTGCCGATGATCCCGATCTTCATTTATTACTCGATGTTCGGCTTCCAGCGGATCGGCGACCTGATCTGGGCGGCATGCGACTGCCGGGCTCGCGGGTTTCTCCTCGGCGGCACGGCCGGGCGGACGACGCTCAACGGCGAGGGGCTGCAGCATCAAGACGGCCACAGCCACCTCTTCGCGATGGCCTATCCCACCGTGAAGGCCTATGACCCGGCCTTCGTCTACGAGAGCACCGTGATCATGCTCGACGGCATGCGGCGGATGTACGGGGCGGGCGAAGACTGGATCTACTACATCACCGTCTACAACGAGAATTACGAGATGCCCCCCATGCCGGCCGGCTGCGAGGAGGGTATCCTCAAGGGCATGTACCGGCTGAAGGACGTGGCCGCCGCCAAGCCCGCGGGCAAGTCGGCCGGAAAGAAGGCCGCGGCGTTGCTGCCGCACGTGCATCTGCTCGGCTCGGGCGCGATCCTCCGCGAGGTGATTCGGGCCGCCGACCTGCTGGCGGACGAGTGGGGTGTGTCGAGCACGGTGTGGAGCGTGACGAGTTGGAAGGAGTTGCGGCGCGAGGCCCAGGAATGCCGGCGCTGGAACATGCTCCATCCCGAAGCCGCCCCGCGGACGAGCTACCTCGAAGATCTTCTCGCCGAGGAGGAGGGCGTGTTCGTCGCCGCCAGCGACCATGTGCGGGCGGTGCCCGAGCAGCTCGATCCGTGGATCCCGGGCGGTCTGTTCGTCATGGGAACCGATGGTTTCGGCCGCAGTGAATCCCGGGGGGCGCTCCGTCGCCACTTCGAGGTCGACGCCGAGTGCATCGCCGTGGGCGCCCTCTCGCGGCTCGCCGCTGCCGGCGCCGTGGGGAAGGATGCCGTCACCGAGGCCATCGAAAAATTCGGCATCGCTCCCGACAAAATCGATCCGGTGTCGGCCTGATGCCGATCCCGTGATCCCGTTTCGTATCCCACCCGACTTCCTTCTTCATTCCAGCCATGGCCACAGAATTCAAGCTGCCTGATCTCGGTGAGAACATCGCTTCGGGTGACATCGTCACCGTCTTCGTCTCCGAGGGGGATGTCGTACGACCGGGGCAGGCGCTCCTGGAGGTGGAGACCGACAAGGCCGTCATCGAGGTGCCGTGCCCGCCCGGCGGAAAAATCGCCAAGGTGCTCGTCAAGAAGGGCGACACCGTGAAGGTGGGACAGGCACTCGTGGTGCTCGATGGCCCCGGTGCCGCGGCCGCGGCACCTGCGGCGCCGGCCAAGACGCCCGCCGCTCCGCCGCCGCCGGCCTCGGCGCAGCCAGCCCCCACGCCGCCCAAGCAGCCGGCTCCAGCCCCGGCACCTGCTCCGGCGCCGACACCCGTGGCGGCGGCCCCTGCGCCGGCGCCCGCCGTCGTTTCGCAGCCAGCGGCTGTGGCTGCCGTCGTCGAGCCGGCTGGCCCCGCAGTGCGGCGGCTGGCCCGCGAATTGGGCGTGGATTTGGGGCGCGTGCGCGGTTCGGGCCCGGCCGGGCGGATTGTGCGGGAAGATGTCATCGCCGCCGTGCGGCAGGCCAGCGCCGCGCCCGCGGGGCGGTCGCGGCCGGCTGATTCGACCGCCACCGAGCGGGATGAATGGGGCCCGGTGCGGCGCGAGCAGATGTCGCGGATGCGGAAGACGATCGCCGCCAACATGGTCCGCAGCGTGTCGACGATCCCGCACCTCACGAATTTCGACGATGCCGACGTGACGGAACTGGAGAATCTCCGCAAGGCGAGCGCGGCGGAATACGCCAAGAACAACCTCAAGCTCACGGCGCTGGCCTTCGTCGTCAAGGCGGTGAGTCTGTCGTTGCGGGCCCACCCGGCGGTCAATTCGACGATCGACATGGAGAAGGGCGAGGTCATCCACAAGGACTACGTCAACATCGGGCTCGCCGTCGACACGCCCCGCGGGCTGGTCGTGCCCGTACTCCGCGACTGCGACCAGATGTCGATCCCGCAGATGGCCCAGGCGATCGCCGACACCGCCGAGAAGGCGAAGAACTCGCAGTATGGCCTCGAGGACCTGCGCGGCGGCACGTTCACGATCAGCAACCTCGGCGCGATCGGCGGCACGTATTCCACCCCGATCATCAACTGGCCGGAGGTGGCCATCCTGCTCGTGGGCCGCTCGCGAAAGCTGCCGGTCGTCCACGAGGACCGCATCGAGCCGCGGCTGATGATGCCGCTCTCGCTTTCGTACGATCATCGCATCATCGATGGCGCGCTCGCCGCCCGGTTTCTCAAGGAGGTCATCGGCTATCTGGAAAGCCCGGGCCGCTTGCTGCTGGCCATGTGATCAACGGAAACCAATCGTGAGCACTCTCGACCGCATCGACTCGGCCGGCACGGCCTCTCTCGCCTTCCTGGAGGAACTCTTCGAGCGCTACCAGCACGACCCGGCAAGCGTCGAGCCCGAATGGCGGCTGTATTTCGATTCCCTGTCGGCGGCCGGTGGCATGCAGGCGTCCGGCCCGGCAGGGCCCGCCGCGGCGGTGAACGGCGTGCCTCCTGCGGCGGCCGCGCCCCGCAACGGCGTCGCCGACCGACAAGCCGTGACGCGGCTGGTCACGCCCGACGGCATCGCGACCGCCCATGCCGTCGCCATCTCCAATGGCGACGTGCGGCTGCCCGAGGCGCCGGCCGGCGAGGCGATGCCGCTGCCCCTGCCGCCGGTGGCCACGGGAACGAAGGGGGAGGAACGGGTGGCGTTTCTCCAGGACCGCGTCGATCAGCTCGTGCGGGCGTATCGGGTGCGCGGCCACCTGATGGCAGAGATCGACCCGTTGGGGCGGCCGCGGCCCGGCCTCCCGGAGCTCGATCCCGACTTCTACCACCTCACGGAAGAAGACATGGATCGGTCGTTCTCGACCGACACGATCGAGGGGCCGCAGTCGATGTCGCTGCGGCAGATCATCAAGCGGCTGCGAAGCACCTACTGCCGGTCCATCGGCGTGCAGTTCATGCACATGGACGACCTTCGGGTGCGGCAGTGGCTGCAGGTGCGGATGGAGGGCTGTGAGAATCGCATCCAGCTCGACCGCAAGCAGCAGCTGCGGATCTACCGGCAGATGACCACGGCGGCGGTGTTCGAGGAGTTCATCCAGAAGCGTTTCCTGGGGGCGAAGAGCTTCTCGCTGGAGGGCTCGGAGAGCCTGATCCCGCTGCTCGAAATGGCCATCGAGCGGGCGGCCGCTCACGAGATCCGCGACGTCGTGCTCGGCATGGCGCACCGCGGCCGGCTCAACGTGCTGGCCAACATCATGGGCAAGAGCCCGCAGCGGATTTTCCGCGAATTCGCCGACCTCGATCCGGAGCTGCACGTGGGCCGGGGCGACGTGAAATACCACCTCGGGCATTCCACCGACTACCGGGCGGCCAACGGGAGATCGGTGCATCTCACGCTGTGCTTCAATCCCAGCCATCTGGAGTTCGTCAATCCCGTGGCGATCGGGCGGATCCGGGCCCGCCAAGACCGGGCCGCCGATGTCGCCCGGCAGAATGGAATGACGATCCTCATCCACGGCGACGCCGCCTTCGCCGGCGAGGGGATCATCCAGGAGACGCTTAATCTCTCCGAGCTCGACGCCTACCGCACCGGTGGCACGCTGCACGTGGTGGTGAACAACCAGATCGGCTTCACCACCGGCCCCCGCGAGGCCCGGAGCTGCATGTATGCCACCGACGTGGCCAAGATGCTGCAGATCCCAATCTTCCACGTGAACGGCGAGGATCCGGAGGCCGTGGCCCAGGTGGTGGCCCTGGCGATGGATTTCCGCCGCGAGTTTCAGCGCGACGTGGTGATCGACATGTATTGCTTCCGCCGCCGGGGCCACAACGAGGCCGACGAGCCGGCCTTCACCCAGCCGGCCCTGTATCGCGTGATCGAGCGGCGCCCGAGCGTGCACGAAAGCTATCTCGAGAAGCTGCTCAAGCTCGGCGACGTGAGCCGCGAAGAGGCGATGCGGATCGCCGACGAGCACCGCGCCAAGCTCGACGCGGAGCTTTCGGTTGCCAAGAGCGACGACTACGTGCACAAGAGCGACGTGGGCGGCGTGTGGGCGTTCTACGTCGGCGGCCGGGAGCGGGAGGCGGCGGAGGTCGACACGGGCGTCCCTCGCGAGACGCTCCAGCACCTTCTGACGCGGCTCGTCGACCTGCCCGAGGGTTTCCAGCCGCACTCCAAGATTCAGAAATTACTGGAAACGCGATTGCAGATGGCGGGGGGCAGTGTGCCGCTCGATTGGTCGGCGGGCGAGGCGCTCGCCATGGCGACGCTGGCCTCGCAGGGCCTGCGGGTGCGGCTCTCGGGCCAGGACAGCCAGCGCGGCACCTTCAGCCATCGACATGCGGTGATCCACGACGTCTTCACCGACGAGACCTACTGCCCGCTCGAGCACCTCGCGCCCGACCAGGCGCCGGTGGACATCTACAACAGCCCACTCTCCGAGATGGGCGTGCTGGGGTTCGAATACGGCTACAGCCTCGACTGCCCGGACGGGCTGGTGATGTGGGAGGCCCAGTTCGGCGACTTCGTCAACGTCGCCCAGGTGGTGATCGACCAGTTCATCGTCAGCGCCGAGGACAAGTGGAACCGTCTCTCGGGGCTGGTGATGCTCCTGCCCCACGGCTTCGAGGGGCAGGGGCCCGAGCATTCGAGCGCCCGACTGGAGCGATTCCTTCTCCTGGCTGCGAAGGACAACATCCAGGTGGTGCAGCCGACCACGCCCGCACAGATCTTCCATTGCCTCCGCCGGCAGGTTCTTCGCGTGTGGCGGAAGCCGCTCGTGGTGATGACGCCCAAGAGTCTGTTGCGGCATCCCGGGTGCGTATCGACCCTCGACGATCTCGCGACCGGAAGTTTCCAGAGGGTGCTCCGCGACACGGCCGCAGCGGCCCGGGACGTGCGGCGGATCCTGCTCTGCTCGGGCAAGGTGGCCTACGAGCTGGAGAAGCGTCGGCAGGAGCTCAGCCGCCACGACGTCGCGATCGTGCGCGTGGAGCAGTTCTATCCGCTGCCACGGAAAGCGCTCGAGGACGCCCTCGCCGATTACGCGCCCGGCACGCCCGCCGTATGGGTGCAGGATGAGCCGGAAAACATGGGCGCCTGGCGGTTTCTGCGGATCCACTTCGGCGACAAGCTTTTGGACCGTTTCCCCTTTTCCGGTGTCTGCCGGCAGAGCGCGGCCAGCCCGGCGACCGGCTCCAAGAAAAGCCACGATCTCGAGCAGAACGAACTGCTCGCCACCGCCTTCCACAGTTGAGCCATCCCGTCAGTTTTCCTACCTGGTGAATCATCCCCATGGCACTCGAATTGAAGGTCCCCGAAGTCGGCGAATCGATCACCGAAGTCATGATCGGCGCCTGGAAGAAGCGTGAGGGCGATGCCGTCGCCAGAGACGAGAGCGTGGTCGAGATCGAGAGCGATAAGGCGACGGTCGAACTCCCGGCTCCGGCGGCCGGGTCCGTGACCAAGATCCTCAAGGGAAGCGGCGAAAAGGCGGTGGTGGGCGAGGTGATCGGCTACATGGAGCCCGCCGCCGCCGCAGCCCCGCAGGCCGCCCCCGCGCCGACTCCCGCGCCCGCGCAGGCGGCTCCGGCTGCATCGCGGGTGATGCCGGCCGCGGCCCGCGTGCTCGGCGAGGCGGGCCTGCCGCCCGCCGCGGCAACTGCCACGGGGCCCGGCGGCAGGGTCACGAAGTCCGATGCCCAGCAGGCCGTGGCGGCGGCTGCTTCGGCCAAGCCCCAGCCCCCCGCGCCGGCAGTCGCCAAGCCGGCCCCCGGCGCGACGCCGCCGGCGGTCGTGGGGAGCCGCGAGGAGCGCTACCAACTCATCAGCCCGATCCGGCGGCGGATCGCGGAGCGGCTCGTCGAGGCCCAGCAGCAGGCCGCGTTGCTCACCACGTTCAACGAGTGCGACATGAGCGCGGTCGTGGCGCTGCGGGGCAGGTTCAAGGATTCGTTCCAGGAGCGGTATGGCGTGAAGCTTGGCTTCATGTCGTTCTTCGTGCGGGCGGCCGTCGAAGCCCTGCGGGCCGTGCCGCAGGTCAACGCCGAATACCGTGATCCCCACATCGTGTTTCGCGACTACTGTGATATCGGCATCGCTGTCGGCGGCGGAAAGGGGCTCGTCGTTCCGGTGCTGCGCAACGCCGAGGCGATGTCGTTCGCCCAGATCGAGCTGGCGATCGGCGATTTCGCCCGCCGGGCGGCCGAGAACAAGCTCAAGCTCGAGGAGTTGCAGGGGGGCACGTTCACGATTTCCAACGGCGGCGTCTACGGGTCGATGCTCTCCACCCCGATCATCAATCCGCCGCAGAGTGGCATCCTCGGCCTGCATGCCATCCAAGACCGCCCGGCGGCTGTCAACGGCCAGGTGGTCGTCCGCCCGATGATGTATCTCGCGCTCACCTACGATCACCGTCTCGTTGACGGCCGTGAGGCGGTGACGTTCCTCAAGCGGATCAAGGACACGATCGAGGATCCCACCCGTCTCATGCTGGAAGTGTGAGCGGCGGCGGCCGCGCCTTTGAAACCGGAAATGACAAAAGATGCCTACGCATGACCTCGTGGTGATCGGTGGCGGCCCCGGTGGCTACGTGGCGGCGATCCGAGCGGCGCAGCGCGGGTTGCAGGCGGCCGTCGTCGAGAAGGAAGACAAACTTGGCGGCACCTGCCTCCGGGTGGGCTGCATTCCGTCGAAGGCGCTCCTCGAATCGAGCCACAAGTTCGAGGAGGCCGCTCACGGGCTCGGCGTGCACGGGGTGAAGGTGGGGGGCGTGGCCCTCGACCTCGCCGCGATGATGAGGCGGAAGGACGACGTCGTTTCCGCGCTCGCCAAGGGGATCGAGGCCCTGCTCGGCAAGCACAAGGTCACCCGTTACCGCGGCACCGGCCGGCTCGCCGGCCCCGGCAGGGTGGAGGTGCACGGGACCGAGGGATCGACGACGCTCCTGGAAACGCCGCGGGTGATCCTGGCGGTCGGCAGTCGGAGCGTGGTGCTGCCCGGCATCGAAGCCGATGGACAGTTCGTCGGCACGAGCACCGAGGCGTTGGCGTTTGATGCCGTGCCCGGGCATCTGGTCGTGGTGGGTGGCGGCTACATCGGCCTGGAGCTGGGCAGCGTATGGCGGCGGCTGGGGGCGAAGGTGACCGTGCTCGAATACGCCGATCGGATCCTCACCGGCATCGATGCGGAGATTGCCGCCGATGCGCTCGCGCTCTTTCGCAAGCAGGGGCTGGAGATCCACCTGGGCGCGAAGGTGAAGTCGGCGCGGGCTGTCGGAAGCGGCTGCGTGGTTGAGGTCGAGGGCATGCCACCGATCGCGTGCGATCGTGTGCTGGCGGCCACGGGCCGAAAGCCGGCGACGGACGGCATCGGGCTGGAGACCGTCGGGATCATGCCCGATCGGCGCGGCTGGATCCCGGTGGATGACCACTTCCGCACATCTGCCCAGGGCGTCTGGGCGATCGGCGACTGCATTCCCGGGCCGATGCTCGCCCACAAGGCGGAGGAAGACGGTGTGGCCTGCGTCGATGGCATGACCGGCGGCTGGCCCCACGTCGACTATGACCTCGTGCCGGCCGTGGTGTTCACGCACCCGGAAATCGCCGCCGTGGGCAGGATGGAAGACCAGTTGGTGGCTGCTGGCGTGGCCTACAAGAAGGGCGTATTTCCCTTTCGGGCCAACGGCCGGGCGCGAACGATCAACGACACGACGGGCAAGGTGAAGGTTCTTGCCGATGCCGCCACCGACCGGGTGCTGGGCGTGCACATCATCGGTCCCGCGGCCGGCGACCTGATCGGCGAGGCGGCGGCGGCGATGAATTTCGGGGCCACCGCCGAGGATATCGCACGGGTGTGCCATGCGCATCCCACGCTTCCGGAAGCGCTCAAGGAAGCCGCGCTGGCGGTTTCCGGTCAGGCCATCCACGCGTGACGGCGTGCGATGGCGGGCAGCACGACGCGGCTCGGCCTACCACCGCCATCCGAAGCCGGCGTCGGAGAAGAAGGGCGCGGCATCCTCCGTGAGCCCCCAGCCGACACGGAGGCCCACCTCGAGGTGCTTGGTCACCATGAAGTGGGTGCCGGGGCTGAAGAACGGACGCGCGGTGTTGTCGGTGAGGCCGGCGGTGTAGTTGCCGAACCATTCGGCGTGGAATTCCCAGCGATCCGTGACCGGCATCCGCAGCACGACCGACGGCGTCCAGCGGCTGAACCAGTCGTAGAGCCCCTCGGCATAGGCGTAGCGGAGGGCCGCGTCGATCCGCCATCGCTCGCCGCCGGCCGCGGCGAATCCAACCGGCAGTTCCCAGCCGCCCACGAACGTGGCCACGGGCGACGTGCCGAACACGTCGCCATAGGCCGGCGTCGTCGCCTCGACGATGAGGCAACTGTCGGGTCGCAGCCCCGCCTGGTCCGACGTTTTCACCTTGCATCCGTAGAGGATGCTCGTCTCGTAGAGCGTGCTTCCATCGAGCGTGCCCTCGCCCACCTCCACGCTCGTCACCACATTGCCCTGCGAGCCGACGCCATAGTTCACGCCCATTCGCCATTCAAACCACTCGTTGGTGCCCACGCGGAGGAGCAGCTCGGGATAGTTGTTGGTGGGAAACGCCGCGGGGTTGTCGATGTAGACGTACGACCCCTCGACAAGGTGCAGGGACGGGGCCGTTGTCCGTGTGCTCGGCGTGAAGGCGTCGCGGTCGGTATGCAGATCGGGGAAGGTCTCGGCGCGGACGACCGCCGTGGCCATGGTGATGGCCAGAAGCAGGGCACACGGGATGGATGCGGGGCGGCTGTCGGCCATGGGGCTGCGTCCGTACCCCTCGTGGGTCGGCTTCCGGCCCGCCGGCTCATGGACTTTTCCGGACGATCGGCAGCGGTTCGTCAGTCGCCGGAATCGTCAATCCTTGCCAGGTCCGCCTCGTCCCCGAAGCCCACGTCCTGCTCCTCGTCGTCGTGGTCGGGGCCACGCACGTAGGCGAGCAGCGAATTCTTTTCGCTCTCGGAGATCTCCGCATGCAGGAAGCTGTCAACGATCTCGAGCACCGGCGGCATCGTGGCCGCGGAGACGTGCAGCGTGCCCAGCCCCCGCCGGCGCACGTAACGGTCGCACAACTCGAAGAGTTCGTCGCGGTTCATGAAAATCCTCCCGGCTCCTTGTCGCACTCGGACCTTCTCAGTGTGTACGCCGTCGATGAGGGTTTTGTTCGGATCGGCTGGCGGGGGGATGAATAAGGTGTTTTCCCGGCGAATTCGCCATCCCTCTGGTTGGCCGGGGGTCGCTACCATCCCGGCCACGGAGGCTCCCCATGCCAGCAGCCGGCCCCAAGCTTTTCGTGCTCGATACCAACGTCATCCTCCATGACTCGGGATGTCTGCGGAAGTTCGAGGAGAACGACATCGCCGTGCCGATCACTGTGCTCGAGGAACTCGACCAGTTCAAGCGCGGCAATGAAGACATCCACTTCCAGGCCCGCGAGTTTCTCCGCCGGATCGACGAGTTGACCGGCGATGTGCTCTCGCCGGAAGGCAGTCCCCTGGGGCCTGGTCTGGGGTCGATCCGCGTCGAACTCGGCGGAGCGGGAGCGGCCGGACGTCTCCGCGACGCCTTCTTCCAGGACTCCCCCGATCACCGCATCCTCGCAACGACGCTCGCGTTGCAGGATCAGGTTCCGGTGCGCCCGGTGATCCTCGTCACCAAAGACACCAACCTGCGGATGAAGGCCAAGTCGCTGGGAATCCGCGCGCAGGACTACACGTCCGACAAGGTGCAGGGCGTCGATCGGCTCTATACGGGCAAGCGGGTGATCGACGGCCTCGACTCCGACTCCATCGGTCGCCTGTATGCCGCCGGCGGCCGTCTGCCGGCGGCGGAAGTGCAGCTCGCGGAGCCACCGCGGGCGAACGAGAACTTCGTTCTCCGCAACGGCAGTTCATCGGCGCTGGCCACGTATCACCGTGCCGACGATTCGTTCCGCCGGGTGGAGAAGCATGCCGCCTACGGCATCACACCCCGCAACGCGGAGCAATCGTTCGCGCTCAAGGCGTTGATGGACGACGACATCAAGCTGGTGACCATCGCCGGCACGGCGGGCACCGGCAAGACGCTGCTGGCGCTCGCCGCGGCGCTCGAGTGCCGGCAGCGGTATCGGCAGATCATGCTGGCGCGGCCCGTGGTGCCACTTTCCAACAAGGACCTGGGCTTCCTCCCGGGCGATATCAGCGACAAACTCGACCCCTACATGCAGCCGTTGTACGACAACCTCACTGTTATCCGTCACCAGTGCGGCGACGACACGAAGGCCGCGCAGCGGATCACCGAGATGCGGGAGTCAGAGAAGCTGGTGATCACGCCGCTGGCCTACATCCGGGGTCGCAGCCTGCAGCGGATGTTTTTCATCGTCGACGAGGCCCAGAATCTCACGCCGCACGAGGTGAAGACGATCATCACCCGGGCCGGGGAGGGAACGAAGATCGTGTTCACGGGCGACATCGCCCAGATCGACCAGCCGTATCTCGACGCGCTTTCCAACGGCTTGAGCTATCTCATCCACCGGATGACGGGCCAGTCGATCTATGCCCACGTGACCCTGGAGAAGGGGGAGCGTTCGGAATTGGCCGATCTGGCCAGCGCGCTGTTGTGACGGGGGCGTCGGAAATCCGCTGACTACGCCCGGCTGGACTCGAACCAGCGACCCTGGGATTAGAAATTTGAGGCGGGAAGATTTCACAGGTGCCGAAGAAACTACGAAATCGACCTTTAGTCTTTGCCCGTCAACGAATTCCGAGGGTACATCCGATTGCGCCAGCACCGCCAGTTTCACCGCCCATAGAGCGGAAAAAGGTGCCGATTTGAGGAATCCTCAAATTGAAATCGGCCTCCGAAAATCCATCCGCCCCGATTTGATCCGAGGCCGTGGAAGTCCACCAGATGGCCTGCCTCTTCTCGAGCGGGAAAGTCCCCCAAGAGCGAAACCTTATGCCTCCAATCCCAAGGCGATTTTCAGAGCCCGATCGAGCTCATCGATTTTTGCTGAGGAGAACTGCCCCATGAGCCGGGC
>JBIIIP010000102.1:0-10989 GCA_044234625.1 Pirellulales bacterium | reverse complement strand
CGGCCCTCCGGGCCTAGTCGTTACTCCTCACGAAAACCTCGCCATCCTGGCCTCGGTTTTCTTGGCGGGCTCCGCCCGCTGGCTCGAACCCGGCCCTCCGGGCCTAGCGTTTAGAGGGAGTGATGAGGAAGTGGCAACACGCCTCTCCCCACGTGGCGACAGACCTCCCCAAAAAGTTCGACAGACCTCTGGTCTGTCGAACTTTTTATTCACAGACCGGAGGTCTATGCCACTTTGGGGCATCGCGCATCGAAGCCGCGCGGAAACGGCGAGGCTTCGGGCTCCCCGTGCCCCGGGAGCCGGGCTATGGGAGCAAGCGAAGGCAGGATGCCGAAGCGCAGCGGACATGCAGTGAGCCGAGGCCAGGATGGCCGAGGCGAACGTCCGGCGACGGGGTACGGGGAGCCCGAAGCCGGGTTGAGCCACTTGACCGCACGCCAGACCCACCGCCGGAAAAGCCGCTTCTTTCCCGGGCCGGTACGCTTATGCCATGAGCCACCACCCGGCCGCTTCCGCCAGCCGCCGCTTTCCCCTCAACGAAACGATCGCCGTCGCCTCGATCGTCGCCGTCGCCTGCTGGGGAGCCATCGTCTGGTCAGGCCGAGGCGGTGATCCGCTCCCTCTCGGCCCCCTCGACCCCGGGCGATGGTTTCCGGGCCGCTCGCTCTCGCTTGCCGACCTCCCGCTGGTCGTCATGCTCCTTATCGGCGGAGTGCCCCTCGTCGGCGGCCTGCTCGGCAACCTCGTCCGCGGGGAATTCGGCTCTGACCTGCTCGCCGGGCTCTCCATCGTCACGAGCGTGCTCCTCGGCGAATACCTCGCCGGCGTGCTCGTCGTGCTCATGCTCTCCGGCGGCGAAGCCCTCGAGGAACGCGCCGTCAGCCGCGCCGGCGACGTGCTCAACGCGCTGGCCCGCCGGATGCCCACCCTCGCCCACAAGAAGACGGTGGCCGGCCTCACCGATATCGCGCTTGGCGACGTCGCCGTCGGCGACGTGCTCGTCGTCCTGCCGCACGAGATCTGTCCCGTCGACGGCACCGTCGTGGCCGGCCGCGGATCGATGGACGAGAGCTACCTGACGGGTGAGCCGTATCGGATGGCCAAGGCGCCCGGGTCGGCCGTGCTCTCTGGGGCGATCAACGGCCCCGCCGCACTTGACATCCGCACCGACACCGTCGGCCGCGACAGCCGCTACGCCAAGATCATGGAGGTGTTGGCATCGAGCGAGCAGCGCCGCCCCCGGATGCGACGGCTCGCCGACATGCTCGGCGGCCTCTACACGCCGCTGTCCGTCGCCATCGCCGCGCTGGCCTGGTGGTGGAGCGGCAGCCCGACGCGGTTTCTCGCGGTGCTCGTCGTGGCCACGCCGTGCCCGCTGTTGATCGCGATTCCCGTGGCGATCATCGGTGCTGTCTCGCTGGCAGCGAAGCGCGGCATCGTGATCCGCGACCCCGCGATCCTCGAGCGGCTCGACACCTGCCGCACCGCGATCTTCGACAAGACGGGCACCCTCACCTACGGCGCGCCGCAGGTCACGGACGTCATCCCGCTGGGCACGCTTTCCGCCGATGACACGCTCACCCTCGCCGCGAGCCTCGAAACCTATTCCAAACATCCGCTCGCGGCGGCCGTGGTGCAGGCCGCGGCGGAACGGTCGCTGCGGCTCCTCGACGTGGAGGCCCTTGCCGAGAAGCCGGGGCAGGGACTGACCGGCCGCGTGAAACGGCTCAATGGCGGCGACGAGGCCCACGACGTGGTGATCACGAGCCGCCAGAAACTCGCGGCCGCCGACTCGACAGCGGCCGCGATCCTGCCGCCCACCGGTGGCGGCCTCGAATGCGTGGCGCTCGTCGATGGCGTGGTGGCGGCCGTGATCCGCTTTCGCGATTCGCCGCGGGCCGACGGCCGGCCGTTCGTCAAACACCTCGCCCCCGCGCACGGGCTGACGCGGGTGATGCTCGTCTCCGGAGATCGCGAGAGTGAGGTGCGGTGGCTCGCCGACGTCGTCGGCATCACCGAGGTGCATGCCGGCATCCAGCCCGAAGGGAAGCTGAAGATCGTCGAGGAGGCGACCGCCGTCGCGCCCACGCTCTTCGTGGGCGATGGCATAAACGACGCTCCCGCACTCGCCGCCGCCACCGTCGGCGTCGCCATGGGCGCGGCCAGTGACGTCACGAGCGAGGCCTCCGGGGCCGTGGTCATGGATTCGGCTCTGCAACGCGTCGATGAGCTGCTCCACATCGGCCGGCGGTTCCGCGGCATCGCGTTGCAGAGCGCCGTGGGGGGCATGGCAGCAAGCGTCGTCGGGATGGGGTTCGCCGCCACCGGCCTCCTGCCGCCGGCCTTGGGCGCGCTCCTCCAGGAGGGCATCGACATCGTGGCCGTCGCCAACGCCCTGCGGGTGGCCTGGCAGCCATCGTCGCTCACCGATTACGACTCCTGACCGTCGCCGTCAGCCCATCTGGCGGACAGCCGCGGCCCGGGCCGTGACGACCATCGCGACGACAGCCACCGCACGGCTGACCCCCGCGATCACCGCATCCACCTGCCGGCTGCGGCGTTCGCCAGTGGCGCACCAAGTGGCGAAATGCTCGCAGTTGTCCACCACCGGGCAGTAGCCCGGGCGGCCCACGTGGGCCAGCGCCCGGCGGGCCACCTCGGCAGGCGGAAACGCCGGCGGATCGACGACCTTCTCGACAGCTTCTCCCGCGGCGAACTCGGCGAGCGGGCTGCGGACGATCCGGCCGCCGCCGAACAGCCTCCCGGCGTCGTCCGGCCGGGCGTGAACGACCGTGCCATCACCGATGTCGATGCCATGGTGCATGTAGCAGACGGGCAGCCCGACGAGCCGCCGCCGCACCTGCAACCGATCGCCGACCGCCATGCCTGGAATCCTCCTCGATTCGATTCTACGCAGGCCCCGGCGCACGGTTCGCCACGGCTGGCCCGCTTTCCGCGTCAGCCGCGGGACCGCTGCCGGGCGTATTTCAGGCCCGGCACGAAGAAGCAGGCGCCGCTCACCAGGCCAAAGATGATGTGCTGATACGAGGGCACGACACACATCACCAGTGACGTGGCGAATAGCACGCCGGCCTGGATGTAGAACACGCCCGACAGGATGCCCGCCTTGGCGAAGAACACGAGGCCCGCCAGCAGCGCCAGCACCGGCGACAGCGTCAGCACCGGCAAGGGCTGGCCGTTCTGGTGGATGAGGGCCTCGACCCAGAAGAGCAGCACGCTGGCGATCACCGTGCCCCCCCAGATATGGGCGATCTGCCGCTCGACCGCCGTCACCGGCCCGGCCCGATGCCGCAGCGCCCAGAAGATCGGCGCCCACAGCGCCAGGCCGCCGCCCCAGACGATGAGATACGGCCAGCGGGTCGTGACGCCCTGCCAGGCCAGCACGTCGGTGATCACCGAAAGCGCGAGCACCACCACGGAGTGCCACATCCACAACAGGCCCCAGTTCTCCAGGACCACGGCGTGGTGCGTCTCGCCGAAGACGCGGGCCACGATCTCGGCGAAGCCGCCGGTTCGGGCGGCCACGGGCTCGCCGTGGAGGAACGCCCGGAGATCGGCAGCCATGTCGGCGGCGGAGGCATACCGCAGCTCCTGCGGTTTCTGCAGGCTCTTCAGGGCGATCATCTCGAGATCGCGGTCCACCTGACGGTCGATGGACCGCGGCACGGGAGGGTCGGTCTCCAGCACCGCCAGGAGCGTGTCCATCGGGCTCGAAGACTGGAAGGGCGGCCGGCCGGTGAGCATCTGGTAGAGGATCGCACCCAGGCTCCACACGTCGCTCCGCGGGCCGACTTCTCCACGGCTGCCCGCCGCCTGCTCCGGAGACATGTAGCACGGCGTGCCGAGGATGGCCCCCGTGTGCGTGACCGACTGGTCGGCTTCCAGCCGCTTCGCCAGGCCGAAGTCGGAAACGTGCGGCTCACCGGCCGCGTCGATGAGGATGTTCGACGGCTTGAGGTCGCGGTGGAGCACACCCCGGCCATGCGCGACGTGGATCGCATCGGCCACTTTTGCCAGGAGCCGCGCGCCCTCGCGGGGCGCGACGTCTCCCTGCGCCAGCCGCTTGGCGAGCGTCGTGCCCTCGACGAACCGCATGCTGTAGAAGGGCTGGCCATCGTGCTCGCCGACTTCGAAGATCGGCACGATGCCCGGGTGGTCGAGCCGGGCCGCCGCTTCCGCCTCGCTGCGGAAGCGGGCAAGATCCGCGTGGCTCGCCAAGTCGTGCCGCAGAAGCATCTTCACGGCCACCGTCCGGCCGAGACTCTCCTGCGCGGCCCGGTAGACGATGCCCATGCCGCCGCGGCCGATCTCCTCGAGGAGCGTGTAATCACCGAACCGGGCGGGCAGGGGCGAAGCGCCGGCGATGAAACCGTCGCCTGTCGTGCGCACGGCAGGCGGTCGTTCCCAGGCCGCGGCCGCGGAGCCTTCCGCGAGGATCACGGTGGAGTGCTCGGCCACGGCGTCGGTGACCATCATCGCGGCGAACAGCTCGCGCAAATGACCGGCCAGATCGGGATGCGCGGCGACGAGCATCTCCAGCTGCGCTTGGGCGGCCGCCGCGCGGAGCTCGGAGAGTTCGTCGAGCAGCACGGCCAGCCGCTCCTCCTGCTCCGCAGAGAGCTCCGTATCGACGGCACGGCTGCGACCGGACGCGGTGATTGCCATGAAAAAACCTCTTCCGCATGATAGGCGGAAGCCCTCCGCCGACGATGTCAGCCATCCTCGTCGAGGAGCACCCGCAAGCGGCGCATGGCCCGCAAATACCGCATTCCGGCCGCGGGCTTCGTCAGCCCCAGCGCCTCCGCCGCCTCGGCCGTGGAGAGGTGCTCGAAGTGCCGCAAGAGCACGATCTCCCGATCGGCTTCCTCGAGTTGCTCCACCGCGGCGGCGAACCGCCGCTCCAGTTCGCTCCATGTGGCGGCCGCGGCGGGGGTCAGCTCACGGTCGGCGATCTGCATGCCGAGATCGACCTGGGAATGATCGGCCGCGTCGGGCACGACCAGCGGCACCTCGCGGTCGACGCTCCGCGTCGCCGCCACGCGATGGCGGCGGTGGGCATCGATCAGCCGGTCGCGGGCCATGTGACGCAGCCAGAGCTGAAACGGCATCGTGGGATTGGCGAGGTAATCGCCCAGCCGGCGGTTGGCCTCGACCATCACGTCCTGCACGATGTCGCTGGCATCGACGCGGCGCTGCACGCCGCGATCCATCCGCCGATCGATCATCCGCTTGATCGCCTCGCGGTGCCGCTGCAAGAGCCCGTTGATGGCGTGCGTGTCGCCCTGCCGCGCGCGACTGAGCAGCACCTGCGTCGGCTGCTGGTCGGGGGCCGCGACGGGAGAACGGTCCGGGGAAGCGGGCATCGATCCATCTTACCGTCGCTCGGCACGCGGCCCAAGAAACGCGTCGAATCTCGACTGCTCGTTACGATGAAGGTTTGCCGTTCTCTCTTCTCGACTCGCTTCTTCACCAGCCATGCACGAGCCGTTTTCCCCCGAGCCCACCGTGCGACTGGGAAAATATGTGCTGCCCCGCGACATGCCCGCGGCGCTGCGGCAGACGAGCCGGCCGCCCCGCAAGCGACTCCCGGTGGAACTGCTGCTGACCGCGGAACGTGCCGCCGTCCACCGCATCCCGGTGTCGCCCGAGCAGACTCTGCCGGAATCGCGGTTCGACTATATCGGCGCCGACCCGCGGTACCACGGCGGCCGACTGCCCGCCACCATCTTCCCGCCGACGTCCGTCGTCGTCATCGACGGTGGGCGTGTCGTCGGCCGCACTGGCACGGTGCACGTTCCTGCGGCCGACGCCTGCATCGTCGACTTCGAGTGGCCCTGTGATGACCTGGGGTGGTTTCGTCGGCAACTGCCCGGCGGCGCCGCGCATCCGAGGTATTGGAAGCAGTTGTTGCTGCGCGAGGTACGACGCAGGGTCCTGCCTGCCGTGCGGCGCTGCCCCGGTCGTGTCGCCGTGCTCAACGGTGCGTCGCCCAACAATTTCTACCACTGGATGGGCGAGATCCTGCCCCGGCTCATGACGCTGCGGCAGAGCGGCGCGGCGGCGGATTGGTATGTGGTCGACGCCTGGGCGGCCTACCAGCGCGAGGCGCTGGCGGCGCTGGGCGTGTCTGCCGCACAGGTGATCCAACCGCACGGCCTGCTCCATCTGGAGGCTGACACGCTCCTGGTGCCGTCCATCCGCCCGATGCAGGAGCTTCAGGCCACGGCCGCCGCGCTCGCCCCGGTAGGTGGAGCAGGGCAGCCGATCGTATCGCGGCGGCTGTTCATCGATCGCCGCGGGTCGCGCCGGGTGGCCAACGCCGCCGGCCTCGATGCGGCGCTGGAGACGCTCGGCTTTGGCCGCTGGTTTCTCGAAGACCTGTCGCTGCACAGGCAGGTCGAACTATTCCGCGCCGCCGACATTGTGCTCGGCCTGCACGGTGCAGGGTTCACCAACATCATGCATTGCCGGCCGGGGACGCTCGTCGTCGAAGTCGTGCCGGAGGGTATCGTGCGGCCCTGCTACCCGAACCTGTCGCGGATCTTCGGGCTCCGGCACGTGTTGCTCACCGCGCCGCGCCGCGGCTGGCACCAAGATGTCCATGTTCCGATCGCCATGCTGGCAGCGATCATTCCACCGCCGTGACGGCGGGGGCAGGTCCGGTGGCGCCGGTCGCACGAAGGATTCCAATTGTCGGGGAGGAAATCCGTCTCGCCGCCCCCCGTTTTTTGACCGGCGTTAAACCGTGATCCATAATCGCGAGCGGTCGACGGAGAGACCGCTGCCTGCCGCGTCAGGACGCGGCATCCCGCGAACGGATTGCCACCGTGACCGTCGACCCCGCCACGACGACGTTCCCATCGGGCCATCGGCTGCCCATCGCGGTGCGCGGTCTGTGGGCGCTCGTCTTCGCCGGCTGCGCGGCCTTCGCCGCGGCCGAGCATCCCGCTGTCCAGTCCCCTCCGGCCGTCCACACCGCAGCCGCCGTCGGCCAGCACCAGGACGATCTCGCCGCCCGCACCTTCACGCTCACCCAGGAGCGACGCTGGGCCGACGTTGTCAGCATGTGCGAACCGGCGGCCCGCAAGGGCGTGCTGCCCCCGGATCTCCACCAGCGATACGACCTGGCCAAGATCCACTGCGACATCTCCCGCCGCCACACGGAGCATGCCTACCGCGAACGGCTGGCCGCCCTTTCGGAGGCCGACGCTCGCCGCGTCTACAACGAGGTGCTCTCACGGATCGTTTCGCACCACGTCGACGCTCCGAACTTCCCCCGGCTCGTGTCGCGCGGCTGCCTCGCGATGGACGTGGCCATCGACGAGCCCGTGTTCGTCTCCCGGTACGCGGGCCAGGCAACTCCCGATCGCCGGGCGGTCTACCGCGATCACGTGGCGCGGATCATGGACGGGCGGCCGATCGCCTCGCAGACCGACGCCGAAACGGTCGCCGTGTGGGTGGCGCGGGTCGCCCATTCCACGCTCGGCGTGCCGCCGGCGGTCACCATCATGGAAATGACCGCCGCCGCAGTCGGCGGGCTCGACGAGTATTCGGCCTTTCTCTCCACCGGCCAACTCGACGACCTCTACGCCCAGATCGACGGCAACTTCGTCGGTCTCGGCGTGGAACTGAAGAGCGCGGCCGACGGCCTGCTCGTCGTCCACGTGATTCCGGCAAGCCCGGCGGAACGGGCCGGCCTGCGGGCCGGTGATCACGTAGTGGGCGTGGGCGGCCGTTCGCTCGGCGGAATGAGCGTCGATGAGGCGGCCCAGCTTCTGCAGGGTCCCGAGGGATCGCTCGTCACGCTGGCAATCGCCCGCGGCACCGCGGTCGCCCGGGCCATCACCGTGCGGCGGGAGCACGTCGAGGTGCCGAGCATCGAGCACGTGCAAGTGCTCGACCCGGCCGCCGGAGTCGCCTACCTGAAGATCAGTTCGTTCCAGAAGACGACCGCCGCCGATCTCGAAGCCGCCCTCCGTCGGCTCGACGTGGCTGGCATGCGGTCGCTCGTCATCGACCTGCGGGGCAACCCCGGCGGTCTCCTGTCGGCCGCGGTCGACGTGGCCGACCTGTTCCTCGAGCGGGGCCTCGTGGTGGCCACCCGCGGCCGCAGCCCCGACGAGGATTTTAACTACTCCGCGAATCGTCCCGGCACCTGGCGGATGCCGCTGGTGGTGCTCATCGACGGTGAATCGGCCAGCTCCAGTGAGATCTTCGCCGGCGCGATGCGCGACCACGGACGGGCGACGCTCGTGGGCAGCCGCAGCTACGGCAAGGGGTCGATCCAGGGAATCTTCCCCCTGGAGACGGCGGGCGTGGGGCTCCGCTTGACGACGGCGAAGTTCTTCTCTCCGAACGGCCGCCCCTACAGCAACGTGGGGGTCGATCCGGATCTCACCGTGCACACCGTTGCCAAGCCGGTCGATGGCGCTGCGGGCCGTCCGGTCGATACGGCGGTCGACACGGCCCTCGACATCGCCCGCCGTGCAGTGCCTCGGGCGGTGGCCAAGCCCGTGTCGCGAGCGACCGCTTCGCGGTGAATCGGCGGCCCCTTGAATGGGGTTCGCCGCGCGGCTACCTTGCGAACAGACCTGGACGGTCTGCGTGCACCGCTGAAATCTTCTTCTGGCGGCGGTGGGCGAGCCCTCCTCGATCCCCCCATCCGCGCATCCGATGCGCCTAAAAGAAGAAGGACTTTTCCATGACCAGCGTGCGTTCCAGTGCAGTCGCAGCCATCAACGCGTACAAGTCGAACGGTCAGTCCTGGAATTTCCGTGAGACCCCCACGAGCGAGATCTTCGGCTCGAACGTGTTCAGCGACTCGGTCATGAAGGACCGGCTCCCCAAGAGTGTCTACAAGGCGCTGCAGGCGACGATCAAGCAGGGCAAGCCGATCGACCCGGGCATCGCCGATGCCGTGGCACTGGCCATGAAGGATTGGGCCATCGAGAAGGGGGCCACGCACTACGCGCACGTCTTCTATCCCCTCACCGGGCTCACCGCCGAGAAGCACGACAGCTTCCTCTCGCCCACCGGCGACGGCGACGCGATCGCCGAGTTCTCCGGCAAGGAGCTGATCCAGGGCGAGCCCGATGCCTCGAGCTTTCCGTCGGGCGGGCTCCGCGCCACGTTCGAGGCCCGCGGCTACACCGCATGGGACCCGACCAGCCCGGCCTACATCCTCGACAACCCAAACGGCACAACGCTCTGCATCCCCACGGCCTTCTGCTCGTGGACGGGTGAGGCTCTCGACAAGAAGACGCCGCTGCTTCGGTCCATGCAGGCGGTCGACAAGCAGGCCCGCCGCGTGCTGGCGCTCTTCGGCCACAAGGACCTGGGCCAGGTGACGGCCTCCTGCGGACCCGAGCAGGAATACTTCCTCATCGACCGCAACTTCTATTTCGCGCGCCCCGATCTGGGCATGGCGGGACGCACCCTGTTCGGCGCCAAGCCGCCCAAGGGACAGGAATTCGAGGACCAGTATTTCGGCGCCATCCCGGAGCGGGTGCTCGCCTACATGCTCGAAGTCGAGCGTGAGCTGTTCAAGCTCGGGGTGCCGGTGAAGACGCGGCACAACGAGGTGGCCCCCAGCCAGTATGAGATCGCGCCGCTCTACGAAAACGCCAACATCGCCACCGACCACCAGCAGTCGATCATGCAGACGCTGACGCGGGTGGCGCAGAAGTATGGCATGACCTGCCTGCTCCACGAGAAGCCGTTCGCCGGCATCAACGGCTCGGGCAAGCACGTCAACTGGTCGCTCGGTTGCCGACTCGGCAACCTGCTGGAGCCGGGTGAGACGCCGCACGCCAACATGCAGTTCCTCGTGTTCTGCGCGGCGGTGATCCGGGCCGTGCACCTGCATGCCGACATGCTGCGGGCGGTCGTCGCCGCCAGCGGCAATGACCACCGGCTCGGCGCCAACGAGGCCCCTCCGGCCATCATCTCGATCTTCCTCGGCGACCAGTTGGCCGACGTCTTCGAGCAGATCGAGAAGGGGAAGGCCACGAGCTCGAAGTCGACCGGCACGCTCACGGTGGGCGTCGACACGCTGCCGACCCTCCCGAAGCATGCCGGCGACCGCAACCGCACGAGCCCGTTCGCCTTCACCGGCAACAAGTTCGAGTTCCGGGCGGTCGGGTCGAGCCAATCGATCGCCGGCCCGCTCGTGGCGCTGAACACGATCATGGCCGAAAGCCTCGACTACATCGCCACCGAACTGGAGAAGGCCACCGGCGGCGACCAGGCGAAGCTCGCCGGTGCGGTCGAGAAGCTGTTGCAGGACGTCATCTCCAAGCACAAGGCGGTGATTTTCAACGGCAACGGCTACTCGCAGGAATGGCACGAGGAGGCCAAGAAGCGCGGCCTGCCGAACCTGAAAGCCACGCCCGAGGCGCTCGACGTGCTGGTGTCGCCGAAGAACATCGCCCTCTTCGAGAAGTACGGCGTGCTCTCCGAGCGGGAGATGCGGAGCCGCTACGACATCTACATGGAGCGGTACTGCAAGGACATCAATACGGAAGGCTCGTCGGCCCTGCAGATCGCCAAGACGATGATCCTGCCGGCCGCCTACCGCTACCAGGGCGAGCTCGTTGACACCGCCTCCAAGCTCAAGAGCCTGACCGGCCAGACGGTGCACATGGGCACGCTGGAAAAGCTGACGAAGCTCGTGGGTGATTTCGAGGGCCGCATCGACGCCCTGGAGAAGGCCCTCGGCCACCACGGCGCGGGCGACCTGAGGGCCGAGGTGACTCACTTCCACGAGTCGGTCATCCCCGCGATGGCCGCGCTGCGGGAGACGGCGGACCAGATCGAGACGATCCTCCCCGACGACCTCTGGCCGCTGCCCACCTACCGTGAGATGCTGTTCATCAAGTGATGTCGGACCTCGACCGAGCGATCGCCGCCGAGTGTGACCGCCTCGGGATAGACATCCCTGTCGAAGCCATCCAGAGGCTCGCCGCGTAC
>JBIIIP010000130.1:0-6467 GCA_044234625.1 Pirellulales bacterium | reverse complement strand
TACGGCTTCGGCGAGCAGCAGGCGCCGCCGGACTACCACCCCTGGCAGGCCCAGGCCACCTACGAGGCGGCTCGCTGCTTCGAGGTGCTGGGCAAGGCCGACCAGGCCGCAAAGCTCTACGCGGAGATGGTCGATCGCTATCCCGATGCGGCGCAGACTCAGGCGGCACGGAAACGACTCGAGGCGCTCCAGGCGGCCACGCCGCCCGCGGCGAAACAGGCATCATGAAAAACGTGCGCTCGCTCTGGGAATTGTTTCTCGCCGGCGGCTTCCTCATGTGGCCGATCGTGGCCATGTCGGTGGTCGTGGTGGCCTTCGGACTGGAGCGGCTGTGGGCCCTGCGCCGCAGCCGGTTCGTGCCACGGCCGCTCGTCGACGGCCTCACCCGCCTGCCCGCCGAAGGGCCGTTCGACCCGCGCAAGGCCTACCGTCTTTGCCAGGAGCATCCCTCGGTGCTGGCCACGGTCGTCAAGACGCTGCTCGAGAAGATCGGCCGGCCGCTGCCGGAGGTCGAGCATGCGGTCGAAGCGGCGAAGGAGCGCGAGGCCTCGCGGCTGTATGCCAACATCCGCCCCATCAGCCTGGCAGTGTCGGTCACGCCGCTGCTCGGCCTCCTCGGCACGGTGCAGGGCATGATCCTCGCCTTCTACACGACCGCCAACCTGCAGGCCGGCGCCAACCGCGCGGCGGAACTCGCCCAGGGAATCTACGTCGCCCTGATCACCACGTTCGCCGGACTGTGCGTGGCCATCCCGGCCTCTGTGATCGCCCACTTCCTGGAGGGCCGCATCCTCGCCGGCTTCCGCCGCGTCGACGACGTCGTGGCCGTGCTGCTGCCGCACGTCGAGAAATACGAGAACAAGGGCCGCGTCACGCCCACCCAACTCGCGTCCGAAGGGCGGAAGGCATGAGCGTGCGAATCTACAAGGGGCGGCTCGCCAGCGGTCTCGAACTGACGCCGATGATCGACGTCGTGTTCCTGCTGATGATCTTCTTTCTCGTGGCGAGCAAGCTGGAGGAGGCCGACCGCTACATCGACGTGGTCCTCCCCAAGGCCAGCGCCGCCCGGCCGCTCACCAGCCGGACCACCGAATTCATCATCAACATCGACCGTGAAGGCCGCTACTTCGCCGGCGCGAAGCCGATCACGCTGCCCGACCTCACCGCCGCGCTCCGCCAGGCTGCGGCCGACAACCCGCAGCGGCAGAAGGTGGTCGTGCGGGCCGATGAGAACGTGCCGCACAAGTTCGTCGTCGGTGCCATGAATGCGTGCGTGCAGGCGGGCATCGAGGACTACCAGGTTCAGTCGGCCAGCGAAAATTGAGCGATGGCGCGCGCCCGATGGCGCGCGAGCGTGGCGCGATGCACAACCCCCCATCCTCCCCCGCGGCCGAGAAGGCCCGCCCTGACCAGCGCACGAGCCTGTGGGTGGCCACGCTCCTGAGCATCATCCTCCACATGATCCTTGCCGGCGGCCTGGCCACCACGAGCCTGGGCATCCTGCCGTCGCAGGCGCCCGACAATCCCACCGGCACCACTATTTTCAAGCCGCGGCTGGCCGTCGACTTTCCGCTCGAGGTGGCGAAGGCGGCGGCCGATGCGCCGGCCCACGAGAAGCCGCTCGACGTGTCGCTTTCCGCGCGGCAGCCCGCGGCCACCCGGCAGCCGAGCGGATGGCAGCCGGCCCGCAATGTCGCGCCGCAGCAGGTGCGCGAGCCGGATGAAGAGCGGAAGGCCGAGGCCCGCACGCCGCAGCGGTCTGCCACGGCCGATGCCGCCCGCCCTGAGGCCGCACGGCAGCTCGAGCGGTCGGCCCTCGACAAGTCGGGTCCGCAGACGGCCAAGGCCGACACGCTGACCACGAAAGGCGAGGCCTCCAAGCCGGCGTCAACACCGCGGCCCGCGGCGGCGGCACCGCGGACGAACCGCGTTGACCGCTCCCCGCAGGCCACTCCATCGCGGCAGCCACGGGAGGTAGCGCTCCTACCCGACGCGAAGCCCCGCGTGCCCGCGTCGCCACGGGCGGCGGCCGCGCAACGCGAGAAAGCGGCGACGCCGCAAGCCGCCGCGATCTCCCGGCAGGCCACGCCCAAGGCCGACCGCGCGGCAGAGAGCGGAAAGCCCGCTCCGCTCGCGCTGGCGGCAAGCGCGGCCGACGACACCCCCGCTCGGCCGACGCTCCGCCCCTCGGCGACGCAGCCCGCGCATCGTCAGGCATCGTCGGCGCGGACGCCGCAGGCCGCCACGGACGCCGCGGCCGCAGCGGTGCAACTCGACGCCGACGCCCTCGCCGTCACAGCCGGTTCCGCGGCCTCTGCTGCAGCCGTCGCCACGGCCGCGCGGTCGTCGCGCGCCGATCCATCGACGGCGGGCGGCACGACGACCGCTGGATCACCGTCAGCGCTCGCGCGGTCGCAACTGTCGGCGGCCTCCGCAGACGCCGCCTCGCGCGGCGAGGTGGCGTTGCCCGCGGCGGAGTCTGATGCCGGGGGCGAAGGCGGGGCGGAGGGAAGCACCGCAGCGGCTGCCGCGCCGCGGCCTGCCGCGCGGCCCGTCGGCGGAGCCCGCGGCCGCGGCGATGCGGATCGCAGCACGGCCGGCGGCGTGATTGCCGGAGCCGCGCCCGGTGAGGGCGACGTGGCCGATGAGGTCGGCGCGGGAACGCCGGCCGCCGGAGCCGCCGCGGCCATCGCCGGCGCGGGCCGCGACGGCCGCACCACCGGCGACGACGATGCGCTCGAAGCCGCCGGTGATGCCGGGGGCGGTTCGCTCGGCCGCGCGGAAATCGCCGCCGGCGGTGACGACGGCCCCGCCGTGCAGGCCGACGCGCTGGCCGATGCCGCCGTGGGTGAAGCCGCCGGAGACGATGGCAATGCCGCCAGGAATTCCGCAGGAGGTGGCGAACCGGGTAGTGCTGGGCTGCGGCCGGCGGCGCGTGCCGATCGCGGCGGCCGGCGGTCGGCCGGAGAGACGGCCATTTCCCGCAGTGCCTCCGCGCCGGCCGGCGCGGAGGCATCCGCCGACGAGGGCGATGGGCTTTCGCTCGACGGCCTCGAGGATCCGGCGGCCGCGATCCAACTCTCGTCGCTTGCCGCCGGCGGCGGTGGGCGCCGCGCGGCTGCCGACGGCGTTGCCGCGCCCGCGGCGACGGTCGCCTCACTGCCGCGGGCGACGGCGATCGTGCTGCCCGCCGAGGACCGCGTGCGCGAGGTCGCGGCGCCGTTTGCGAATCGCGCCCGGGAAAAACGCAACAAGCGCCAGACCGACTCGATGGTCGACCGCGGCCTCGAGTTTCTCCGGCGGGCGCAGCGTCCCGATGGCCGCTGGCAGCTCGGGTCGTATCCCGGCTCGGCCGAGGAGACCGCGCCCAAGCTGGCGTCCGACACGGCGGCGACGGGTCTGGCGTTGCTGAGCTTTCTCGGCGCCGGCCACGACCATTTCTCGGGGCCTTACCGCGACACCGTGCGGCGCGGGCTGGAGTTTCTCCTCTCGGTGCAGAAGAACGACGGCGATCTCTTCGTGCCCGCCGACCCGCTCTCCAACAGCTGTGGCTGGCTCTACAGCCACGGCATCGCCACGATGGCCCTCTGCGAGGCGGTGGGGATGACGGGCGACGAGATCATCCGGCCCGCCGCGGAGCGGGCCTGCGGGTTCATCACCACGAGCCAACACCCGGATCGTGGCGGCTGGCGGTATACACCGCGCAGCGACGCCGATCTTTCCGTCTCGGGATGGATGCTCGTGGCCCTGCGCTCTGGGCAACTGGCGCGGGTGCCCGTCGAGCCGCGCACGCTCGAAGGCGTCCGCGGGCTGCTCGACGCATCGACGATCCCCCTCACGAGCGCGGGTGCGAAAAACCCGCTCGCCCGCTTCCACTACAACGCCCGCAAGACCGACCAGCGGCCGTCGGAATTGTCCACCGCATGCATGACCGCGCTGGGAACGCTGATGCGGCTGCATACCGGCTGGAAGAAGACCGACCAGCAGGTCATCGACAACGGTCGGGCTCTGGCCGCGGTGCGGCCCATCTACGGCTCGACGCAGCAGAAGGTCCGCGACTGTTATCTGTGGTACTACATCTCGCAGGTGCTGGTTCACACCGGCGGCGCGGAGTGGGACAGTTGGTACGCCAGCCTCGACGGCACGCTGTCGGTCCACCAGTCCACCTCGGGCCCGTTGGCCGGCAGTTGGGATCCGCTCGGCGCCACGCCCGATCGCTGGGGGCAATATGGCGGGCGGATCTACGTGACCACGCTCCATCTGCTCACGCTGGAGGTGCCTTATCGGCACCTGCCGACGTACAGTTTGGGCGAGTGACATCCCGCCCCGAGACAGCGTCGGTATCCCGCATGACCACGCCTTGCTGGCTTCGCCGCGCCGACATGCAGCATCTCATCGACGTGCTCCGCGGCCGCGGCCACCGCGTCGTGGGCCCGCAGGTGGCCGACAGCGCGGTCGTGTATCGCGATCTCGATTCGGCCGCCGCGCTGCCCACCGGCTGGATCGACGAGCAGGACGGCGGCCACTACCGGCTGCGGCGCGACGGGTCTGCCGGCACGTTCGACCACGTCGTGGGGCCGCACTCGCTGAAGAATTTTCTTTTCCCGCCGCGGGAGACGTTCGAGTCGTGGCAACGCGGCGACGGCGGCTGGCAGGAGACGACGCCCGCGCCCGCCGCAGAGGCTCTCGCCGTGATCGGCGTCCGCGGCTGCGACCTCGCCGCCCTGGCCATCCAAGACCGGATCTTCATGGCGGGCGACGCCATCGACGTGCGGTACGAGGCCCGCCGCAAGAGCCTCTTCGTGGTCGCCGTGCATTGCCGCCGCGCGGCGGCCACGTGTTTCTGCCATTCGATGGGCTGCGGCCCGACGGCCGGCCCCGGCTTCGACCTCGCGCTCACGGAAGTCGGCGACCGCTTCGCCGTCGAGGCGGCGACCGAGGCCGGCGCGGCGGTGCTCCGCGAGATCGGCGAACGCACCGCGCTCATGCTCCTCTCGGCCGACGAGGCCGCGGCGGTGCGCGAGGTGCCCGTCCGGCTCGGTGAGGCGATGCATGCCCGGCAGCCGCAGGACGGCGAGCCACGTCCGCGGAGCCTCGACACCGACGGTATCCGCGACCTGCTTTTCGACAACCTCGCCCATCCGCGGTGGGCGGAGGTCGCCGACCGTTGCCTCTCCTGCGCCAACTGCACGCTTGTCTGCCCCACCTGCTTCTGCTCGTCCGTGACCGAGGTGACCGATCTCACCGGAGATGAGGTGTCGCGCGAGAGGCACTGGGCCTCCTGTTTTACGCTCGAGCACTCGCAGATGCATGGCGGCAACGCCCGACCGACGACGGCCTCTCGCTACCGGCAGTGGCTCACCCACAAGCTCGCCGGCTGGATCGACCAGTTCGGCACCTCGGGCTGCACCGGCTGCGGCCGCTGCATCACCTGGTGCCCGGTGGGCATCGACATCACCGAGGAGGTGGCGGCCATCCGCCAATCGCCCGCACCGTGAATGCTCCGCCGCGCATCGCCTGCCCCGCTCCGCCGGTCATCGACACCCCCGCGCCCGCGCCGCTGGCCGACGGCCGCGATGCCTGGCAGCACCACGTGATGCGGATCGCCGCGGTGCGGGACGAGGCGGCCGACGTGCGCACCTACAGCCTGGAGTTTCGCGACACCCGCGCGGCCGGCCGCTACCGCTTCGCCCCCGGGCAGTTCAACATGCTCTACCTGCCCGGCATCGGCGAGGCGGCGATCTCGATCAGCTCCGATCCGGGCGACACGCGGCTCGTCGGCCACACCGTGAAGGCGGTGGGCAACGTCACTCAGGCCCTCGCCTGCCGAGACATCGGCAGCGAGGTCGTGCTCCGCGGCCCCTTCGGCACACCCTGGCCGCTCGCTGATCTTCGCGGCCGCGATGCCGTGATCGCCGTGGGGGGCGTGGGGCTGGCGTCGGTGCGGGCAGCGATCATCGCCATCGTCCACCGCCGCGACGACTTCGGCCGCGTCACCGTGCTCTGCGGCGCCAAGACCCCGGCCGACCTGCTCTTTGCGGGCGAGTACACGGCCTGGCGCGAGGCCGGCATCGACGTGCGAACAATCGTCGATGCCGGTGACGATGCCTGGCCGGGCCGGGTGGGGCTGGTGACCGCGCTCCTCGACGACCTACCCATCGATCCGTCCCGCACCGGTCTCCTCTGCTGTGGCCCTGAGCCCATGATGCGGGCCGTCGCGGCCCGCGGCCACGACGCCGGCATTCCTACCGCAGCCATCTATCTTTCCATGGAGCGCAACATGATCTGCGCCGCCCGGCTGTGCGGCCTGTGCCAGTTCGGGCCCGAGTTCGTCTGCCGCGACGGCCCCGTTTTCATCTACGACCGCATCGCACGCTTCCTGGAGATCCCATACCTGTGACAAAGGGCCCGCCGAGAACCAATGCCCCCCCGCATCGCCGTCTACAAATTCGCCTCCTGTGATGGCT
>JBIIIP010000036.1:0-28173 GCA_044234625.1 Pirellulales bacterium | reverse complement strand
GCACCTGGAGATCGCGCACTTCCTGGAGGTGCGGTCGCGAATCGGCACGGGCCCCTATGACGTCGGCTTCGTCGAGGGCTCGGTCTCCACGCCGGAAGACATCGAGCGGATCCGGGAGATCCGCCGCCAGTGCCGGTTTCTCGTCACGATCGGCGCCTGCGCCACGGCGGGGGGCATCCAAGCCCTGCGCAACTGGGGCCACGTCGATGAGTTCGTGAATGCCGTCTACGCCGCGCCCGCCTACATCGCCACACTCGCCCGCAGCACGCCGATCGCCGCCCACGTGCCCGTCGACTTCGAGCTCCGCGGCTGCCCGATCGATCCCAGCCAGCTGGCGAGCGTGCTCGCGGCATTCGTCGTCGGCCGACGGCCGACGCTGCCGGGATACAGCGTGTGTGTGGAATGCAAGGAGCGCGGCACGGTGTGCGTGGCGGTGGCCCGGGGCATCGCCTGCCTCGGGCCGGTCACGCAGGCCGGCTGCAACGCGATCTGCCCGGCGCATGGACGCGAGTGCTTCGGCTGCTACGGCCCCGACCGGCAGGAGCCGAACTTGGTGAGCCTGACCGGGTTCTACGAGCGGCACGGCGCGACGCGCGAGTCGCTCGGCCGCCTCGTCCACTCGTTCAATGCCTGGGCGCCGGAGTTTCGCGCCGCACATGACAGGCTCGTCGGCGAGCCGGAAGGAGGAGCGTGATGGAGCTCCGCACGCTGTCAGTCAAGGCGCTCACGCGAGTGGAGGGGGAAGGTGCGCTGCGGGTGCGCGTGGCGGACGGCCGCGTCGAGATCGCGGAGTTCAACATCTACGAGCCGCCGCGGTTTTTCGAGCGGCTCGTCGTGGGCCGTGCGATCCACGAGGTGCCCGACATCGTGGCCCGCATCTGCGGCATCTGCCCGGTCGCCTACCAGATGAGTGCCTGCCACGCGCTGGAGACGGCGCTGGGGATCGTCGTCCCGCCCGCCACCGCGGCCCTTCGACGGTTGCTCTATTGCGGTGAGTGGCTGCAGAGTCATTCCCTCCACATGCACCTGCTCGATGCTCCGGACTTCCTCGGCTGTGAGAGCGGATTCTCGCTGCCGCCCGAGCACGCGTTGTTTCTGGAGCGCGGCCTGCGGATCAAGTCGATCGGCAGCCGCGTGATCGAGGTGCTCGGCGGCCGCGCGGTGCATCCGGTCAACGTCACGGTCGGCGGCTTCTACAAGTCGCCCCCGGTGGCGGCGGTGCGGGCGCTGCTTCCCGACCTGCTGTGGGGCATCGAGGCCGCGGAGGCCGTGCTGGCGGAGGTGAGCCGATTCATTTTTCCATCCTTTCGCCAGCCCCATGAATATGTATCGGTGCATGCGGCCGACGAATACCCGATGAACCTCGGCCGCATGGTGGCGGTCGGTGTGGACGGTCAACGCACGCTCGACATTCCGGCGGCGGACTACGAGCGGCACTTCGTGGAGCGACAGGTGGCCCACAGCACCGCGCTGCACAGCCTCTTGGAGCCGGGGGGGCGGCCGTATCTGTGCGGGCCGCTGGCCCGCTTGGCCACGAGCCGCGCGGTCCTGCCTCCCCGGGCGCGGCGGGCGGCTGATAGGTGCGGCATCGACTGGCCGAGCGGGAATCCGTTCCACGGGATCGTGGCCCGGGCGATCGAGCTGGTGGCGGCCTTCGAGGAGGCGGCGCGGATCGCGGGTGAGTATCACGCGGAGCCCGAGGCTCCGCGGGTGGCTTTCGAGCCGCGGGCGGGCGTAGGCTGCCATGCCACGGAGGCTCCCCGCGGCCTGCTCTATCACCGCTACCGGATCGGCGGTGACGGCCTGATCGCGGCTGCGGCGATCGTGCCGCCGACGTCGCAGAATCAGGCACAGATCGAGAAGGATCTGCAGGCGTATCTGCCGACGGTGCTCGACTGCGACGATGCGGAGGCCACGCGGCGGTGCGAGCATCTGATCCGCACGTACGATCCGTGCATCAGCTGCGCGACTCACTTCCTGAAGATCGAGCGTGGCACGTGAAGGTGACACAGGCCGAAGGCCTGCGTCGAACACCAGGTGGCATAGACTTCCGGTCTGTGACGAACACCGCGTGGCATAGACCTCCGGTCTGTGACTAAATAGTTCGACAGACCGGAGGTCTGTCGCCACGGTTAGGCGGAGAGGTCTGTCGCCACGGTTAGGTGGAGAGGTCTGTCGCCACGATTGGGTGGAAAGTGGAACGGTTCATCACACCACGAAGATCGCCATGCATGTGAAACGCACCCCGAAATGAACTTGCCGCGGGCTCGCTGCCGATACATAATTAGGTTTCCTCTGATTCCGCGGAGGCACAACAATGAGTGTGCAGCAGCATCGACGACCGATCTTCGTCGCCCCGCGGCCCATGTGGGTTGCGCTCTTTTTCGTTTGCGCCTGCACCACGCCCGTTCTGGCGTTGGAGGCGCGGGATCTTTTCGAGCGACGGATTCGCCCGCTCCTGGCCGAGAAGTGTCAGGAGTGCCACGGCGAAAAACTGGCGGAGGCGGGGCTGCGGCTCGATAGCCGCGGTGGCCTGCTCGCCGGAAGCGACGTCGGGCCGGTCGTGGTGCCGGGTGATGCCGCCGCCAGTTCGCTCATCGCTGCGGTGAAGCATGCCGGCGACGTTTCCATGCCCCCCGATGGAAAGCTTTCGGCCGAGGAGATCGGCTGGCTGGAAACCTGGATCGCCGAAGGGGCCACCTGGGACGGCCCAGAGGAGCCAGCGCCTCCGGCCGCAGCCGACCGTCGGGAGGCAATGGCGGCCCGCATCGCACAGGCCCGCGCCGACCATTGGTCGTTCACTCCGCCGACGCGGCACGATCCTCCCGCCGCCGATGAAGTGCCGGGCCGCATCGACCGCTTTATCGTCGCGGGTCTTGCGAAGGCGGGGGTGGCCCCGTCGCCACCTGCCGATCCGCGCACGCTCGTGCGGCGGCTGTGGTTCGACCTCACGGGCCTGCCACCGCCGGCCGACGTCGCCGATGCCTTCGCCGCTGCGCCGACCGATGCGGCCTATGCCGCGCTCGTCGAGCGGTTGCTCGCCAGTGCCGAGCACGCGGAGCACTGGGGTCGCAAGTGGCTCGACATCGCCCGTTATGCCGACACGCCCGGCTACGACGAGGTGGACCGCCCCCGCTATCCGTTCGCGTGGACCTACCGCGACTGGGTTGTGTCGAGCCTGGCGGCCGACATGCCACTCGACCGGTTCGTCATCCTTCAGCTCGCCGCCGACCTCTGCCAGCCCGGCGCACGCGGTGCCGACATGGCAGCCACGCGTGCTGATCTCGCCGCACTGGGATTCCTGAGGGTCGGCCGGCAGATGTCGGAGCACGACACGATCGACGACGCGATCGACGTCGTCAGCCGCGGGCTGATGGGGCTGACCGTGGCCTGCGCCCGCTGCCACGACCATAAATACGAACCTGTGGCGATCGACGACTACTACGCCCTTCACGGCGTGTTCGCGAGCACGACCAGACCGGAAGAGTCACCGGAGATCGGTCCGGCTGACGATGGTCCGGCCGGTGCGGAGTTTGCCGCGAAGCAGGCCGAAATGTGGCGTGCCGTGGACGACCACGAGCGCACGATCCGCGACCGCGTCGTCCGCGAGGCCGTCGCCCATGCCGCCGACTACCTGATCGAGGCCGCATGGCCCGCGCCGCGGGCCGAAGATGGCCGGCCACCGCGGATGGCCGATGGATATGACCTCGACCAGCCGATCATCGAGAAGGTGAAAGACCTCGTGGAGAAGGCCGGACCCGAACACCGCGTGCTCGGCGCTTGGATTGCGGTCGCGAATTCCGACTGCCCCGCCGATGCGGTGGCCGACCGCGTCGCCAAGTGGCTGGCCGACCATCCCGGCCCGGCCGCCAACAGCGTCGTCGCGAATGCCCTCGCCACGGAGCGACCGCGGACCCGCGCCGATCTGGCGACGCTCTACGGCAGGTTGGCCGCGGAGGTCGCACCGGAATATGCCGGCGGGATGCCTCCACGGGATGACGACGACGATGCCCGCAAGGAGCTCTGGGCGACGCTCGGCGCGGAAGGCACTCCGCTCGTTCCGAAGCTCGCAGATGCAGTGCGGCTTGCTCGGCAGGTCGAACGCGGCAAGCTCCACACGCTCAAGGCGAAGGCGCTCGCCCATCAGGGCACGGCGGCCGGCGGGCCGCCGCGGGCAATGGTGCTGACCGACCGCGACACCCCGGTCGACAGTCCTGTCTTCCTCCGTGGCGACCCGCGCCGCCCCGGCGAGAAGATCGATCGCCGGCTGCCGCTTGTTCTCGGCGGTGCCGCCCTGCCCCGGGATTCGAGCGGCCGGCTCGAGCTCGCGCGTGCGATCATCGCCGCCGACAATCCGCTCACGCCACGCGTGATCGTGAACTGGACGTGGACGCATCACTTCGGCCGCGGTCTCGTCGACACGCCGGGCGATCTCGGCCTCCGCGGCGAGCCGCCGGTCGCCCGCGAACTGCTCGATGACCTCTCCCGCCGGTTCGTCGACGAGGGCCGCTGGAGCCTGCGGTGGCTGCACCGCGAGATCGTCATGAGCAGCACGTGGCGGCAGTCGAGCCGCCGCCGCGAGGATCTCGCCGCTGTCGATCCCGATGATCGCCTCTTCGGCCGCGCGCTCGTCCGTCGACTCGACTGGGAGCCGTGGCGCGACGCCCTGCTGTCGGCCTCCGGCACGCTCGACCTGGAAAGCCGGGGCGGCCGGCCCGTCGATCTCGACGCCGACGACGCCGTGTCACGGCGCACAATCTATGTCCTCGTCGACCGGCAGTTTCTTCCCGGCCTGATGCGTACCTTCGACATGACGGCCACCGACATCTGCACGCACGTGCGGAGCCGCACGCTCGTGCCGCAGCAATCGCTGGCAGCGCTCAATGCGCCGCTGGTGGTGACCGCCGCCCGCGGGCTGGCTGCACGGGCGACACGCGAGGCAGCCGACGGAGGAGACGCCTCGTGGGTGCGCCACTTGTGGCGGGCCTCTCTCGCCCGCGACCCTGCCGACGACGAACTTGCCTCAGCCCTCGGCTGGCTCCAGGAGGAGCGCGGCCAGCCGGCCGACGGCGGCTTCGGGGCCCGGGAGCGGCTCGCGCAGGCGGTGCTCGCCACCGCGGAGTTCGAACACATCGATTGACCGCGGCCGCTGGTAAACTGGCTACCGCAACGGCCCGTGACGGGAGAGACGCACATGGCACACGCCCCGAATCGAGACCCCACCGGGCTTCTCCTGCCCCGCCGTGAACTGCTCCGGCGGGCCGGCATGGGGATGGGCTTGCTGGGTGCCGCGAGCCTGTTCGCCACTGAGGCCGGGGCCGACGTCTCCCCGGCCTCCAAGGCTCCGCTCGACCTCTCGATGCGTCCGCCCCATTTCGCCCCGCGGGCCCGAGCGGTCATCCACATTTTTGCCAACGGCGGACCGAGCCACATCGACACCTTCGATCCCAAGCCTGCCCTCGAGGCCCATGCCGGCCGCGAATTGCCGGGGGGCTCGCTCAAAACCGAGCGGCGCACCGGGGCCGCGCTGCCGAGCCCGTTCAGCTTTTCGCAACACGGCGAGTGCGGCCTGCCCGTAAGCGATCTTTTCCCCAACGTCGCCCGCCATGCCGACCGCCTTCTCGTGGTGCGCTCGATGCACGCCGAGGTGCCCAACCACGAGCCCTCGCTGATGCTGATGAATTGCGGCGACTCGCGGCTCGTGCGGCCGAGCGCCGGCGCCTGGATCACCTACGGCCTCGGCTCGGAGAATCAGAATCTTCCCGGCTTCGTGGCGCTGTGCCCGGGAGGTTACCCGATCAAGGCCACGGAAAACTGGCGGAGCGCGTTCCTGCCCGCCGCCTTCCAGGCCACCTACATCGATCCGAAGAACCGCACCGCCGACGAGCTCATCGAAAACCTCCGGCATCCCGTTTCCGGCCGCGATGCCCAGCGCCGGGGCCTCGACCTCACGCTGGCCCTCGACCGGCGGCACGCGGAGGCCCGTCCGGGCGAGGCCGCCCTCGATGCGCGGCTGCGGACGATGGAGCTCGCCTGGCGGATGCAGTCCGACGCGGCCGAGGCCTTCGATCTTTCGCGCGAGCCGGCGCATGTGCTCGCCCGTTACGGCGACACCGTGCACGGCCGGCAGATGCTCCTCGCCCGGCGGCTGGTGGAGCGCGGGGTGCGGTATGTGCAGGTGTGGCACGGCTCGGGCCAGCCCTGGGACAGCCATGGCAACATCGCTGCCGACCATCGCAAGCTCGCCCTGGAGAGTGACGGCCCGATCGGCGCCCTGCTCGACGACCTCGTCCGGATGGGCCTCCTCGACAGCACGCTCGTGCTCTGGGGGGGCGAGTTCGGCCGCACGCCCACCGCCGAGCTGCCCAACGACGTGGGGGGCAACGGCACCGGCCGCGACCACAACCACCACGGCTTCTCGGTGTGGATGGCGGGGGGCGGCGTGAAGGGGGGCACGGTGTATGGCGCGACCGATGAGTTCGGCTTCAGGGCGGTGGAGAAGCCGGTGCACGTGCACGACCTCCACGCCACGATGCTGCACCTCCTCGGCCTCGACCACGAGCGGCTCACCTTCCGCCACGCGGGTCGCGACTTCCGGCTCACCGACGTGCACGGCCGGGTGATCCACGACTGGCTGGCCTGACCGCCAGCCCGGCGTCGCCGGCAACCCGCCCGCTCAGGGGTCGATCACGTCAGGCTCGGCCAGCACCTCGGTGAGCAGCGCCGAGAGACCCAGCCGCATCGTCGAGACGCCACCGGGCCTCGTCAGCAGATCCGCGGCAGCTGCTCGCCGATCGGCATCGGCACCACGCGGGTGCCGCCGATCGCCGTCTTCATCACCACCATTCGCGGATGCTCCGCCACCACCCGGCCGAGAACCGCCGCCTCCGCGCCCTGCTCGTGCGCACGCATCGCCGCGAGCACGGTGGCGGCCGTCTCCGCCGGCACGATGGCCAAGAGCTTGCCCTCGTTCGCCACCAGCAGCGGGTCGAGGCCAAGGATCTCGCAGGCCGCGGCCACCGCCGGCCGCACGGGAATCGCCTGCTCCTCGATCTCGATGCCCACTCCCGCCAGCGCGGCCAATTCGTTGAGGCTCGTGGCCACGCCGCCGCGGGTGGGATCGCGGAGCATGCGGATGGCGGGGCACGCCTCCAGCATCGCCGCCACGAGCCCGGCCAGCGGAGCGGAGTCGCTCTCGATCGGAGCCTCGAAGCCGAGCCCCTCTCGCGCGCTCATGACGGCCATGCCGTGGTCGCCGATGGTGCCGCTCACGAGCACCGCATCGCCGGGTCGAACCGCCGCGGCTCCCAGCTGCACGTGCGGGGGCACGACGCCGATCCCCGTCGTATGGATATAGACGCCGTCGCCATGGCCACGCTCCACCACCTTCGTGTCGCCGGCCACGATCCGCACGCCCGCCGCCCGGGCGGCAGCCGCCATCCGCTCGACGACGGCGGCCAGATCCGCCATCGGCAGCCCCTCCTCCAGGATGAAGCCGGCGGCAAGCACCAGCGGCCTGGCTCCGCTCATCGCCAGGTCGTTAACCGTGCCGTAGACGGCCAGTTCGCCGATCGACCCGCCGGGAAAGAAGAGCGGCCGCACGACGTAGGAATCGGTCGAGATGGCCAGCCGCCCGCCGCCGAGCGCCGCGGCTTCGTCGATCACGGTCGCATCGCCGCGTTGCTCGAGGAGCGGATTGGAGAATGCCGGCAGGAAAATCCCCTCGATCAGGTCGCGCGACAGCGCCCCGCCCCCGCCATGGCCGAGGATGACGTGCGGATGGTCGCGCAGCGGCGCCGGGCAGGCGAACCTCCCGAAATCAGCCTGGGCCATGGGTCGCTCCTCGTGTCGTCTGCGTGTCGATCCCGTTTCTCTTTGCTGCTGCGTCGTGCGGCCCGGCCCAGCGCCCGTAGTTGTAGTAGGCCGCGCAGGCGCCCTCGCTCGACACCATCGTCGCCCCCAGCGGTGTCCATGGCGTGCATTCGCGGCCGAAGGCCGGGCATTCGTGCGGCTTGAGCCTTCCCTCGAGCACCGCGCCGCTCCGGCACAGCGGCGACTCGTCCGCCCGGATGCCCCCCACGGCGAATCGCTCCTCGGCGTCGAAGCGGCGATACGCGTCGGCGAGTCTCCAGCCGCTGGCCGGAATGACGCCGATCCCCCGCCAGGCGCGGTCGGTCGGGGCGAACACTTCGGCGATCACGCGCTGCGCCGCCTCGTTGCCCCGTTCGTTGACCGCGCGCGGATAGGCGTTCTCCACCTCGGCCCGGCCCGCCTCCAACTGCACGACCGCGCGGCGGATTCCTTCCAGCAGATCGAGCGGCTCGAAGCCGGCGACCACGATTGGCACACGGTACGCCGCGGCCAGAGGCGGATACTGCCATGTGCCCATCACGCTGCACACGTGCCCGGCAGCGAGAAAGGCCTGCACGCGGTTGCCCGGGCTCCGCATGATGGCCTCGATCGCCGGCGGCACGAGCACGTGCGACACGAGCATCGAGAAGTTTCCCACGCCCTGCTCCCGCGCCAGCTTCACGGCCATCGCGTTGGCCGGAGCGGTGGTCTCGAAGCCGATGGCGAGAAACACGACCTCGCGGTCAGGATGCCGGCGGGCGAGCTTCACCGCATCGAGAGGCGAATACACCACCCGCACGTCGCCCCCGGCCCCCTTCACTTTGAGCAGGTCGCCACGCGATCCCGGCACGCGGAGCATGTCGCCGAACGAGCAGAAGATCACCTCCGGGCGGGTGGCGATGGCCAACGCTTTGTCGATCGCCTCCAGCGGCGTCACGCAGACAGGGCAGCCGGGTCCGTGGATCATCTCCACGCGGCGGTCGGCCGCGGAGGGCAGGAGCTGGTCGATGCCGTTGCGGATGATCGAGTGGGTCTGGCCGCCGCAGACCTCCATGATCGCCCACGGCCGGGTGACGATCCGCCCGATCTCGGCGGCGAGCCGTCGGGCCTTGTCGGCATCACGGTATTCGGCGAGGTGCTTCATTCCCCCTCCCGCAGTTCGGCCAGACCTTCTTCGAGGATGCCCAGCTCCGCAAACGTGCGGAGTGTCTCGCGGGCCGCGGCCTCGTCGATCTTCGCGATCGCAAAGCCGACGTGCACGATCGCATAGTCGCCGACGGCGACACCGGGGAGGTAGGCGAGGCAGACGTCCTTGACGACGCCGCCGAAGTTCACGCGGCCCATGCGGGTGCCGTTGTCGTCGCGGATCGATTCGACGTGGCCAGGAATCGCGAGGCACATGAGGGGGAGAGAAGAGGTCACAGGCCGCAGGCCTGTGACACTTTCTAGTCACAGACCGGAGGTCTATGCCACGTTTTAGGGGTCTATGCCACGTTTTAGCCACAGACCGGAGGTCTATGCCACTTCTTCTTGATCACAGGCCGAGGGGTGGTGCAGCCGGGTGTGCAGTAATTCCACGAGCGCGTCCACTGCCTGATCGACTTCCGGCGCGAGGCCAGCGCCCGGTTCGAATGCCACCGCTTCGATCAGAAACGCGGTCACCTTCCGTGGAAAGTCGTCGCCGAGCAGATCCCGTGCGAAGGCGAGGGCGTGGTCCCAGCGGAAGGCGTGGAGGTTGATCCCGGAAGGCGGTGGCAGATGCTCCACGTCTTCGCCCGGCACCTCGAAGAGACTGCCGGGCTCGCTCCCCGATCGGCAGGCATCGACGAGAACCACCTCCGGCACGCCGCGCATGTGCAAGGCCACATCCATGCCCCCGGTGCCGGCGTCGATGCACATCACCCCCTCGGGCAGGCCAAGAAGCCGCAGGCGTCGCACGAACTCCGGCCCCGCCGCGTCGTCGCCGCGCAGCAGGTTGCCGCAGCCGATGATCAGCGTCTGTGTCTGTGCCGCCGAGGCGCGTTGGACCGGGCAGAACTGCGTTGCCATCGTTGCCATCACACAACCTCCCTCGCGTGTTCATCTACAGGCCGACTAGAGGCCGACCTTCACGAGCACGCCGCACGCCAGGATCGCCAGTCCCGCCCAGGCATGTCCGAACCGGCCAATGGCAATGGCGGGCATGAACGCGAGGCCGTGCCGCATGGCCATCACGGTGATCGTCATCGTGCCCACGGTGGCCAGCGTGAACGCTGCCACCACCATGGCCACGGCGCCCCAGCCGGCCGTGGCGGCGGGATACAGGAGCAACGGGATGAGTGGCTCGCAGGGGCCGAACGCGAAGACGAGAAACGCCAGCCACGGCGCCCATCCCGTCGCGGCAGCAGCGTTCTCATGGGCGGCGTGCCGAGTCGCCCACATCAGACCCGACACGAGATAGGCGAGGCCGAAGCCCATGAACAGCCAGGCGGCCGCGTCGCCGCGCATCGTCTCCAGCATCTCCAGCCGCAGCGCCGCCGCGCCGATGAGCAGCCCGACGCAGCCGATCGCGACTGATCCGGCAACGTGCCCCAGCCCGCAGGCCACCGTCACGCCCAGCGTCTTCCGCGCCGACCACGCACCGGCCTGCGACATCGCCACGAACGGCAGGTAGTGATCAGGGCCGAGCAGCGTGTGAATCACGCCGACGGCGAGTGCCGTGATGCCGAGCATGAAGTTATCGCCAGCCATCGCTCAGGCCCCGCGTGGAATCCTGCCGAACTCGCGCCATGCCCTCTGGCGAAGAGCAGTGTACGGGTCCCGCCCCCTGCCGGAAAGCAGATGCAACGCGTGGGCCGGCGGTGGGGCGTAGAATGCGTCCTGTCGCGAGCGGGACTTTTTGCACGGGTGCCATGCACGAACTGTCCATCGCCACGAACGTCGTCGAGATGGCCGCGCGGCATGCCGCCGCCCACGGGGGCGGCGTTATCCATGCCGTCACGTTGCGGATTGGCGTGTTGTCGTGCGTGCACGAGGAGGCCCTGCGGCACGGATTCGAGTTAGCGCGGGAAGACACGCCCTTGGCCGGAGCGGAGCTGCGGATCGTAGCGGTGCCGGTGAGCGTGTGGTGCCCGACGTGCCGCGAGGTGCGCGAACTGCCCGGCATCCAACGGTTTGCCTGCCCCGCGTGCGGCACCCCGTCGGCCGACATCCGCACCGGCCGCGAACTCGACCTCGAATCGATCGAACTGGTGGACCTCGCCGCCCCTGACGTGGTAAAGTCCACTGGGTGGTGACTAAACAGTTCGACAGACCGGAGGTCTGTCGCCACGGTTGGGGCGTGCGGTCTGTCGCCACGGTTGGGGAGTGCGGTCTGTCGCCACGGTTGGGGGCCTCCCTGCCGCGGATTCTCGAAGTCCGCACGAAGATTCTCGAGAAAAACGACGAGACAACCCTCGCGATGCAGATGGTCTTCGATGAGCGGCGCGTGTCCGTGGAGGAGAACGGCCGGCAGGTCAAGTTTCGCTATCGGGTGATGCGTCCTGCCCACCTCGATCCCCGCGTGAAGTATCCGCTCGTGCTCTTTCTGCACGGGGCCGGCGAGCGAGGAACCGACAACGAAAAGCAATTGAAATATCTCCCGACCTGGCTGGCCGAGCCGGAGGCCCGACGGCGATATCCGTGCTTCGTCATCGCGCCCCAGTGCCGCGAGGGCAGGTGCTGGGCCGACGCCGACTGGTCCGACCAGAAGAGCGTGCCGCAGAAGCCGGAGCCGACGGCAGATCTCGCGGCCGCCGCGGCGGCGCTCGATGCCGTGATCAAGGTCGAGCCGATCGATGCCGGCCGCGTCTATCTCACCGGCCTGTCGATGGGAGGCTACGGCTCGTGGGATCTCGCCGCCCGGATGCCCGGGCGGCTCGCGGCCGTCGTGGCGATCTGCGGCGGGGGCGACGAGGCCACGGCCGCCAGGCTCATGAAGCTGCCGATCTGGTGTTTTCACGGAGCCGCCGACACGGTCGTCCCGGTGGCGCGGTCGCGGTCGATGGTCGAGGCGGTGCGGGCGGCCGGCGGCAGCGTGAACTACACCGAGTTTCCGGGAGTGGGCCACGATTCGTGGACGCCCGCCTTCCGCGATGCCGCCACGCTCGACTGGCTCTTCAGCCAGAAGCGGCCCTGATGACTTTTTCTACCGCCTTGTTCCCACCCGTGAACGGCGGACTGGTGCATGGCCTATGCTGACAGCACACCGACGCCACCGCAGTGGACCACGGAAGGCGATCAAGGTCCTGGCCACGGACGCGCCCTGGAAGCGAAGGCGCGTGGCTCACGAGCCTGGGCTATCCCTCGCTCGCCGACCAACGATCGACGCCGCGCAGACGAACCCGGTGGATGCGACCTTCAGCTTCACAGTGCTCGAGAATAAATCGCAGCGTCCGCATAGTGGAACCGGGAAGCTTGCGGCGGATTTGAGTCATCGTGAGCGGCGCATTGGCTTTCGCGAGCGTCGCCACGACCGACTTTGCACGATCCTCGAGCAGAACATGCAGCAACTGATCCGCCGACACGCCGCAGACCGAGCGCCCCGCCGTATCGCAGAGATATCGCCGGAGTGCGGCATTGACGGCGGTGTCTCTTGGGAAAGCCGTGGCGACGTCGGGCGCACGATGCGCGGGCCGGCAGCGTAGCGAGCGGCGTATTTGCCGCGCACGGCTCCCTGTCGCGATCGAATGTCGTAGTGGGGCCGCATGTCGTCGGCGTGACGCCGGCGTCGGCTGTCAGCGGTTGCCATCGAGGTATTCCTCGCGTTCCTGTTTGTCGGCTCTGCGGGCACTGATGATGCGGATCGAGTCACCGCGATTGGTGTGGCTGACGAACAGCACACAGCCGTCGACCGATATGCCGATCGTAAGGAACCGATGCTCGTCGTCCGAATGGTCTGGGTCGTAGGCCGTGATCGCCCGCACGTCGGCAAAGACAGTCATGGCTTCATCGAATTTCACCCGGTGCTTACGAGCATTGGCAGCTGCTTTTTTGGGATTCCACTCGAGCTGCACAGCATCGTATCCCTCGTCGTCCGCCATGTCGAACGCGGCCTGGCTCTACGCTTGTCGAGAACCGACCCATGCCAACCCGGCTGGGCAAGAAGTGTACGCCTGAATAGTATTTGCATCAACGGCCTTCAAGGTGTGTCATCGCGGGATGCTGTGGTTCAAGCGTCGTGGCTTCGGAGCGCCATGAGCCGGGCTGTCCCCACGCGCAACGGCTCGTGCTCCTCAGCCGGAAAATGATTGCGAAGGTGCCATGGACCGGGCTATTCTTCGAACCGGTGGAGATCGACGCCCCATGACCCACACGCCGTCCCCCTCCCTTCCGCGGATTCTCGAAGTCCGCACGAAGATCCTCAAGAAAAACGACGAAACGGCCCGCGCGATGCGGTCGGCCTTCGAGGCGACGGGCGTGCTCGTGGTGAACATCGTTTCGAGCCCGGGTACGGGCAAGACGGCGTTTCTGGAGGAGACGCTCAGGCGGCTGACGGCCCACGGCGTGCCGGTGGCGGCCGTCGTCGGCGACCTCGAGACCGACAACGACGCCCGCCGGCTGGCCCGCAGCGGAGCGCCCGTGAGGCAGATCATGACCCACGGCCTGTGCCACCTCGAGGCCGACATGGTGCAGAGCCATCTCGATGGCTGGGATCTCGCTGCGCTCCACTACCTGTTTATTGAAAACGTCGGCAACCTCGTCTGCCCGACGAGCTGGGATCTCGGGGAGGCTGTGCGGCTGGCCCTGCTCTCGGTGACGGAGGGCGAAGACAAGCCGCTCAAGTATCCCGGCCTCTTCAACACGGCCGACATCGCCGCGATCACGAAGATCGATCTTGCCGCCGCCTGCGACTTCGACCGCGGCCTGGCCTGTGCCAACATCAACGCCGTGCGGCCCGGCATGCGGGTCATCGAGACGAGTGCGAAGACCGGCGCGGGAATCGATGAGTGGCTGGATTATCTCGCCTCGCGCCGCGCCGCACTGCGGTCCTAGAGCCCAGTCGAGATGCCCTCGCCATGCCGTCACGTGGCATGGACCGTGGCATAGACCTCTGGTCTGTGACTAGATAGTTCGACAGACCGGAGGTCTGTCGCCACGGTTTGGGGAGAGGTCTGTCGCCACGCTCAATGGATGCCGGCCGGGGGCCGGCTTTCTCCGGGCGGGCCACCCCCCACGAGGATCCGCCTGGCGATGACGGCCTGCCCAAGTGCGAGCCCGCCGTCGTTGGGCGGCACGCGGTCGTGCAGGATGACTTCGAAGCCGGCGTCGCGCAAGGCCACCACCGCCAGCCGCACGAGCAGCGCGTTCTGGAAGACGCCACCGGTGAGCCCCACCGTGCCGATGCCGGTGGCGTCGCGGATCCGGCTGCACACGTCCACCATCATCGCCGCCACCGCCCGATGAAACCGCGCGGCGACCAGGGCGGCGGGGGTCGCGGCGACCGCATCATCCACGATCGCCCGCCATGCCGGCTCCCAATCGATCACCAGCGGATCGCCCGCCCGGACGGGCAGCGGATACGCGGCCCCGGTCGCCGCCTCCCGCGCTGCCAGCGCCTCGAGGTTCAGCGCCGCCTCGGCCTCGTAGCTGATCGACTGCCGCACTCCCGCGCAGGCCGCCACGGCGTCGAAGAGCCGGCCCATGCTGGTGGTGGCCACGCACCCGAAACCCGCGTCGAGCTGCTGCCGCAGCAGCCGCCGTTCGCCGTCAGGCGCCGCGCCGCACGGCGGCAGCCGGCCGCTCCACTCGATGCCGGCGGCATGGCACAGCGCCAGCGCCACCCGCCACGGGTGGCGGATCGCGGCATCGCCCCCGGGAAGCATGAATGGGCGGAGGTGCGCGGCCCGGCGAAGGCCTCCCGCGGCGGCGACAAGCACCTCGCCTCCCTGGATCGTGCCGTCGCGGCCGAAGCCGCTGCCGTCGAAGCACACCCCGATGAGCGGCTCATCGTCGATGCCGTGCTCGGCCGCGAGCGCGGCCACGTGGGCCTCGTGGTGCTGCACGGCTACCACCGGGATGCCGCGAGCGGCCGCGAAGCGGCCCGCCCATTCGCTCGACAGGTAGCCGGGGTGCAGGTCGCAGGCGATCGCCGCCGGCTCCGCGGCGAAGAGCCGGAGCAGGTGGTGCACGCCGCGCTCCATCGCCGCGAGCGTCTCGAGGCTGGCCATGTCGCCCACGTGCGGTCCCATGATCGCCTCGGCGCCGTTGGCGAGGCAGGCCGCAGCCTTGAGCTCACCCCCCACCGCGAGCACGGTCGGGCCCGCGTTGCCAAGCCGAATGGGCAAGGGCACGTAGCCCCGCGCCCTGCGGATCGGGAGCACGGCCCCCTCCACGCACCGCACCACCGAGTCGTCGCAGGGCACGCTGATTCCGCGGTCGTGCATGAGAAAGCCGTCGACGAGCGGAGCGAGCCGCTTCACGGCATCGACGTTTTCGTAGGCCAGCGGCTCCTCGGCGAGATTGCCCGACGTCATCACCAAGGGTGGCATGCCTGCGCAGAGCAGGTGATGCAGCGGCGAATACGGCAGCATCACCCCGAGAAAGTCGGTGCCAGGCGCGACGGCGCTGGCGAGGGGGCAGCCGGCCGCCGGCTTACGCACGAGCACGATCGGCCGCTCACGGCTTTCGAGGAGCCGCTGCTCCTGCGCGTCGATGGCCGCGCAATCGCGGGCGCCCTGCATGTCGGCCACCATCACGGCCAGCGGCTTGCCGACGCGGTGCTTCCGCCCCCGGAGCCGCGCCACCGCTGCGGCGTCGGTGGCATCGCATACGAGGTGAAAGCCGCCACCGCCCTTGATGGCGAGTATGCCACCGGCCCCCAGCCGCACGCGGGCCGCGTCGATCGCTGCCGCCCCGAGCACGAGCGCTGCTTCGCGCGTCACCGCGATGCCGGCGGCATCGGCGGCCGTGGTGTACCACACCGTCGGCCCGCAGTCTGGGCATGCGGTCGGCTGGGCGTGGAAGCGTCGGTCGGCAGGATCGGCGTATTCGGCCGCGCAGCGCGCGCACATCGCAAAGGGCTGCATCGTGGTGAGCGGCCGGTCGTAGGGCAGCGCGCTGATAATGGTGAACCGCGGCCCACAGTCGGTGCAGTTGGCGAAGGGATGGCGATGGCGGCGGTTTCCCGGGTCGTCGACCTCGGCGAGGCAGGCGTCGCAGGTTGCGATGTCGGGAGGCACGAGGGCCGGCGTCGCGGAGCCACCGCCCAGGGCCGTGTCGTGGATCATGAATCCGCAGCGCGGCTGACCGTCGTTCGGCAGGTCGGAGCAGGCCACGCCTTCGATCGCGGCGAGGGGTGGTGCCTCGGTGCGGAGGGCGGCCGTGAAGGCGGCGACGTTTTCCGCCTCCCCGGCAACCTCGATCGCCACGCCGACGGGCGTATTTTCCACTCCGCCCGTCAGGGCATGGCGGCGGGCCAGCCGCCACACGAACGGCCGGAATCCGACGCCCTGCACCACCCCGGTGACCACGATGCTCCGCCGCAGTTCTGCCATGCGGTCAGTATCACGTTTTCAGCCCACGGAATCTGCCAGCGACCGAGACTAGCGGACTGTGGAACAAGTCTGCCTGAGCAGGATGCGATAGCCGTCGACCCAGAAAACCCTCGGCGTTTTTTGCGGTCGACCAAGTGGAAAAAGGCCATGGATGGCTTTTTCCACGGACAGCTGGGGAATCTGGGTGGACGGCCCAAGAGACACGCATCGTTTCGGCTGTTACGGCGCCCGCTCCATCGCACTGTGTCGGGCGGTCGAAAACAAGACCGGCGGAGGACGGCTCTCCGATCCGCACCGAGGCTGCATGCACTACCCACCGTCGAGACTGTTCGTGGCCGCGGTCTTATGCGGCTGCATCGCCGCGGCATCGCTCTTCGCGGCCCCCGTCGCCCCGGAGCCGCCCATGGCCCCGCTGCCGCCGGAGCCTGTGATCCGCAGGCTGCCCTCGTTGGCGCCGCCTCCTCCCGCCTCCTCCCGCCTGGGGGCCCTTCGCGGAAAGATCGCCCGCACGGTGGCCGCCTACGAGCGCCGGCCCCTCAACACGCTCGCCCACAATCCGTGGGAGGTGATGCACTGGGCCCTGGCGTATGGCGCGAAGGCGAAGCTCAAGGTGGGGTCGGCTGCCGGTGACCCCGTCGATGCTTTCGGCTGGCTCAACCAGGGGCGGCGGTGCAACGGCCTGGTGATGGTGGCAGCCGAAGGCGATCGCGTGATCGCCCTCCGCGGCAAGGGCATGCAGGGCCACGTTGCCCAGTATCTGGCCGTGATGGCCCAGGCCCGCCTGCCGCCGCTGACGCCGCTCATGGTCGGCGGCAAACAGTACACGATCGCCGATCTGATCGAGACCGAGCAGCGTGGCTGCCGCGAGAAGAGTGAACTCACGTTTGTCCTCATCGCCATGGCCCACTACCTCGACACCGACGAGAAGTGGCGGTCGGATGACGGCACCGAATGGTCCCTGCCGAAGCTGGTGAAGGAGGAGCTGGCCCAGCCGCTCCGCGGAGCCCCGTGCGGCGGGTCGCACCGGCTCTTCGGCCTGGCCTATGCCTGCCAGAAGCGGCGCGAGGCAATCGGCAAGCTCGACGGAATCTACGTCACGGCCGATCGCTATGTCCGCGGCCAGCAGCAGCGGATGTTCGATGAACTGCAGAACCGCGACGGCAGTTTCAGCACCGACTGGTTCAACAAGCCGGAAGACAATGGCGACGTGGAGCGGAAGCTGCGCACCACGGGTCACATGCTCGAATTTCTCGTCTCCACGGCCGACCAGCCCGTGCTCTACCACCCGCGCACGATCGACGCGGTGGAGCTTCTCACCGACGTGCTCCACGACGAGCCGGACCGCGAATGGAAGATCGGCCCGATGTGCCACGGACTGCACGCCCTGATCGTCTACCAGGAGCGGGTCTGGGGCAGTAACGTTCCAGGCGCCCTCGCCGCCTATCACGGGCCGATGAAGGCCCGGAAGGCACCCGCCCAGAAGCAGTCGGCCGACTCCCGTGGCTCGATTCTTCCCGTCTCGCTCCCGAAGCTCTTCTCGCGCTGAGGGGAGCGATTCGCCCTGTTCGTCACCGATTCGCTGGTCGCGGCCTCGGACGATTCGCGAGCCGTGGCGACGCTCATCGCACGGGCGCCGACGGCCCATGCGGCTGTTTCGTCGAAGCCCACGCGCAGGCCATGGCGGCGGCCGCGGTCTTCACGCCGAGCGGCTTCCTGGCGGCGAGGTTGCCCTCCACATCTCCATCGGGCCAGGTTCGCGGATCCGCATAGAGATCGTCATCGCGGTAGAGCGTACGGAGCCGTTCGAGTTCGGCTTTCATCTCGGCGAATACCGCCGCCACCTGCGGAGACGATGCGGCCGCGTCACCGTGAAGCAGATTGTGCTGCTCATGGGGGTCGGCCACGAGGTCGAACAACTCCCAAGCGTCTTGCTTCCAGTAATGAATCAACTTGCGCGTGGACGTGCGGACGCCGACGTGGGCCCGCGTGTCGTGATGGCCGGGGTCGTGGTAGTAGCGATAGTAGATGCTCGACCGCCAGTCGGCCGGCGATTCGCCTCGCAAGAGTGGCATGAGGCTGCGGCCCTGCATCCACTCCGGCAAGGGCACGCCGGCGAGATCGAGAAACGTGGGGGCCAGATCTATGTTGGCGACGAGTTGCTCCGGAACGATGCCGGCCTCAATGCCAGGCCCCTTGGCCAGCAGCGGTGTGCGCAAGCCCGGCTCATACATGAATCGCTTGTCGTAGAGCCCCAACTCCCCCATGAAAAAGCCGTTGTCGGTCGTGTAGATCACGATCGTGTTCGCGGCCAAGCCCGACTCCTCGAGATAATCGAGGACTTTTCCGATGTTGTCATCAACGCCCTGCACGCAGGCCAGATACTGCCGCATGAAGCGTTGAAATTTCCAGCGCACGAGATCGGCACCCGTGAGCGTCCTGCCGTCGACCACAACTTCCATGGGCTCCGTGTGGAGCCAATGCTGCAGGGCGTCGGCCGAAACGCCGGCCGGCGGCTCGCGATCGAGATCGCGGTTGCTGAGGTCGCGGGCAATCGTCTGTCGATTCGCGGGAAGCGCCGCTGGCCGCGTGGCATAGTCGTCGAGAAGCGTCTCCGGCTCGGGAACCGTGGCGTGCGTAAACAACCTTTCATGCCGTGGATGGGGCTCCCAGGCACGGTGCGGTGCCTTGTGGTGGAGCATGAGAAAAAACGGCCGATCGGCCGGGCGGGTCTTCAGGAATTCGACCCCCAGATCACCGGTGATGTCTGTGCAGTGCCCCTCGACGACGAGTTTCCCCTCGGACACGATGAACGTGGGGTTCCAGTAGTCACCCTGGCCGGGGAGCACGATCCAGCGATCGAAGCCGGTGGGGTCGCTGCCGAGATGCCACTTGCCGACCATACCGGTGTGATAGCCCGCCGCTTGGAGCCGCTTCGCCACGTGATCGCGTGAGCCGTCGAACGTGTTGAACACTGGCACGCCGTTCATGTGCGAATACTGGCCGGTGAGCAGCGTGGCTCGGCTTGGCGAGCAGATCGAGTTGGTCACGAACGAGTTGGCAAACCGGGCGCCCGCAGCCGCGAGCCGATCCAGATGCGGCGTGCGGTTGACCCGTGAGCCATAGCACGACAATGCCTGCTCGGCGTGGTCGTCCGAGAACATGAAGATGATGTTGGGACGGCTATCTTCGGCGGCGTGGCAGGCCCAGCAAACCAGGGCCACCACCACCGCTATGAGTCTCGTGCGGGGTAAGAAAGCCATGCAAAGACTCCTCGCGGCATACCGGGGGCGGAATGGTCAGCTCTGGTTCGTCACCGATCGGCGCGGAAATCGCCGTCGTGGACCGGCCGGACATGCGCCGCCTTCGCGGTATCATCCTCGACGCGTTTGGAGGAATGGGGCGCGGCGACCTGTCGCCAGAGCCGCCGGAGGTAGTCGCCGCGAGTCATCTGGACCACCTTCGACAAATCATCTTCGACGTCCAGGCCTAACCGCACGGCGATAGCCGACCAACGCTCCGCGATCGCCGCGTCGAGCAAACGCCCGAGTTCCGCGGCGTGATCTGGAAACGCCTCGTAGTATTGTCCGTGGATCAGTCGGCCCCGGCGGTCGGGCGTGTCGGGTCCGGATGCGAGTCCGTGCCAACCGCCCTGAAGGCCCCACCACTGCACCGGTACAAAATCCTCGTGGCCCGGAGGGATGTCGCTGACGTAGATCGTGGCCGCACCCGCGGCGTGCAGCCTGGCCTGGAGCTTCGCCACGGGGACGCCGGCAACCGAGCTACCACCACCGATTGCCAGATGGGCCGCATGGCCTGCCGCCTGGCCGATCGACGTCCAAATGGGTTCCAGCCGCAGAGCGCAAAATCCCACGTGCGAAGCGCTCACCGCGTTCACCACCAGCAGATTGGTGACATCCCGCGGCACCATCACTCCATACGGAATCTGGTAGGGCACGACCGGCTTGTAAAACTCTCCCGTGTGCCGGCCGCCGAATCGCGGGCCATCGTGGGCCGTTCCGTGGCAGTTCGGCCCGTAGTCGCCCATGGCGATCGCGTCGGGCCGCAGTACGGCGCGGGCATCGTGGGGAGCGCGATCTGTGTCCGTCTCGCAGAAGACGTACCGGCCGATCATCCGGCGGGCCTCGCGGACGTAAAGCTGCGGTGGCAGATGCCCCGAGTCGGGAAACTCGTCCCGCGCCCAGCCCCACTCGCGGGCCTCGTCGCGGAACCTCGGCGGCACCGCTTCGTCGTTCTGCAGGAAGAAGAGGAGCCCCACCTGATCTCGCAACTGGTCGGCCATGATGCGGTCCCGCGCGGCGGCGTCGCCATTGGGCCAGGCCATGTTCTGGCCGGCGAGTGACAGCCGCACCGCACCACCCGACACGTCGTTGATGTCGAACTTGCCGTTCGGCAGCCCCGGCTTCTGAGCCTTGAAGATGCACTTCTTGGATTCACCGAAGACTTGCTCAATACGTCCGGATGTGAGCACCTCGAGCACCGGAAAAAAGTCGTCGCGTCGATAGCCCGGCGGCGCGATGGGAACCACGCGGTTTTCGGGAGACCGCGTCATGGTGAAGCGAAAGTTATAGGCCTGCAGCTCGCCATCGGGCTTTTCCGGCGCGAGAGACTCGCCATACTCCGAGCGGGCCTCCCGGCCGACCCGCCAGGCCACTCCGGCCGCGGCCATCAGGTCGCCTTCGTAGGTCGCGTCGATGAAAACCTTCCCCGAAACCACTCGCTGCATCCGCTCGGGACCGACGAACGTCGCCGTCCTGATCGTTCGTAGCGCCGGGTCACCCGCCGCGGCGCCTGGCGTCACACCTGTCAGTCGCGTATGTCGAACGAGACGCACCCGTGGCTGCTCCGCGAGCATCCCTTCGAAGACCTTCAGGTTGACGACCGGCTCCCCGAAGATGCCTCGCTCGCAGGCCAGGGCGGGCTTCGAATCGTCTCCATAGGTCGATCGATAGAAGTCGGCGACCCGCCGCGTAAACTCCAGAAACGTGCCTGTGAGGCTCTCGAAGGTCCGGATGTCGGTGTACGACAATCCCGACGTGACGAGACCGCCGATCCGCCCCGTCGGCTCGACGAGGAGCACGTCCTCGCCGTCAGCGGCGGCGGCCAGCGATGCCGCGATGCCCGCGGGCGTCGCGCCATAGACCACGACCGTGGGTTCTCCGCCACCCGCCCGCGGTGTCGCGGCCGAAACGACGGCGACGATCGCGAGTACGAGCGCAGCACGACCGTTTCCACGGCGTTTCAGGAGCATCGTCATTCGCCGCCAGCCCTGGCTTAGGGTGTTCGCTGCCCGCCATGGCACGGTGCGACCGCCGCCGTATGTCACGCGAGACGACGCAGTATACGCTGGAGCGGACGCGAGAGTCGAGCCACAGGCTAGCGACCGTCGTCCCCGCGGCGAGGCGCACGCCTGCGTCACCCTGCAGGCGGGCGTCGGCGCCCACCCGGAGGATCTGCAGGGCTTTCTCGAGCCACAGCCTCGGCTTCTGGGTCATGGTCATGGATTCACCACTTCCGTGACGCGATCCTTGTGGAGAATGGCGGCTGATCATCGTCGCTCTGCATCTGTTTGCTGCCAATGCGATGATGCAGTAGTCGCGCTTCGCATGCGATGGCTTTGTCTCATTGCCATTCTGTACGCACATCCCCCGACGGCTGCGCAGGATTCCCTTGCGTCTCCCTCTCCGCGCACGCGGCGCGTGCTCTACAACTTCGATGGCTGTAGCTGCATCTACACGAAGGCCGGCGGCAAGGGGCCGACGTCGGTCGACGTGGCCGACCTGAAGCACCTAACGAGGAAGTATGCTACGACGGGAGCCGCGTCGATCCTTATGCCGTTCCGCTGGCGGAGTCGCGGGCCCGCGGCCGCGAGGCGCTCGTCAGTTTCCGTATGAATGACGACCACGGCGGCGACTTCCAATCCACGCGTTTCTGGAGGGATCACCCTGAGTACCGGCCTGGGCTGCCAGGGGCTGGCTCGATTTCGTGACGGTGTCGGAATGGCTTTTGGAGAGGGGCGACCTTCGTGGTGCTCTCCACGCTTGGCGGGTCGGTGCAAGACAAGTGACATGTGCCAGCCGCTCCCCTAAACGTGGCGACAGACTTCTCTTCCAAACGCGGCGACAGACCGCTCCTCCAAAGGTGGCTATAGACCTCCGGTCTGTCGTGAAATCTAGCCCCCGGCACCTCTTCCTTCATTCGATCCAGCGGCGGCGCACCAGCCACGCCTTTACCGAGTAGGTGACGATCCCATACGCCACCAGCGTAACCCCGAGAAACGGCCAGTAGGCGTCGGGCAACGCCACGAACCCGAACGCCCGGCCCACGGCCGTTTCCGGCAGCCACATGCCCACGAGGGCCACCAGCGCCGTCGTCACCAGCAGGCCACGGCTGGCGTGGCTCTGGAGAAACGGCACCCGGTTGGTGCGGATCACGTGGATCACCAGCGTCTGTGTGAGCAGCGACTCCACGAACCAGCCCGTCTGAAACAGGCCCACCCGCGCCGGGTCGGTGCAGCCGAAGGCGAAGAGCAGCACCGCGAACGTGGTGGCATCGAAAATGGAACTCACAGGACCCACGAGGAGGATGAACCGCGACACCTGCCGCATCGACCACGGACGAGGATGGGCCACGAGCTCCGCATCGACATCGTCAGTGGGAATCGGCACCTGCGAGCAGTCGTAGAGCAGGTTCGTGGCGAGGATCTGCAGCGGGGTCATCGGCAGGAACGGGAGAAACAGGCTTGCCCCGAGCATGCTGAACATGTTGCCGAAGTTGGAGCTGGCCCCCATGCGCACATACTTGAGCACGTTCACGAACACCTTCCGCCCCTCGTCCACGCCGTCGCTGAGCACGTGGAGATCCTTTACGAGGAGCACGATGTCGGCGCTCTCCCGTGCGATGTCGACCGCCGCGTCCACCGTGATGCCCACATCGGCGGCGCGGAGGGCGAGCGCGTCGTTGACCCCGTCCCCCAAAAACCCAACCACGTGCCCCGCCCGCCGCAGGGCCTCGATCACCCGCCGCTTGTGGGCCGGTGAGAGGCGGGCCATGAGTGTCGTCCGTTCCACGGTGGCCTCGAGCGCAGCGTCATCGAGCCGGTCGACGTCCTGGCCGAGCAGCGCCTGCTCGGTGTCGATCCCCACGTCAGCGCATATCTTCCGGCTCACGAGATCGTTGTCGCCCGTCAACACCTTCACCTGCACACCCCGCCTCACGAGCCCGGCAACCGCCGCGGCCGCGGAGTCCTTCGGCGGATCGAGAAAAGCCACGTAGCCGCGGAGCACGAGGTCGCGCTCATCGTCGCGCGAGTAGGCCGGCTGCGGCTCCACGTCGCGGTAGGCGATCGCAAGCACGCGAAACCCGGCGGCGCTCAACGGATCAAAGTCTTGCTTGAGCCGGGCCGCCCAGGCGTCATCCAGCACATGCCGCCGGCCGTCGCTCTCCACGAAGCGACACCGCTCATACACCGATTCCGGCGCACCCTTGCAGACCAGTCGCCGCCCCCCCGCCGCCGACTCCACCACCACCGACATCGCCCGCCGGGCGAAGTCGAAGGGAATCTCGTCGAGCTTGCGGAGGCCCTCGTGTGGCACCCGCTCGCGAAACTGCTCGTGGTCGAGGATCGCGCGGTCGAGAAGGTTTTGGAGGCCGGTCTGAAAATGGCTGGTGAGCCAGGCCAGGGAGAGCACCTCGGCGTCTTCCTTCAGGCTCACGTCGCAGTGCCGTTCGAGGATGATGCGGTTGCAGGTGAGCGTGCCCGTCTTGTCCGTGCACAGCACGTCCATGGCACCGAGATTCTGGATGGCGTCGAGATGCTTCACGATCACGCGTTTCCGTGACATCGCGATGGCGCCGCGGGCGAGGCAGACCGTCACGATCATCGGCAGCATCTCCGGCGTGAGGCCCACCCCCACCGCCAGCGCGAAGAAAAATGCCTCCAGCCACTGCCCGTGCACCAGGCCGTTGATCACGAACACGAGCGGCGCCATCACCCCCACCAGCCCCACCATTAGCCAGGTGAACCGGGCCATGCCGACGTCGAACGCCGTGGGGGCCTCGGCCATCTCCAGCGAGCGGGCCAGGACGCCGAGCAGCGTTTCGCGGCCGGTGGCGAAGACGACCGCCTCGGCGGTGCCGCTCTCGATGGTCGCCCCCATCGAGCACACGTTCAGCAGATCGGCTGCCGCGCGGGTTCCGGCAGCGGCGTCCGCGTCGGCCCCCTTCTCCACTGGGAACGATTCGCCCGTGAGCATCGACTGGTTGACGCACAGATCCTTCGCGGTCAGGAGCCGCACGTCGGCCGGCACCATGTCGCCGGCGGCGAGGTGCACGATGTCTCCCGGCACGAGATCGACCAGCGGCACCTCGGCCAGCACGCCGTCGCGGATCACGGTTGCGTGGACGTGCACGAGCGCTCGCAGGTCGGCCACTGCGTCGATGGCCTTCGTCTCCTGGAAAAAACGGAGCCCCACGCCGATCGCCAGCATCACGAGCATGAGGCTGGCCGTGGCTGCATCGCCGGCCAGGCATGCGGAAAAGGCGAGTATGCCCAGCAGCACCACGAGCGGATTGAGGGCGGCTCTTCCCAGCACGGCGAGCCGTGGCTGTTGGCCCTGCCCCCCGATCACATTGGGGCCGTGAATCGCCCGCCGCTCGAGCGCCGCAGCCGAGGACAGACCGCAGGTTGATGCCGCCAGTCGGACCAGCACCGCCTGCGCATCGAGCCGGGCAAAGTCGGCGGCACGGGTTTCGTGGCGGTTGCCGGCAAACGGCATGCTGCAGCCCTCGGCAAGCACGACCATCTTTCGCCGCACGGCCGCCTGGGAGCCGCCCACCCTCAAACGGCCACAGCCGCAGCACTGCAGACACTTGGTGAAAAAGGGTTACTGGTCACACAGTGGCGACAGACTTCCTCGCAAACGTGGCGACAGACCGCTTCCCTAAACGTGGCGACAGACCTCTGGTCTGTCGAACTATTGAGTCACAGACCGGAGGTCTATGCCACGCGGGGAGGCATCCCTGACCTCCTCCTTCCCCACATGTGGCGGCTGCCCCTCCTCCTCCCACACGTGGCGACTGCGCCTGCTCCCCCAGTGGCGACTGCCTCTCCTCCCTCCCCCAGTGGCGACGGACCTCCGGTCTGTCGAAGATTCAGCCCCACAAACCCGAGGAGGGCTGGTATCCGCCTTCAGGCGTCAGGGCCGTGCGGTATCATATCTTCCTCCCCCCTCCCCCCTGCCCCGCGCCTGGAGCGCCCTTCGATGCCGAGTCCCCGCAAGAAGCAGGTCCGCCTCTCGCAGAAAGTCGCGGCCAAGCTCTCTCGCGCCATCATCGCCGGGGAGTTCGAGCCAGGCTCGCGGGTCTCGGAGCCGATGCTCTCGGCGATGCTCGGCGTGAGCCGCGCGCCGATCCGCGAGGCGCTCATCGAACTGGAGCTCCGCGGCCTCGTTGACTTCGATCCCACCGGCCACACGCGCGTGCCTCGCCTCACGCCCGAAGACATCCACGAGATCTACTCCATCCGCCTGATGATCGATCCGGTCGCGGCTGCGATGGCCGCCACCCACGGCACGCCCAAGGCATTTGCAGCGATCGAGGCCAACATCGCCGCCATGACGTCTGCGAAGACGCTCGCCGACGTCTCGCGGCTCGATGCGGAATTTCACGAGCAGATCGTGCGGGCGGGTGGCAATCGTCGGCTGCTGCTCTGCTGGAACGTGCTCCACGACCAGGTGGCTCTCTGGCTCGGGCAGATGCAGCTGCAACACGAAGAAATGAATAGCAACACGCACCAGGCGACCCTCCGCTCGCATTGCCAGCTGCTCGACGCCATTCGTTCCGGCGACGCCGCAAAGGCCGCGAATGAAGCCCGGCTCCACGTCGAAGGCTGGAAAACCATCATGCCGCAAATGCTCAACGACTCGACGGCGAAGCGCTGACGCCACAGCGCAGTCCGATCCGGCTCCACCGGCGCGGCCGCTACCCCTGCCGAAACGTTTTCTCCACGCGCTGCCGCTCGCGGTCGATCTGCTCGGCGGTGGCACCGAGCCGCTCCAGGATCCGGGCCGTGAACGCCAACGCCACCTCCCCCTCTCCTGAAAACGCATCCTCCGCGCCGGCCTTACGGAGCTTCGGCAGTTCGCGCACGTAATGCGACCGGGCCAGCACGTGCACCTTCGGGTTGATCTCCTTGGCGCGGCGCACGATTTCCTCGTCCACGGTGCTCGAGCCTGACGTGAGGATGAGGTTGTCGGCCGCATTGATGCCAGCCTCAGCCAGCGTCTCCGGCCGGCTCGCGTCGCCATAAATCGCCCGCACGCCAAACGCCTTCAGCCGCCGCACTGTTTCCAGATTCAGCTCGATCACGGTGGGTTCGATCTCGTTGTCGAGGAGCAGTTCGGTGACGGTCTGGCCCACCGGGCCGTAGCCCACCACCACTGCCCGGTGCTGCGGCGCGGAAGCAATCTCGTCAACCTCGTCGGCCCCGTCATCGGCGCCAGTCGCGGCCTGCGCAGCCGGCCCGGCGGCACCGCGGCGGTTTCCCAGCCAGCCCACCGCGGCCTCCATGAGCCGGTAGACCAGCGGGTTGAGCGTGATCGAGAAGATCGACGTGGCCACCACCGTGTCGCGCACATCCCCGGGCACGATGCCCAGGCTTTTTCCAAGCGTGATGAGGAGGAAGGAGAATTCGCCGATCTGGGCCAGGGCCGCAGCCACGGGCAGCGCGGTCCGCAGCGGGCAGCCCACCGCGAGCATCGTCGCCAGTGCCATGGCCGGCTTTAAGAGCACGGCGATCGCCAGTGTGGCGGCAAGCGCCTGTGGCGACCGCATCAGCGACGTAGGATCAAAGATCATGCCCACCGACACGAAAAACAGCACGGCGAAGGCGTCGCGCATCGGCAGCGCCTCGGAGGCCGCCCGCAGGCTGAACTCGCTGCGGCCCACGATCATCCCGGCGAGAAACGCCCCCAAGGCCATCGACACGCCAAACACTTTCGTCGCGCCCACCGCGATGCCCAGCGCCACCACGAGCACGGTGAGCGTGAAGAGCTCCCGCGACCGCGTGGCCGCCACGCGGTCGAGCACCCAGGGAATCACGCGGCCGCCGACAACGAACGTGATCGCGATCAGGGCCGCGATCTTTGCGCCCGCGATGGCGACGGCCCTTACGAGGCCGGCGGCATCGAGGCTTTCGCCGCCGAAGATCGTGGGCAAGAGCACCAGCGCCGCCACGGCGAGCAGGTCTTCGACCACGAGCCAGCCCACGGCGATGCGGCCCACGCGGGTGTGCAGGTCGCGGTTGTCGGAGAGCACGCGCACAAGCACGACCGTGCTGGAGACGGAGATCGCCGCCCCGTAGACGAAGCCGGCCGCCCATCCCCAGCCCAAGAGCCAGCCGACGAGAGCCCCCACGACCGTCACCACGCTGCTGGCCGCCAGCGCCCCCGGCAGGGCCACCTGCCGCACCTCGAGTAGCTCGCGGAGGTGAAACGTGAGCCCGACGCCGAACATGAGGAGGATCACGCCGATTTCGGCCAGCTGCTGGGCGAGGGAGTAGTCGGCCTCGAAGCCCGGCGTGTAGGGGCCGATGGTGAGGCCGGCGAGGAGGTAGCCCACGATCGGCGAGAGCCGCATGAGGTGGGTGACGTAGCCGAGCACGAGCGCTGCGGCGAGGCCGGCGGTGAGGGTGAGGATGAGATCGGTGTCGTGCATGGTGCTATCCGGGCGGCCTGTTATACCCCGCGCGCCCCATTCATGCGGGCTTTCCAAGCACTGCCGATCCACGGTG
>JBIIIP010000124.1:0-7714 GCA_044234625.1 Pirellulales bacterium | reverse complement strand
CTGCCTGAGCAGGATGCGATAGCCGTCGACCCATAAAACCCTCGGCGTTTTTTGCGGTCGACCAAGTGGAAAAAGGCCATGGATGGCTTTTTCCACGGACAGCTAGAACGCGGCGACCGATGCCTTTTTCCCGCGCTGGGTAGACGACCGCGGTGGCGGGGAGAGCTGGGGGGATTCATCCGGTGGGGCGGATTGTGCCGATAAAAGCGGTTGAGTGTTCCTCTCTGCCGACGTGAAAAACACGAGGCGCCCAAGCCCGTTCACCGTGCCCCCGCACCGAGGTGCCGTGTTGTTTCGTGTTGTGTCACGTGTCGCCGTGCGAGCCGTTGCCGCGCTGGCGGCGGCGTGCGCTCTATCCACCGTCGCGCATGCACAGGCGCCGCTGGTGATCGAGGAGATTCCGCCGCCCGCCGAGGTCGTCGAGGGGCTCCAGGATGACATCCGCCGGTTGGAGAAGGAGATTGCGGCGCTTCGCGCCGACAAGGCCGAGGCGACTGACGCCAAGCCGTCGGTGGCCGACCGGCTCTCCACGGTCGAGAAGAGCCTCGACAAGGTCGTCGATGCCGCCGACAAAAAGAAAAAGGACGATGCCAAGAAGCCGACATTCATCCTCAACGGCCAGGTGCAGGCCGACCAGATCTACTTCGGCCAAGACCCGGTGAGTCGGGCGGCCGTCGGCGACCTGCAAGACGGCGCGCAGTTCCGCCGGCTCCGCATCGGCGGCCGGGGCACGGCGTTCGAGGTCTTCGAATATTCGCTCGGCGTGGATTTCGCCCTGGCCAACCAGCCCAGCTACCTCGACAACTACATCGAGTGGAAGCAGCTGCCCTGGCTGCAGAACGTGCGCGTGGGCCACTACTTCGAGCCCTTTTCGCTCGAGCGGGTGACGCAGAATCGCAACAACACGTTCATGGAGCGGTCGCTCGTCGACACGTTCGCCCCGGCCCGCAACATGGGCGCGATGATCTATGGCAACGCGGAAAACGAGCTGGCCACCTACGCCATCGGCACGTTCCGCACCAACAGCGACAACACGGGCAACGACTCCTTCGACAGCGGCCAGGCCCTGACGATGCGCGGCACGTGGCTGCCGTTCTGGGACGATGCCAGCGACGGCCGCTACTACCTGCACCTGGGCGTCGGTTACAGCTGGCGCGACACCTCCCAAAACCAGGTGCGCTTCCGCAACACGCCGGAAATTCGCAAGCAGCAGCCGGCCAACGTGCCCGGCCCGGTGCCGGGCCCGCCCCCCGTCGTCCCCGGCTCTCCCAGCAACTATCAAAACGGCGTTCCCGGCCCCTTCGCCCCGATCTTCGTCGATACGGGCAACATCCCCGCCGACAACTTCCAGCTCTTCGACCCGGAATTCGCCCTCATCCTCGGGCCCTGGTCGCTGCAGTCGGAATACGCCTTCGCCACCGTGGACCAGATCGGCGGGCCGGCGCTGTTCTTCAACGGCTACATGGCCCAGTTGAGCTGGTTTCTCACCGGCGAGCACCGGCCGTATGACCGCAAGCAGGGCATCCACAAGCGGCTCGAGCCGTTCGAGGATTTCTTCCGCGTGCGGACGAAGTCACAGGGGATCCAGACGGGTCTGGGGGCATGGGAGATTGCGGCCCGCTATTCCACGATCGTGCTCAACGACAAAAACATCCAGGGCAACAACCTCACCGACTTCACCGTCGGCCTCAACTGGTATCTCAATCCCTACACGCGCTGGAAGTTCAACTATGTCCGGGCATTTCTCCAGGACACGCGGGTGGGCAACAGCCTCACCGATATGTACGGCATGCGGTTCGACTACGACTTCTGACTTTGAACCAGGCAGGGAGACGCGCGATGAGCACGCGGAGGATCGCGATCGTGATGCTGGCGGCCGTGGTGGCCTGCGCTGGGGCTGCCGACAAGCCGGCAGGCGACGCAAGGAAGACCGATGCCAAGAAAGAGGCCGCGAAAGACGGCGGCAAAGACGCAAAGAAGAAGGACGACGTAGCGGCCTGCATGCACTGCGGAGCGACCTGCGGCCTGGAGCCGGTCTGCGTCTGCGAGCCGGGCACGAAGAAGAACCCGAAGGTCGAGTTCGAGGTCACGTGCGAGCCGGTTTGCATCCCGGCGTGCAGCCAGCAGGGCTGGTGCCTCTGGCCCCATGCCGCGCGGGCGACCTGCACGAGCTGCTGCGCGGAGCCCTGCGACTGCGAGAGCCGGGTGCGGTATGTCAAGAAGATCAAGAAGGAGACGACCGACGAGGAGGTGGCGATCGTCGAGCGGAAGGTGAAATGCGTATGCGACTGCTGCGCCGGCCGCTGCGCCGCCGGCTGCTGCGGGGCGATGCCACGGCACCGGCCGCCCGCGTGGTGGAAGAGCCTCACCTGTTGGTGGCCGCGGAAGCCGGCCGAGTGAAAAAGAAGCCGGCCGCGCTGCCGTGTGGCTGGCCCGACAAAGATCAGCGAATCTTTCGCGACCTGGCGACCTCCGCCGGGCGGTCGGCGGCGACGTTGTGCAGGCAGTCGCGGCTCAAAACGTCCAGAACTGCACGATCACCACCCGAAGATCGTCGGGCTCAACGAGGTAGCGCACGCCCAGCGGGGCATAAACAAGATGCGGAGTTGAGGTTGTCGTGACTCGCCATACGACAGGGGTGCATCAACCAACACCCGCTCAATTTCTCGTGCCGCGGTCGTTACGGCACCGCGGTCACCAGCCGCGATCCAGATCGCGGCCAATTCCCCATCGGCGACCTGCGTGCACGTAACGGAATACTTCACGAACGGCTCGCCAGATCAGCCAGAATCTGGGAGATGGTGCGGCGATCGGGGGATGCAAGTCGTCGCTGGAGTTCCACCGGATCAAGGGAGGGCGGTTCCGGGTATCGCTGGGAACAGCGGGCGGGACGAAAATATCCGATCACATTCCCCGCTTCATCACACAACTGAACAGCCTCGGTCACGCCACGGAGTCGCTGAAGCGTATCGGAATCGATCTTCACGCTCGTCATGACTGCTCCTCCACAAGCAGGCTGGGTTCAAGAAGACACGCTGCCGAACGGGTATCTGGCCGAACCAGCAAAGAAGTATACACACGTACATGTTCCAGAGTCAAGGCGAGAGACGATTCAGCCCGGCCGGCTCCGTAGGCACGCCGGCGCAAACGCCGTCAGTCGGGCTTCTCCGCCCCGCGGTCGCCTTCTTCTCCGCGGGCGAGGGGCAGCGACATCCGGGCGGCTTCGAAGTGCGGGGCGATCGTGAGCGTTAGGCGAAAGCGCTCGATCGCTGCCGCGAGGTGCGCGTCGGCGGCGGTCTGTTCGCCAAGCAGGGCAAGTCCGCGCGCGAGCGTGTGCTCCCGGAGGCGGTCCTCGTCTGCCCAGTGGCTGGCAGTCGCGCACGAGAGGAGCGAATACGCCACTGCGACAAGATCGCCGACGGCGAGGAGCATCGGCCGTAACCTCGCCGGCGAACGCTCATAGCCGGAAACGGCGCCTCCACAGGCAAGGGCAATGACCCCGATCATCGGCAGGTAGATGAAGTGGTCGGCCACCCACGTGATGCGCATGGAGGAGATCGTCACGAAGCCGATGACCCCTTCGCGGTTTTTGTGCCAGTGCTCATGAGGGATCTGGGGAACAGTCCGCGTGGTGTGTCGGAGGGAGGGGCGCAGCCCCGCCCGTAGACGCACCACGCGCCGCCGCCGGGAACACCCCGGAAGCCGTATCGTCCAGCCCGGCAACGAACGCCGCCGGGGTCATCCACTTCAGGCCGCCGTGCGGCCGGCAAGCGGCTTTCCGCGTCCGCCGGCTTGACGTCTTTATGCCCACGTCATACATATTTATGCATGAGAACCACGCTCGACCTTGACGACGCCCTCCTCGCGGCCGCCCGGCTCCGGGCCGCGGAAAAGGGAACCACGCTGACGGCCTTCGTGGAGCACGCCTTGGCCGCGGCCTTGTCGCGGCGAACGCAGGGAGGGAAGCCTTACCGCCTCGCCTGGAAAACGCATCGGGGCCGCACGCTTCCCGGCGTCGACGTGGCGGATCGTGACCGTCTCTACGAGCGGATGGAAGGGCGGCGATGATCGCCGTCGACACCAACATCCTCGTCTACGCCGATCGCGAGGAGTCGGCGTTTCACACCGCCGCTCTGCGGGCGGTGCGACGCCTCGCGGAAGGCCGCGAGGCTTGGGCCGTGCCCATCTTTTGCGTGGGTGAATTCCTGCGGGTGGTGTCGCATGACCGCCTCTTCGATCCGCCGACGCCGGTTCACGAAGCTTTCGCGGCGATGGAGTCTTTGCTTTCCAGCCCGGCGGCGCGGCTCCTCGTGCCCGGTGACCGCTTCCTCCCCTTGTTCGGCGAACTCATCAAGCAGGCGGACGCTCGCGGCAATCTGGTGTATGACGCGCAGATCGCCGCTGTCTGCCTGGAGCACGGGGCGACGACGCTCCTCACCGAAGACCGGGATTTCACCAGATTTCGCGGACTGAAAGCGCTGCCGTTGGCAGCGTTCGCCAACACGTGATCTCCGCGGCCCCGCCGCCGTGGAGAACGGCGGCTCGGCCGACGTGATGCACCTGCCGGAGGCGGCATTTGCAAGCCTTGGTGGGCTGTGTAAAGTAAATCGACTTTGCGGGTCGGCGGCATGCCGATCGCATCACATCTTGTTTCGCGTTGCTGACCGGACCTCTTGGAGGCGCGCTTGCCATACAGGCAGGAGGCCTCCATGTCGGTCTATGCAGACAACGTCGACGCGATCGGGCGCACGCCCCTCGTGCGGATCAATCGCCTTGCCCAAGGGCTTGATGTCCGCCTGCTCGCGAAGATCGAGGGCCGCAATCCGGCCTACAGCGTGAAGTGCCGCATCGGCGCGGCGATGATCTGGGATGCCGAGCGGTCCGGCCGGCTGAAGCCGGGCCAGCATGTCATCGAGCCCACGAGCGGCAACACGGGCATCGCGCTGGCCTTCGTCTGCGCCGCCAAGGGCTATCCCCTCACGCTCCTGATGCCCGAGTCGATGTCGATCGAGCGGCGGCAACTGCTCAAGGGCCTCGGCGCTAATCTCGTGCTCACGCCCGCTGCCGAGGGCATGCGGGGCGCCGTCGCCCGGGCCGAGGAGATGGCCCGGGATCCGCAGTATTTCATGCCGCAACAGTTCAAAAACCCCGCCAATCCCGAGATCCATTTCAAGACCACCGGCCCCGAGATCTGGAACGACACGGAGGGCAAAGTCGACGTGTTCGTGTCGGGCGTCGGCACCGGCGGCACGATCTCGGGAGTGTCGCGGTTTTTCAAGCATGGCCAGGAGCAGAAGCTCCACACGGTGGCCGTGGAGCCCGAGGCGAGCCCCGTGCTCTCCGGAGGAAAGCCGGGCCCGCACAAGATCCAGGGCATCGGCGCGGGCTTCGTGCCCGACGTCGTCGACCGCTCGCTCATCGACGAGATCCTCACCGTCACCAACGACGAGGCGATCGCGGTCGCCCGCCGCATCGCCAAGGAGGAGGGCATCCTCTGCGGCATCAGCTGCGGCGCCGCCATGCATGCCGCCCTGCGGGTGGCCGCCCGCCCCGAATCGGCCGGCAAAACGATCGTCGTCGTGCTCCCCGACTCCGGCGAGCGCTACCTCTCCACCGGCCTCTACGAATCCTGACACGACCGACTGACCACGAACGAGCGGAGATTTTCCGATGAGCGATAGCTTGCTGCAGCGCAGCGTGACGACGGCGGTGGCCCGCAATCTGGCCACGACGTCGAAGACGCGGCCGATGATGATGTCGATTACGCCCCGGCATCTGCTCCACCTTCTGCCATGGGTGCAGGTGGAGGGGGGCACCTACCGCGTGAACCGCACGAAGGTGGAGCTCTCCAAGGCCGAGCGGATCGAGATCGGATCGGCCGCCGAAGGCCTGTCGTTCGTGCCGAGCGCCCTGCGGAGCGTGCCGCTGTTCGCCAAGCTGCCCGATGCGGTGCTCGACCGGATGCAGCCGCGGTTCCGCACGGAGGAGGTTTCTCTCGGCAGCGATCTGATCATCGAGGGCCAGGATCGGAGCACGTTCTTCGTCATCGCCCAGGGGCAGGTGGAGATCCTCTCCAAGGGGGCCCACGGGCGTGATCTCCGGGCCGCGCTCCTCACGGAAGGCGAGTTCTTCGGCGAGGTCGATCTCGTCAGTGACCGGCCGAGCGAAATCACCGTGCGCACGATCACCCCGTGCGTGCTCCTCACGCTCTCGCGCCGCGACCTCGACGCCGTGCTCGACGACCTGCCCAATCTGCGCGGCGACTTCCAGCGGGCGATCGACGAGCATCTCGAACTCCGGAGCACGGTCAATCGCTACGGCGAGCGGAACATCGACCTCGTCAGCGGCTTCGCGGAGAACGTGGAGATCCCCGAGACCTTCGTCGACTACGCCGCCAACCCCCGCGAGTATTCGCTCTCGGCGATCCAAACGGTGGTCCGCGTCCACACGCGGGTGTCAGATCTCTACAACGGGCCTTACGATCAGCTCGAGGAGCAGATCCGGCTCACGATCGAGGGGATCAAGGAGCGGCAGGAGTGGGACGTGGTCAACAGCCAGCGGTTCGGGCTCCTGCACTCCGTCGATCCGGCGATGCGGATCAGCACGCGGTATGGGGCGCCCACCCCCGACGATCTCGACGAGCTGCTGTCGCTCGTGTGGAAGAAGCCTGCGTTTTTCCTGGCCCACCCCAAGGCGATCGCCGCCTTCGAGCGGGAGTGCACGCGGCGCGGTGTGCCGCCGGTGACGACGATCCTGCACGGCACGCCCGTGATCATGTGGCGGGGCGTGCCGCTCGTTCCGTGCGACAAGCTCGAGGTGAAGAGCCGCTCCGGCTATAGCCAATCGTTCGGCACGACGAGCATCCTGCTCATGCGGGTGGGCGAGGCCGACCAAGGCGTGGTCGGCCTTCACCAGACGGGCATTCCGGGCGAGATCATGCCCAGCCTTTCGGCCCGCCTCATGGGCCTCGACAGCCTGGGCGTCGCGTCCTACCTGCTCACGAACTACTTCTCGTTGGCGGTCCTCACCGACGACGCCCTCGGCGTGCTGGAAAACGTCGAGGTGGGCTACTACCACGACTACCGCGCCGACGGCCGCACGGCCTTCGGCGAGGGATCGGGCATCTGATGCACGGCTCCGACGACATCGCGGCGGCCGCTCGCCAGCTGTTTCAGGATGCCCTCGCGGCCGAGGGGGCGGCTTCACCCGCGATGCCGGAGCAGCCCGCACTCCCGCGGCACGGCCTGCCGTCAGCGCCGCCCGCGTCGGCGGCATTCCGCGGCATCGCCGACCCGCCTGCGGCTGTGCCTGCGGCTGCTCCAATGGCTGACCTCACCGGTGTCAGGGCGTTCGTGGGCCGGATCCGCGGTCTTGACCACCTGCAGTTGCCTCCGGTGCGGCTCGGCGGGCTGCCGGCATCCGCGCCCGTGTCGCCCGTGTCGCTGCCGACGTTCTTCGATGTCGAGGCGGTGCGTCGCGACTTTCCCATTCTTCGTGAGCGGGTGCACGGCAAGCCGCTGGCGTGGTTTGACAACGCGGCTACCACGCAGAAGCCGCAGGCGGTGATCGATGCCATCTCGCATTTTTACGCCCACCACAACTCCAACATCCATCGCGGCGCCCACACCCTGGCAGCCCGCGCCACCGAGGCGTATGAGCAGGCCCGCGAGACCGTGCGGCGGTTTCTCAACGCGGCGGTTCCCGAGGAGATTGT
>JBIIIP010000163.1:0-3400 GCA_044234625.1 Pirellulales bacterium | reverse complement strand
CGGCCCGGGCGACCGATGCCTACGAGAAGGCGCGGCAGACCGTCGCCGATTTTCTCGGGGCAACGGCCGACGAGATCATCTTCGTCCGTGGCTGCACGGAGGGGATCAACCTCGTGGCCAATGTGCTCGCGCCGGGGCTTTCCCCCGGCGACGAGATCCTGCTCACGGAACTCGAGCATCATGCCAACATCGTGCCCTGGCAGATGGTGGCCGAACGGACCGGCGCCGTGATTCGCGTGGCGCCGATCGACGATCGGGGTGACGTGATCCTGGAGGCGTACGAGAAGCTGCTCGGGCCGCGGACGAAGGTCGTGGCCCTGTCGCACGCCTCCAACAGCCTCGGCACGATCCTGCCCGTGGAGACGATGACGGCGCTGGCGAAGGCGCACGGGGCCCGCGTGCTCGTCGACGGTGCGCAGAGCGTCTCGCACTTTCCGGTCGAGGTGCGGCGGATCAACTGCGATTTCTACGTCTTCTCCGGGCACAAGATCTTCGGGCCGACGGGAATCGGCGCCGTGCACATGACGAAGGAAGCGCAGGAGTCGCTGCCGCCCAGGCAGGGGGGCGGCAACATGATCAAGGACGTGACCTTCGCCCGCACCGTCTATGCGCCTCCGCCGGCGAAGTTCGAGGCGGGCACGCCGAACATCGCCGACGCCATCGGGCTTGGCGCGGCCCTCGACTACGTCATGCGGCTCGGCCGCGAGCAGATCGCCGCCTACGAGCATCATCTCCTCGACCATGCGACCACGAAGCTCGCCGCCATCGAGGGCCTGCGGATCATCGGCACGGCGGCCCAGAAGGTGGGCGTGCTCTCCTTTGTGATTCCCGGCGTCGATCCGCTCGACATCGGCAAGGCCCTCGACCGCGAGGGCATCGCGGTCCGCGCCGGCCACCACTGTGCCCAGCCTTCGCTGCGGCACTTCGGCCTCGAGGCCACCGTGCGGCCGTCGCTGGCCTTCTACAACACGGCCGCCGAGATCGACCGACTGGCCGACGCCGTCGCGCGTCTCGCCCGGTAGTCCGGCGAGACGCCGCTCGTGACCGCGGCGGTACACTCGTTTCCGTCACGACCGCCGCCCCCGGGGGCGCGGACCAGCGCAGAGAGGCTCCATGTCGGCACGCCCCACACTCGCCAGCCGATTGGTTGCGCCCGTCGTCGGCCTCGTGCTCGTCGCCGTCGTGGCCAACGTGGGCTTCGCCGCCTGGTGGGGCGCCACGCGGGCGGCGGCGGCCGCCGCCGAACGTCGCCAGCAGGTGGCCGCGGCTCTGGCCACGACGCGGATTCCGCTCGCCGCGCCCGTGCTCGCGGCGCTGCACCAGCTCACCGGCGACCATTACGTCGTCTGGGATGCCGCCACAGACGCCCCCGGAGCAGCCACGCTCCCGCTCGGCCCGGCCGACGCGCCCCGGCTCGAGCGTGGCGAGATCTCCGGCTCGTTCGTCCACGACGGCACCCGTTACCGCGTGGGTGCGGTGCGGTCGGCGGGGGTGCGGCCGGAAGTCGTGCTCGTACTCTCGCCCGCGCGGGGTCTCGTCTGGACCACGCTGGAGGCGGCGTGGCCGGAGCTGGCGGTCGCCGCCGCCACGCTGGCCGTGCTGGTGCCCTTGAGCCTGGGCACGACACGCCGCCTCGCAAGCCGGATCGGGGCCATCGAGCGGCACGTGGGCCGGATCACGGACGGCCAGTTCGGCCACCTGCTCCCGGAGGTGGCCGCAGCCGACGATCCCGACGAGATCGCGCTGCTCGTCGCGGGGGTCAATCGCATGAGCGGCACGCTCGCCAGCCAGCGGGATTCGCTCCTCGCCGGCGAGCGGCAGCGGCTGCTGGGTCAGGTCGCGGCCGGCTTCGCACACGGCCTGCGCAACGCCGTCACGGGCGCCCGCCTGGCGATCGACCTGCATCGCCGCCGCTGCCCGGCGCCGCCGGCCGGGGCTGACGAAAGCCTGGCCGTGGCCACGCGGCAACTCGACATGCTCGAGGAGGAGGTCCGCGGCCTTCTGGCCCTGGGCAAGCCCTCCACCGCGACGCCGGCGGAAGTGGACGTGGGCCGGCTGCTCGCCGACGTGGGCGAGCTCGTGTCGCCCCGCGCCAGCCACGCGGGCGTCGGCATCGAGGCCGCCGCGGCCGTCGGGCTATCGGTGATGGGGCAGCACGACGCGCTCCGCGCCGCGGTGGTCAACCTCGCCTTGAACGGCATCGACGCGGCCGGCGCGGGGGGCCTCGTCGGGCTGTCGGCGGAGGCGGATGGGGCCGCCGTCGTGCTCGCGGTGGAAGACACCGGCCCCGGCCCGGCGGCGGCGATCCGCGAGTCGATGCTTGAGCCGTTCGTGACCGGGAAGCCGGAGGGCATCGGTCTGGGGCTCGCCGTGGCCCGGACGGTTGCGGAAGCACATGGCGGAAGGCTTGAATGGAGTCGGATCGGCGAGCGGACACGGTTTGCCATGGTGCTTCCCGCGCAGGCCGGCCGAGGCATCGATGGTCGCTAGAGCGCATTCGAGAGGACCGGAGCCATGACAGGGCAAACCAAGGGGAGGGGCGCCTCCATGGCATGGACAGACCGGAGGTCCGTCCCCACGGGGGCAGAGGGAGAGGCGAAGGGGTCGGCGAACGCTCGAGGAGCGTTGGGCTATCCTGCCCACGCGACGAGACTTTTGCCGCCCCGGAGCCGGTGCGTCACCTCAGGTGGATGATCGTTAAAGCATGAGCCGGATTCTCATCGTTGACGACGAGCCCGCCATCGGCTGGAGCCTCCGCGAGGTGCTGTCGGACGACGGTCATGCCGTGGAGGTGGCGGCGAGCGTGGAGGCGGGGCTGGAGACATGCAGCCGCCACGCGCCCGAGGCGATCCTCCTCGACGTGCGGCTGCCGGGCCGCGACGGCATCTCGGCGCTTCCCGACTTCCGCGCCCTCGCGCCCGGCTCGCCGATCATCGTGATGACGGCCTTCGGAGATCTCGACACGGCCGTGCGCGCGGTGAGCGCCGGCGCCTTCGACTACCTCGTGAAGCCCTTCGACCTGGGCCGCGTGGCCGATGTCGCCGCGCGGGCCCTGGCATCGCGGTCTCGGAATGCCCCCGAGCAGTCGCGGGCCGACGAGCCGCAGCTTCTCGGCGCGTCGCTGCCGATGCAGGCCGTGTTCAAGCAGATCGCGCTTGTCGCCACCACCGATCTGCCCGTGCTCATCACGGGCGAGACCGGCACGGGCAAGGAACTGGCGGCCCGCGCGATCCACGCCCACGGGCCGCGGCGGGACGGGCCATTCGTCGTCACGAGCCTGGCGGCGCTATCGCCGAGCGTGGTGGAGAGCGAGCTTTTCGGCCACGTCCGCGGTGCGTTCACCGGCGCCGTGAGCGATCGCGCGGGCCTCTTCGAGCGGGCCGACGAGGGCACGATCTTC
>JBIIIP010000017.1:0-35363 GCA_044234625.1 Pirellulales bacterium | reverse complement strand
GACCAGAGGTCTGTCGCCACGTTTTCATCCCCACCAAACGCGCCAGGCCCGGAGGGCCGGGTTCGAGGCAGCGGGCAGAGCCCGCCAAGGCAAGCTCGGCACGATGCCGAGGCGTGCCGTGAAACAGACCAGAGGTCTGTCGCCACGTTTTCATCCCCACCAAACGCGCCAGGCCCGGAGGGCCGGGTTCGAGGCAGCGGGCAGAGCCCGCCAAGGCAAGCTCGGCACGATGCCGAGGCGTGCTGTGAAACAGACCGGAGGTCTGTCGCCACTTTTTTGAAAGGGTCTGTCGCCACTTCGTCAGGCGATGGCCGTGCCTGGGGGGATTGGCCAGAGCTGCCGGCCCCTGCGCAGCGTGGCCACGATCCGCGTGGCGGGATCGAGGACGGCCTCGAAGGGGTCGGCGTGGGGCGCGGACGGACGCAGGATGACGAGATCGGCGGGCCGGCCCGGGGCAAGGAGGCCGCAGCGACGCTCCAAGCCCAGGGCCCAGGCGCCGTCGCGGGTCGCCATGCACAGCGCCTCCCGTGGCTGCACGACACCCGCATCGACGAGCACACGGCATTCGGCGAGCAACGACAAATCGGGATTCGATGCCCGGCTGTCGGTGCCGATCGCCACCCGCAGGCCCGCGGCGAGAAAAGCCGCCACCGGTGGGAGCCGGCCGGAAAGCCGCTGCGTCGTCCGCGGACAGACCGCCATGCAAAGCCGGTCGCGATGCCGGGCGAGACGCGCCATCGCCACGTGGTCATCGGGAAGGAATGTGCCATGCACCACCATGCCGCGCGGCGCGCGCGCCAGGAGCGTGATCCAGTCGGCAGCCGGCAGGAGCCGCGGCGTCTGTTCCAGCGGCCATGCCCCGAGCCGCCCCAGCAGGTCGCGAAACGGCCCCGCGCCGCCGGCCGAGAGAGCGGCCTCCTCACGGCTTTCGCCGATATGCATCGCCACGGGCAAGGCGTGCCGCCGCGCGAGCGCCACGACCGCGCGGCCGAGCGGCGCCGCCACGGAATACGGGGCGTGCGGCGAGATTCCCAGAAGCGCCGCCCCTGCCGGCCTCGAGCCGAGCGCGCTCGTGATGCGGTGCAGGGCGACCTGCACGGCCGGGTTCGCCAAGGCCAACGCCTCGCGGAAGACGCGGACGCGTGGGCCGGGAAGGGCGTAGGCGTCGAGCGGGCTCGTGGTGGCGATCTCGCCGATGGCCGTCACCCCTGCGCGGGCGCTCTCCGCCAGACCAGCCCCGATGGCTGCCCGCACCCGGCCTTCTTCGACGCGGGTGTCGTCCCCCCGGGCCCGCCGCAAGCCGACGACGCGCTCGATCCAGGCCGGCAGGCCACCGGCGGCATCGAGCGGGGATCGGGTGTCGGAGAATTCGAGGTGCGTGTGCGCGTTGACCAGTCCGGGAATGATGACAGCGTCACCGAGATCGACCGTGGGGCCGGAGGGCCGCCGCCGGCCGAGGGCCGTGATGCGGCCGTCGCGGAGGCAGACCCAGCCCCCGTCGAGAGGCGGGCCACCCATCGGCAGCACGTGCCTGCAGCGGAGCGTGATGGGATCGGATGATGCCGCCGTCACGGCGTGGCCGAGACGACTGGGAGTTCGGCCGCCGGCCGACGCGAAACCCGCGCCGGCTCCACCGCGGGTTCGTCTTCGAACAGTTCGTAAAACACGTTCCGCCGCCGCGGGATCCAACCGAGCTCCGAGATCGCCGACCGCATCTCCTCGAGCGTGAGATGATGCACGGTGCCCGCCGCGCTCACGACATTCTCCTCGAGCATCAGGCTGCCCATGTCGTTGGCCCCGAAGAGCAGGGCCAACTGGCCGATGTCGCGGCCCTGCGTCACCCAGCTCGACTGGATGTTGGGGAAGTTGTCGAGATACAGCCGGGCCACCGCCTGGGTCTTCAGGTATTCGAAGGAACCCGCCGGAGGGATGTCGTTCATCTGCGTGTTGTCGGGCTGGAACGTCCAGCAGATGAAGGCCGTGAAGCCGCCGGTCTCGTCCTGCAATTGTCGCAGTCGGTCGAGATGCTCCACCCGCTCGGCGAGCGTCTCGATGTGGCCAAACATCATCGTGGCCGTGCTCTTGCCGCCGAGCAGGTGCCACTGGCGGTGCACCTCGAGCCAGTCGTCGGTCAGCACCTTGCCCCGCGTCATCGCCTGGCGGACGCGGTCGACGAGGATCTCGCCGCCTCCGCCCGGCAGTGAGCCGAGTCCGGCCCGGGCAAGCCGCTCGAGCACCTCCCGCAGCGGCCGCTTCGACACCTTCGTGAAGTGATGGATTTCCGGCGGCGAGAAGCCGTGCACGTTGACCTGGGGAAAGCGGTCCTTGATGCCGCGGAGGAGATCCTCATACCAATCCAGCGGGAGCGTAGGATGCAGGCCGCCCTGGAGGAGAATCTGGTCGCCGCCGATGGCCACCGTCTCCGCTATCTTCTCGTGGAGCACGTCGCGGTCGAGCACGTAGCCTTCGGCGTGCTTCGGGGGGCGGTAAAACGCGCAGAAGTCGCACACGGCCGTGCAGACGTTCGTGTAGTTGACGTTGCGGTCGATGTTGTAGGTGCGATACGGCTCGGGATGCAGCCGCATCGTCACGGCATGCGCGGCACGGCCGATGGCGGCGAGATCGCGGGATGCGAGCAGGCGCACGGCATCCTCTGCTGCCAGCCGAAGGCCGGCGACCGTGTCGTCGAGGATGTGAGTGAGCGAGGCGTCCATCAGCGGGCCGAGGCGAAGGAACCGGCGAGGTCGAGGCCTGCCGGCACGAGCGACAGTGTGGCCGCTTTGGCGTAAAACAGCGAGAGCGCTTCGCGTTCCGGCGGCCCGAGATCGTAGTGCAGGTTGTCGCGCAGATAGCTCAAGCACTGCGGCACGGTGAGCCCGTGGCGGGCCGCCTCCGCGGAGGCGATGGCGGCGAGATTCGCCTTCCCCGCGTCGCGGGCCGCCTCCAGCAGCCGGGCGATCCTCGCCGCGTCAACGTCGCCGCGGGCGGCCCACACGGCGAACACGAACGGCAATTCCGTCCACCGGCACCATTCGTCGCCGAGGTCCCAGATCAGTTGGAAGGCCCCGGAGCCGGCGATGCTGCCCAGAGCCCGGTCGCCGATCACGAGCACGGCGTCGGCGTCGGTGTCGGCGAGACCCGAGCCGATCGGCAAGGACTCGATCTCCGGCAACACGCCGTGCCGCTCGGCGAGGAGGATCCGGGCTAACGCCGCGCTGGTGCGCGAGCCCTCGTCGACGGCCAGGCGGCGCACCCGCGCCGGAGACGTGCGGAAGAAGAGTTTCACGCTCATCACCGGGCCACGGCAGCCGATGCAGGCGTCGGACACGATCCGCGTGCCGGGGTTTCGGAACACCTCGATCGAAGGCACGAGCGCCACCTGCAGCTGCCCGGCCGCCAGCCGGTCGGCGAGGCGGCTCGGCAGGTCATAGGAAACGCCGACGCCCGCAGACGCGAGGCCATGCACGAGCGGTTTCGTGTTGAGGTATTGCACGGCCCCGATGCGGACATCGGCTGCCATCGGGGGACGGCTCGGAATGGTCACGGGAAAACGGAAGGGCATGCTGCAACTCGCTGACAACTCTCATGATAGAACCGTCGGCCGCGGCCGGGGATAACCCGCCCCGCCCCGCGAGCAGACTGTGGAACAACTTGGCGGCTGCTTCACAGCCGGGGCCATAGATGGCTTTTTCCACGCACAGATTGGTTCGACTTTTGCGGTTTTTTTTGGGGGGGATTTCTCAGCCGCAACGGGAGGGGGTGCCCATGCCCCAGGAGCCGCCTCCGAGAGAGCGGAGGCCCGCGGGCACCGATCCGCCAAGGGCGGATTGGTCGACGGAGTGAACGTCCGGCGATGGGGCGTGGGCCTCCCCGACCTACACGACGGGCAACTTCGGCTGCCCCTCAAAAACTGCAAAAGTCGAAGTCAGGGCTCGAGCCGCCGAAAAGCGCGCAGCCCGAGGGCGAGAGGCAGAAACGTGGCGACGAGTCCCACCACGGCCACCGCCGACAGGCTGGCCAGCAGCCCCACGGGACCGCTCGCCCAGCCGATGAACCCCTTGGAGCCCTCGGGGCCGAAAAATGCCCGGGCCGCGAAGAGATGGCTCGGCAGGGCGGCGACGATCACGACGAACATGATGAACAGCGAACTCACCACCAGGTTGAGCGTGCCGCCGAAACCGGACGCGATCTTCGAAGGAGACGATTCCCGGAGGTCGGGCATCCGGGCCCCGAGGCCGACGGCGATCCCCGACAGGCCCATGCAGAGAACGACGCAGCAGAACTCGTGCACGATGATCAGCAGGCGGGAAACCCCCAGCATGCAGTCGCTGAGCAGCACGAGCCCGCAGCAGGGCACGATCCCGCCGAGAAACGCGAAGAGAAACTTCGACCACACGATCTGATCGCGGTGCACCGGGAGGAGGCCGAGGATCCAAAATCGCCTTCCCTCCAGGCTGATCATCGGGAAGACAAATCGCGTCGTGAACGTGGAGAGGATCAGGCCCACGACGGCGAGATTCAAGAAACCGATCATCGACTTGTAGGCGGTATTGTAGTCGAAGGAGCGGAGGTTGAGGAAATACAGCGCCAGCAGCCCGAAAAAAATAACGAACTGGGACCACTGCGTGATGTCGCGGCGGAAGAGCCGCAAATCCTTGACGAGGAGCAGCCGCAGGGGACGGCCGCGGGCCGAGCCGGCCCGGGTGAGCATCTCGTCGAACCAGCTCATCCGCCGCTGCCGACGCGTGGGGGCTTCGCCCGCCACCTGGCTGTAGCCGAGGCGGTAGGTGTTGCGGGCCATCCAGCCCGCGGCCAGTTGCGCGAGGAGGCCGTTGGCGATGAGGAGGGCCAGGAAAGAAAGCGTCTCGAACGCCGCGCCGCGGGCATCTTCGGGCTTTTCCGGCGCGCGGGCCGCCTCCATCAAGCCGCTCGACAGCCACCAGCTGGGAAGGAGTTTGTGCTCGGTGACGGCAAGCCGGGCGAGCGTCTGCTCAAACCACGAGGCCGACAGCGTGTCGGCTCCGGGCGACGCGAGCACCGACCAGCCCAGCCAGGCGGTGCCTGCCAGGCTGGCACCGATGGCCACGCCGAGGGCGTGCAGCCGGATGCTCGGCAGCCAGGCCGCCAACGCCATACAGCATATGCTGCCCACCGTCGCCGGGATGACGACGAACGACAGCATGAACGGCAGCAGCAGGGCGAAGTAGGTCCAGGGCGCCTCGCGGACGACGCCGTAGGCCACCAGCATGGGGCTGCCCAGGAGGATGAATCCCCAGCACGAAAACCACATCGCCTCGTGGAGTTTGTGGGCGTGAATCGCCTCGGCTCGGGCGGGCAGCGTGAGCAGCAGACGCGCCTCCGGCGAGCAGTAGAGGCCGCCATACATGAGGATGCCGGTGGAGAAGACAAGCATCACCATGAGCGACGAGAAGAAGGCGTTGAAGAGGAGCGAGACGACCTCGGCGTGCAGCGAATCGAGGAACGAAAATGCTTCCTTGAAGAGCCCGTAGAGCGACGCCCAGAAAAGCCCGCTCAACACGATCACGAGCACGAGCCGCAGCCGGGAATGGGCGAGCATCGCCCGCAGCGACTGCCAGGCGAGCACCGCCCGCAGTCGGAGGAAGAGGGTCGATTCGCCTTCCGTGGAGAGCAGTCGCACGGTGTCGCTGATGATGGCCGCCGGCATGGCAGGGCTCCTGTTCAGCGGCGGTCGGGGTCGGCCGCCGCGGAGGCCGACGTGACCTGCAGGTACAGTTGCTCGAGGCTCGTGCTCTCCAGCGCCATGTGGGCCCGCAGTTCTGGCACGGTGCCCAGGAAGCTCAGCCGGCCGCGCACCATGATGCCGATCCGGTCGGCCATCTCCTCGGCCATCGCCAGCGTGTGCGTCGACATGAACACCGTCATCCCCTCGCGCGTGCGCCGCTCGAGCAGGTCCTTCACGATTCGCACGCTGCGCGGGTCGAGGCCCACCATCGGCTCGTCGAGCACGAGCACGCTGGGGTCGTGGAGCAGCGACGCGGCGAACACCAGCCGCTGCTTCATGCCCAGCGAATAGCTTTCGGCGAGGTCGTCGGCGAACTCGTGGAGCTCGAAGTGATCGATTTCCCGGGCGATCCGCTCCTTCGCCAGGTGCCGCGGCATGCCGAACATGTCGGCGATGAACCAGAGGAACTCGCGGCCCGTGAGCTTGTCGTAGAGGGTGGGCTCGTCGGGCACGTAGCCCAGCTGCACGTGGGCCTCGCGCGGGTTCCTCACCAGGTCGAACCCGCTCACCCGCACCGCCCCGCGGGACGGCCGCAACAGCCCCACCAGCATGCGGATCGTCGTGGTCTTTCCGGCGCCGTTGGGTCCGAGCAGGGCGAACAACTCGCCGCGCGGGATCGAGAGGGTGAGGTCGTCGACCGCGGTCTTCTTCCCGTAGGTGCGGCTGACGTGGTCGAATTCGATCATGGGCCGCTCTCCGTCGCCACGGCCGGCCTGCCTTCCCGTGCGTTGGTGTCGATCGTGGCCGCGAGCCGCTCCGCCTCGTCGTCGCCGCGGCGGAGAAACGCGAGCCGCGAGCCGAGTACGACCGACTCCTGCTTCAGCACCCGGCCGGAGAGATCGACCCACAGCGTGGTGCGCGGCTCGTGGTGAGCGGACGGATCATCACGGTAATGCACCACGTGCACGCGGACGAGCTGGTCTTCCCAGTACATCGCGTCTTCCTTGGCGACGTGGGCGTGGAGGATCTCGATGGGCGTGGAGCCGGGCCGCAGGGGGCTGTAGACCGGCACGGTCCAGCGGCGGCCGGCCTTGAGGCCCGGCATCATGGCCTGCGGCGAAAGCTCGTCGCCAAGGACGACGGTCGAGGGGAAATGCCGTTCCGTGGCGTAGCGCATGCCGTTTCCGGTGATCACGATCGACACCTTGCCATCTTCGAGCGTGCCGTTGAGGACGATCTTCTCCTTCAAGCCGGGAACCATCACGACCGAGCCGAACGACCGGAGTTCGCCACGCGGATCGATCACGAGCGTACCCCGGGCATCGAAGGCCGGCGCCGGGCGAACTTCGACCGCGTGGCGGGCCATCGTCCGCAGCCAGGGAGGCAGCATCTCGTCGATCGGCAGCGTGTCGAAATGGAGCAGGCTCTCGACGAGGAGGCCGCGATCGGCGAGACGTTCCGCCCGGCTGATCGCCCAGCCCATGGGGGAGTCATTGCACAGCACGGTCCAGGCGACGGGGACCAGACGTGTGCCGGACGCGAAAAAGGCCTGGTAGCCGGGGGCTGTGCCGGCGGCCAGGGAGGGAAGGATCTTGGCCGTCACCAGCCAGCCCATCGTGACGGCCCAAAAGGCCAGGATCGGCGGAATCAGCCACGGGCGGTGCAACATCGGCGGCGGCTCGCAGGACGAGAGGGGTGCGCAGGCCCAAGGTTCCCCGAACGAACCAACTGCAGTTTACCCTAATCCGGCGGAACAGGGAGGAAACGGAGCCAACTGGAAAATGGGAGGTTTCGGAGAACGCATCAAATTCTCATCCCGGCCTCCGTTGGCGGTGGCTTGACGACCGCTTATAATCTCCCCCCGACGTGGGGCAAAAGGAGTTCCTCGCATGACTTCTTCCGTCTGCTTTCACCAGGGTTGTCCGGTGTGCGGGCGCACGCTGCGGATCGGGATCCATCTGCTCGGCAGCCGCGTCTATTGCCAGCATTGTGGTGGAGGATTTCGGGCCTCCGACCCGGCGCTGGGTGATCCTCGCCCAGAGCCTGCGGATCGTCCGCAACCGGAGAGGGTCGATGCCCTGCTGGAGAGAGCCGCGCTCCTGCTCCAGCGGCAGGTCGCGTGGGACGGTCACGACGAGAGGTCGAGATCGGCGAGCGCCGCGAGCCGCTTCCAGTAATCGGGAAACGTCTTGCCGACGCAGCGCGGGTCGAGGATCTTCACCCCCGGCACGACGAGGCCGACGAGCGCCAGGCTCATTGCCATCCGGTGGTCGTCGTAGGTGGCGATCGTCGCCGCATGCAGGGGAGCGGGATGGATCGTGAGCCCGTCGCGGCGTTCGTCCACGGTCGCACCCAGCTTGCGGAGTTCCGTGCCCAGGTCGCCGATGCGATCCGTCTCCTTGTCGCGGATGTGCTCCACGTTATGGATCGTGGTCGGGCCGGCGGCGAAGAGGGCGACGGCGGCCAGCGTCGGAACGGTGTCGCTGATGGCGTTCATGTCGATGTCGATGCCCCGGGCAGCGCGGCCCGCGACGGTCACGGCCGGTGCGTCGCCTTCCTGCCACGTGACGGTGCAGCCCATCCGCTCGAGCGCGTCAGCAAAACCGATGTCGCCCTGCATGCTCGACCGCGACAGGCCCTCGACCCGCACCGCTCCTCCGGTGATTGCCGCCGCGGCGAGGAAATAGCTGGCTGCCGAGGCATCCGGCTCGATGGCATAGCGGCAGCCGGTGTATCCCCCGGGTGCGATCCGCCACGAGCGCTCGTCATCCGCGGTGCAGCTGCCGCCGAAAGCCTCCATCACGCGGCGGGTCATCGCCAGATAGGGAAGCGACACGAGCCGGCCCTCGAATTCGATCCGCAGCCCCTCGGGCATGCAGGGGGCGACCAGCGCCAGGCCGCTGGCGAACTGGCTCGACGTGTCGCCGCGCACGCGGGTCGTGCCCCCGATCATCCCGGCCGCGCGGATCTCCACTGGCGGACAGCCTCCCGGGCTCTCCGCCCGCGCCTCCACACCGAGGCCGGCGAGCGCCTCGAGAAGATCACCGATCGGCCGCTGCCGCATCCGCGGCGTGCCGTCGAGCCGAAACGTGCCGTGCCCCAGCGCGCAGACGGCCGCGAGGAACCGGATGGTCGTGCCGCTGGCGGCGCAGTCGAGCAGGGCCCGCGTCGCCGGGATGGTGCCGCCGCCGCCGGCCACGCGGATCCGGCCACTGCTCCAGTCGGGCTCGACCGCGATGCCCAGTGCCCGCAGGCCATCCACCATGACGCGCGTGTCTTGGCTGTCGAGCGCTCCCGTGAGCAGGCTCTCGCCGCGGGCGAGGGCGGCGCATACGAGGGCCCGATTGGTGATGCTCTTGGAGCCCGGCGGCCGGATCGCACCGCGGACGGGGCCGCGGCAGCAGCGCATGGCGAGCGAGTCGACGGAAGTGGTCACGGCGGGTGGTCCAGGATGCGTCGGGCGGCCGAACGAGCGCGGCCGCTTGCACCGGCGCTGCGGCGAGGAAAAGGTAGGGCACCGTGGGCCGGCGACGCAACGGCCCCCTGACCCCGGGCGGAAACCCGCGCATGCTGGAAGCCTACGAATTCGCCGTCCCGCCGCTGGTCCGCTTTGGTGCGGGCCGGATCGTGGAAGTTGGGGAGCTGGCGGCACTGTATGGCCGTCACGTCTGGCTCGTAGCCGGCGGCACGAGCTTCAAGGCCAGCGGCGCGGCTGATGCCTGTGCCGCGAGCTTCGCCTCCCGCGGGCTTTCGTGGCGGCAGATCGCCACGACATCCGGTGAGCCCACGGTCGACGATGTGGCCGCGGCGCTGGCGTCGCTGCCGGCGGATTCCGCCGGGGCCGTCGTCGTCGCCATCGGCGGCGGCGCCACGATCGACCTCGCCCAGGCGGTCGCCGCCCTGGCGACGAACCTCGCGCCGCACGAGCTGGCCGGCGACGCGGCGTCTCTCGACGCCGCGATCGTGGACCGGCTCGAGGGCGTGGGCCGCGGCCTTCCGATCACGGAGTGGCCGCTGCCGCTGGTCGCCGTGCCGACCACGGCGGGCACGGGCAGCGAAGCCACCCGCAACGCCGTGATCTCGTGCCCGCGGCGACGCTTCAAGAAGAGCATGCGGAGCCCGATGATGGTGCCGCGGGCCGCCCTGCTCGATCCGCGGCTGACGCTATCGTGCAGCCGCGCGACCACGGCTGCGGCGGGGCTCGATTGCATCACGCAGCTCATCGAGGCATTCGTGTGCCGGTTCGCCAGGCCCTTGCCGCGGGCCCTGGTGCTCGATGCCCTCCCCCGGGCGATCGACGCACTGCCCAGGGCCTTGGACGACCCGTCCGATCTCGCCGCCCGGGCCGCGCTTTCTCATGCCGCGTTCGTGTCGGGCATGGCGCTGGCCAACGCCGGATTGGGCATGGCGCATGGCGTGGCGGCGGCGCTCGGCATCGAATGCGGCACACCGCACGGCCTTGCCTGCGCGGTCTTGCTTCCCGTGGCGGTGAGGGTGAATCGCCCGGTGGCCGGCGTTGACTTCGCCCGCCTGGAGCGGGCCGTCGACCCGGCGTCGTCGGGGAACGACTCCGCTGCGGCCGACGCGTTCGTGGACCGCGTCGCGCGGTTGTGCCGAACGGTGGGCGTGCCGGGCCGCCTGGCAGACCTGGGGCTGCGGCCCGACCGCATCGAGTGGCTCGCGGAAAATTCAGGCGGCGCGAGCATGCGGGGCAACCCGCGGGAACTGTCCGTCGCGTCGCTGCGCGAGATCCTGGCCGCGATCGCCTGACACCGGTTCGTGACGCGACGTCACTGGCTCCCGGTGAGAGCCGGGTCGTGGAGGAGCCGCTTGAGGTGTTCCGTGTTCACGCCACCGGCCTTGGCCCGGTCCCATTCCTCGCGCGCCTTGGTGAGATCGGGTTCCGGCCGGGTGGCGTAGTAGGCGGCGAGAAAGAGATGGTTCTCCGGCCGGGAGTCGAACCACTCGCGGACGATGTGGGTGAGCACGGCTGACGGAATCTGATTGCTGGGAACCCGTTTCGTGCGGCCCTTCTCGCGGTAGACGAACTCCTTCTCGTTGATCTCGATGATCCCGATCTTTCGCGAGGAGGACGCGGTGGGAATGTCGAACTCCGCGCCGGGTTGCACCTCCGCCAGGGCCTGGGCCCGGTAGCCATAAAACTGCTCGGCGCAGGTGGCGAGTTCTTCGAAGGCCGCCACGCGGTCGTTGGAGACCGTGTTTGTGGCCGCCTCGCGGGCCGCGGCGAGCGTCGTCTTCGCGGCCTCGAATTGCTGGTTCTGCATGGCCTTGAATGCGTCGCTGAGAAGCCGTTCGAACGCGGGGCCGGGCTCCGTCGTTTCGGCGACAGGTGCAGGCTGGGGTGCGGGCTGGGGTGCGGGCTGGGGTGCGGGCTGGGGTGCAGGCTGGGGTGCAGGCTGGGGTGCAGGCTGGGGTGCAGGCTGGGGTGCAGGCTGGGGTGCAGGCTGGGGTGCAGGCTGGGGTGCAGGCTGGGGTGCAGGCTGGGGTGCAGGTGGCGGCGCTGGAGTGACGGCGAGCGCCGCCTGCGGGGCCGCAGCATGTTTGCGTCGCGGGCTGGATGTGGTGCCCGTTTCCTTGCCGATCGCGGCATCGATCGAGCGGTGGAAAGCGCGGTGCGTCATGGCTCCGGCCACGAAGCTCAACACCGACATCAGAAAGAGCAGGCCCAGCCCGCCCGACGATCTGCGCCTCGCGCCGGGCGCGATCTTCGATGCGAGCGTGATCGCCGCCGCTGGCTCTTCCGGAGCGCCGGCCACCGTTCGCGCGGGAGCGGGCGTCGCAACGGCGACTGCCGGAGTCTCCACGACGGGTGCGGGGAGCGGCGGCGGCGCGGGGACCGGCGGGGCCACGGCCTGCGCCGCGGCTGGCGGAGGCGGCATCGAGAATCGCCGCGGTTCGGCTGCGGCCACTTCGGCCAACAGGGCGTCGCGAGCCTCGGTCACCCGCCGCACGAGAGCCTCGCGCGCCCTGGCGAAGGGTCCAGGCGACACGCTCTTCAGCAGCGTCAGCCTGGCGATGGCGGCCTGGTTGATCGACTGTGTGTCGAGGGCGCCGGCCGGCAGGCCGAGCGCTCGGCGCGGGTCACCGAGCTCGACCGCGTCGATGCCGAGCCATTGCTTGCAGGGGTCGATGACAGGAGCAGGCATGCGCGGGTCTTCAGCGGCGGCGCCAGATGGTCATCTCGGCGATCGTGTGCTGGTGCTTGCGGGCGGTCTCGCGGATCACGAACGGCACGTCTTCCCGATGCACGAACTCGAACCAGGGCTCGAGTTCGCGGACCAGGCCGGCGAGCGTCGGGAGCGGCTCGCCCGCCTCGCGGACGCCGCCGATCCATTTCGCCTTCGGAGTGTAATCCTCGAGCCACGTGTATGGGGAGGTGAGCACGAGCAATCCGCCGGGCAGGATCCGGCCGGCGATGCCGTGGAGAAACAGCTGCGGCTCGTAGAGCCGGTCGATCAGGTTCCCCGCGAAGACGAGGTCATAGCCCGTGTAGAGATCCTTGAGGTTGCAGGCGTCGCCCTGCATGAAATGGACGCGGCCGGCGGTCGCGTCGAGGCTCAGCCGGTCGAGCGACACTCGCCGCGACGCCGTCAACTCGCCCTCTGTGGGCACCTCGTAGAGCACCTCGCCTCCCTGCTGGAGCCGCACGCCCGACTGGATGAATCGCGCCGAGAAGTCGATGGCATCCACATGGGCGAAGAACCGGGCGAACTCCAGGGCCGAGCGGCCCACGGAGCAGCCGATGTCGAGGCAGCGGCCGCGGCGGTCGGGGGCGACGTGGGGCATCGTCCGCTCGACGCAGGCGCGGGGAAAGTTCGCCACCCCGAGCGCCGGCTCGCCGTAGTGAAATTCCAGATACTGCGTCACCAGTTGATCGGTCTCGTAGAGCCGCGAGCCCTCCGTGATGGCCTCGTTGCCCGGCTCCTCGACGATCGTCCGCAGCCCGGCATGCTGGAAGAAGTGACGGCGGAAGGCGTAGCGGGCGCTGGCCAGCGCCTCGTTCCCCGTGGAGATCCACGAGCCGCCCTTGATGAGGTTGTGGCGGCCGTCGAACGTGGGCACGGAGAAGTCGTCGTAGAGCGGATGCACCTCGAAGCCCGTGAAGGGCATGATCGGCGTCCGCGTCCACTGCCATACGTTGCCGATGACGTCGCAGAATTCCCCCTGCGGAAAGGCGTCGACCGGGCTGCTCGACGCCCCGTGCTCGAGGTTGATGTTGCCGGGAGCGGTCTTCCATGCCGGCTGGTCGAGGGCCGCAGCGGCGGGGATCGTCTGCCGCAGGGCATACCAGTGCGCCTCGGTGGGGAGCTGCACGTTCTCGCCCGTCGTCTTCCGCAGCCAGGCGCAATAGGCCTGGGCCTCGAGGCAGTTCACCTCCACGGGCCAGTCGAGCGGCAGCGCGATCTCGTCGAGCAGGTTGCGTTGCACGTAGCGGCCGTTGCGTCGCCGCCAGAACCTGGGGTGCTCCGCCCGCGTGTAGTGGAGCCAGCCGCGGCCCTCCTCGGTCCAGAGCGATTCGTCGCGATACCCGCCCGCGACGACGAACTCCATGAACTCCGCATTCGAGACGAGCCGCCGCGCGGCCTTGAACGGCGGCAACGCCACCTCGTCGGTGCCGTACTCGTTGTCCCAGCCGTAGGTGTGGTCGTCGGGCCGCTTGCCCAACCGCACGGTCTGCCCGGGAAGCGGCAGCCACTCGTTGGCCGGCGGCTGACCCGAGTCGGGGCAGGAGGCCCACAGCCGTTTCTCCTCCGCCGTCAGATCGTCGCCCGTGCGCAGCTCGTCGAGCGGCATCTGCCGCATGATCACGCTCGACGTCTCCAGGTGGATCCGCTCGTGCTCGATGCCCATGAGGATCAGCCATGCCGGCTGGTCCGGGGTGATCGGCAGCGTGAGGGGCATCGTCTGGATGAAGTCGTCGACGAATTCCCGCATCGCGGCCCGGTAGGTCCGCACCGTGCTCACCGCCGGCCAGTCGTAATGGGCGGAGTTGAGGTCGTCCCACGACATCTCGTCGACACCCACGGCCATCATCGCCTCCAGCCGGGCGTCGAGCCGGGCGGGGATGAAGCGGCCCGCGGTGAGCTTGTTGACGTAGAAAACGGCCGGGTGGGCGAAGTAGAAGATCAGCGGATGCCGCAGCGGCTCGTGCCGCTCGTAATACGACGCATCGTCGCGGATCAGCGTGAAGAGACGGTCATAGAGCTCGCAGGTCTGGTGGAAATACCGCCGCAGCTCCTGCCGCTTGGCCGCGACGGCGTCGGCGGCCAGGGGATCGGCCGTGAGGAGCACGGTCTTCGTGGGCACGAGCGGCGTCGCCAGCGAGGCCCAGTCGCCCCTCGCGCGGCCTGCGGCCGAGGCGTGGATGCGGGATTTCGTGGAAGGTTTGCTCATGGGGCTCGCCGCTCTGGCGGCGCTCCGATTCGCGAAAGACGAGGGGCAGGGCACATGCCCTGCCGGTCTCAAACTCTATCACGAGCCAGCAGGCCATTCACCCATTCGGGAGCGATCTCGGCGGAGCCGCCCAGCAGTCCGCCGACCACGGCCCCGCGATGGCAGCTGTCACCACCGCACAAGGCGTTGGAGATGACGCCACCCGCAAAGTCGTCCGCATGCCGGTAGGAGAGAAACAGCGCCGCGGGAAAGGCGTCGGGGATGTAGCAGGCCGAGGAGAGCATGCCGCCGACGACCGTCCGGTCGGGGTGCCGCGACCACTTCTCGATCTTCGCCACCGAGATCCAGTCGGCCGCCTCTGCGAGGATCGTTTCCCGCAGCCCCTCGCCCTGGCAGACCTTGGCCAGGATCACGGCGAGGATGTCGGCCGCCTCGATCACGCCGTCGTCCTTGTGCGTGAGGCCCACATGGAGCCGGACGATCCGCCGCAGGTCGGGATGCGCGGGGCCGAGGGCCGCCACCAGCGCGGGCACGGGCACGAGGCCGCCGATGTGCACGTCGCGCACGCCGCAGTTGATCGGCTTGCGGCCGGCGGCGTGGTTGGTGAAGAAATGGCGATGGTATTCCTCGACGTAGGTGTCGCGATGGCGGCCGGGCGTGAGCATGAAGGCCACGTAGCGGTCGAGCCATTGCTCGGGGTCGTAGTCGCGGCGGGCCCGCACGAACTCGTAGAGCTCGAGGGCCAGTTGGGAGTTGAGCGTGTTCTCGCCGGCGGCGAGGAATTGGTGGTAGTGGATGCCGCGCTGGCCCCAGTACCGCGCCTGGTCGTGGAGGATGTCGCCCTTCTCGTTGGCCGGCGCGTAGTGCGACCTCCAGAGGATGCTGTCGGCGTGCGGATTCCGCGGCGCGAGATAGCGGGGGGCCGAGTGCAGTTCCGGATAGTCGCGGTCGATGGCCCGCTGGTCGTAATACCAGTGCACGGGCATGGCCACGGCGTCGGCGACGAGGCTGCCGAGGAAGGCGGCGCGGGCGCGGGCCCGCGGATCGGCGTTTGGCTCGATGGTCGTCATGCGAGGATCCTCTCGAAGAAGGCTTTGACGCGCGGCACGTCGCACCGCGAGAGCACGTCGTCGGCCGGCCCGTGGGCGAGCACGCTGCCGTCGCCGATGAAGGCCACGTCGTCGGCCACCCGTCGGGCGAAATGCATTTCGTGGGTCACGAGCACGAACTGCGTGCCCGATGCCTTGAGCTCGCCGATCATCTCCAGCACCTCGGCCGTCATCTCGGGATCGAGGGCCGACGTGGGCTCGTCGAGAAACATCCGCCGCGGCTGGATCACGAGCGCCCGGAGGATGGCGATCCGCTGTTTCTGACCCCCGGAAAGCTCCGCGGGCCGCTTGTGGGCATGGGCCGCGAGACCGAAACGTTCCAGCGGCTCGCGAACGCGGTCGCGGGCCTCTTGCGGCGTGAGGCCATGCACCTCCACCAGCGGCAGGAGCAGATTGTCGAGCGCCGAGAGGTGGGGAAAGAGGTTATAGGCTTGGAAGACGGTGCCGACGGTCTTGCGATAGGCCCGCAGCGCCGCCTCGTCGCGTGGCAGGGGCAGGCCGTCGAAAGCCACGCTCCCCGCCGTGGGCACGTCGAGGCCGGCGAGGATGCGCAGCAGCGTCGACTTGCCCCCGCCCGACGGTCCCACGAGCACGAGCGACTGGATGTCGCCCGTCGTGAGCTCCAGCCGGTCAAGAACCGTGGTCGCGCCAAATCGCTGCGTGAGATCGCTGATCTTGAGATTCATGATGGCGATCGCATCGACGCCGAAACGACAGAAGTCTCCTCGCCTGGATATTTTGCAACGCCCCAACTCGCGGTGCATGCCTTCAACGAGCGAAATCTCCAAGGCTCGTCGAGCTTCCGCCGATTCCGGCGTTCAGCATCCATGAGGTTCAAGAGTCTACGCCTCATATTTGAACGCCTGTTCAAGCCAGCGGCTCGCGGCCGAAAGGGGGAGTGTGAGGAGCAGGTAGCCGGCGGCGAGGGGGAGATAGCTTTCCAGCGTCGAGTAGGTGAAGGAGTTGACCTCCTGGGCGGCGAGCGTGAACTCGGAGATCGCGATCACCGAGAGCAGCGACGAATCCTTGATCAGCGACACGAACTGGCCGGCCACCGGGGGAAGCACCAGCCGGATGGCCTGCGGGAGGATCACGAACCGCAGCGTCTGCCAGGGCGTGAGGCCGATGGCGCGGGCCGAATCGCGCTGGGTGGCGGGGATCGCGGCCAGGCCGCCACGGAAGATTTCGGCCATGTAGGCACCGCTGAAGAGCGACAGCACGAGCGTGCCGACGACGAACCGGTTTTCGAGCCCCACGGCGCTGGCGACGACGTAGAACCCGATCAGCAGTTGCACGAGCAGCGGCGTGCCGCGGACGAGCTCCACGTAGACGCGGCCGACGGCTTCGAGGAGCGGGTTTTTCGCCTGCAGTAGGCCGGCCGCGGCGAGCCCCACGAGGCTGCTGCACACGAGCGCCGCCAGGCTGATGGCCACGGTCGTCAGCCAGCCCTGCACGAATTTCTGCCGATACTCCCACACGGCCGCCCAGTTCCAGGTGTAATTCACCTGCGCGAACGCCAGGGCGATGCCCGCCGCGAGGACGGCGACGACGAGGAGATGGGCGAGCCAGCGAGGCATCAGTCGCTCCCCTCCGCCACGGATCCAGGATGGGCGGGCTCAAAAATAAAACGGTATCCCATGGTCGCGAAAATAACGCTTCTCTTCTGGGAGGAACTCGTCGCCCAGTTTTTCGAAGCCGCCCTGGTCGCGAAACACCCGCAGAAAATCGTCGACCTGCCGCTTCAGCTCCGCGTCGCCGGGCCGCAGCCCCACGGCCCAGGTCTCCTCGCGAAACGGCTTCAGGATCGGCCGGGTCGTGTCGGGATGCCGTTTGTGGTTTTGAAACACCGACAATGAATCGTAGATGAAGGCGTCGGCCTTGCCCTGGACCACCTCCATCACGGCCGCCGACTCCTTGTCGAGAACGAGCAGCCGGGCCGTGGTGATCGCCTTGGCGGCGTATTGATGGCCCGTCGTGCCCTTCTTCACCGCGATCACGCGGCCGGGCTGGTCGAGGTCGGCCTCTCCCTGCACCGGCGCGTTCCGCGACACCAGCAGCGCCAGGCCGGTCTCGAGATACGGGGCGGAGAAGGCGATCGACTTCGCCCGCTCCGGCGTGGCCGTCATCGACGAGATGATGCAGTCGATCTTGCCGGTCTTGAGCGCGGGAATCAGTCCATCGAAGGCGATGTTTTCGATGACGAGCTCGCGGCCGAGGTGCGCCGCCAGCGCCTTGGCCAGCGACACGCTCACGCCCGTGGGCTTGCCCTGGGGGTCGGTCATCTCGAAGGGCGGGTAGGAGAGCTCCATGCCCACGCGGAGCGGCGGGGCGGCGGCGGCCGCCGTGCAGCAGGCAGCCATCAGCACGGTGAGCAGCAAGCGGGGGCCGACCATCGATGCGATGTTCCTCGGGACTCAGGAAGTGGCAGTGTATACTACGAAGTCTTCGCCTTATTGAGGCTCATCCGCAGCAGGTCGGGGCTGCCGATGGCCTCTCGCTTGACGTTCACTTCGGCCCTCCAGGCCTTCGTTCACTGCGTGTCCGCTGCGCTCAGCCATCCCTGGCTTCGCTTGCTCCCACAGCCCGCTCGAGGACATCGGCAGCCCCTTGCGTTTTCATGACTGGCAGCCGTCAACAACTTTGTGCTTCGTGCTCCCGGTAGGAACAGTCTTCGATGAACCTGCGAAAATCCCTGCTGCCGTCGATCGCGTCGGCCATCGCCGTGCTGGGGGTGACGGTGGCGCCACGGCCGCTGCCCGCCCAGGGCGTGGCGGAAGTCGCCGATGACGTATCCCTTGCCGACCATCTGCTGGCCCTCGACGATCAGCGGATCGAGGCGCTGACGTCGGCCGATGCGACGCAGCTCGCGGATTTCCTCGACGATGATCTCCGCTACGCGCACTCGAGCGGCCTCGTTGATACGAAGGAATCATTTATCGAGCTGGTTGAGTCAGGGAAGGTGAAGTATCTCGCCTACGAGCCGGCCGAGCGGAGCGTGTCGTTTCCGGCGCGCGGCATCGCGCTCGTGGCGGGCCGGGCGCGGCTCGTCGTCGAGAATGCGCAGGGCCGCAACGACGTGCAGACGAGCTTCCTCGCCGTGTGGCGCGAGGTCGGCGGGGAGTGGAAGTTTCTCGCCTGGCAGTCGGCCCGACTGCCCCCGGCCGACCGCTGACGCCGCCGTATCCCAGATTGCCCGGCCTGTCGCACCGTCGCTAGCAGACTGTGGAACAAGTCTGCCTGAGCAGGATGCGATAGCCGTCGACCCATAAAACCCTCGGCGTTTTTTGCGGTCGACCAAGTGGAAAAAGGCCATGGATGGCTTTTTCCACGGACAGCTAGGAGGCGAAGGGGTCGGCGAAAGCTCGAGGAGCTTTGGGCTATCCTGCCGACGCGACGCGACTTTTGCCGACCCGTAGCCTGTGCTCCACCCGAGCCGAATAAGCTTCAGCCGGGAGCCGCGCCCGCTACCACGGCTCTTCCATGAGCCCGACGATCTGCTGGGCCATCTTCACGATGGCCTCCTGTTGCGTGCTCACGACCGAGCGGCCAAATTCCGGCACCAGGCTCGCCGCCTGGCCCACGTCCACGCTTGCGGCCGGCATCGGCACCGCCCCCGTCGCGAGCACGGCGCCGCCGCGGTCGGCCCAGGTGACGAGCGCCTGCATGTTCATCTCCACCTGCCGTGACTGGTCGGTGGGGCTTTCCACCACCATCCGCTTCGTGTCGGCCACGATCTGCACGGTGAGCACGCTGTCTGCCTCGTCGGTGCCCACCACCTTGAACGGCGTCCGTTTCTCGATCTCCTTGCTCACCGCCTCGGTGAGCCGCTCGCCGAGATCGATGTTCGGTGTGACCCGGAAACTGGCCGACTGGACCATCGGCACGTAGACCGTGCGGACATTGGGCGCGTAGAGCGTGTTGTTGCCGAACCGGTAGGACGCGCAGCCGGTCGCGGTCACCACGAGCACGGCCGCCAGCCAACGGCTGGTGGTCGTCACGATGGAATCGCGCGGTGCCATCGGGCGGCCTCGTGTGTCAGCTGTGGAGGAGCCGCCTCAGCGGCGCTGCGGTCCGCTGCCGTCGCCATTCTGCCGGGCGATCATCTCGTCGGCCTCGGCGATCGCGTCGAGTTCGGCATCCTTGAGCGAATCGGGGTTGAGCACGCGGGTGAGCATCGGGAAGGGATTGTCGGACACGTCCTCCAGCCCCTCGATCGATTGCAGTTTGTCGCGTGCCTGCTGGGCCAGCATCGTCTTGGGGTAGTCCTTGGCGATCGACGCGTAGTAGATGCGGGCCGACGTGTAATGCTTGCCCTTGGCGTAGAACTCGGCCCGTTTCCAGTGTCGGAGTGCCTGCTGGGCGGCGATCTCGCCGCGGGTCTTCATCACCCGCTCCTGCTCCTCGAGCACGAGCTGGTCGGGAAACTGCACGAGGATCTGGTCGGCGAGGATTTCCGCCTCGTCGAGGACGCCCCCCTCGTAGCCCGGTCCCTGGTAGGAGCGGAGCTTGGATTGCAGGCCGAAAAGATGCGCCTGGAGGAGGAAATCGCTGTCCGGGTATTCCGTGCGCAACAGGTTGTAGAAGTAGTCGGCATCGAGCCACTCCCGGGCCATGAAGTGCGCATTGGCCTGGGCCATGATGCTGTCGTCGGCCAAGGGGCCGCGGGGATCGTTGATCCGCACGTGGTCGTAGGCCTTGATGGCCCGGCCGCGGGTGTCGAACAGCGGCCGGCTGCGATCGGCGAGGTTCGGCACGATCACCGGCAGGTGCGATTTTTGGTCGAGTGTGATCCAGTATTGGGCGATGAGGAATTGCCGCTGGGCGACGCGGTCGAGGTGGCGGGTGTTGGCATACTTCTTCACCAACTCGTCGTAGGTGTCCTCGGCCTTCGGGTATTGGTCGGTGAAGAAGTAGCTTTCGGCAAGCTGCCACAAGGCATCTTCCTCGATCACCGAATCGGGCCAGCGGTCGATCGCCTGCTGGTACTTGGCGATGGCGGCCCGGTAGTCGCGCGCGCGGTAGAGCTCGTCTCCCTCGGCGAGGGCCTTGCGGGCCACCGGCTCGTTGGGGCCGCGACCGACCATCTTCTTCCACCGCTTCTTGATGTTTTCGCCCTTGAAGTAATCCCAGCCGAGGTCGGTGTCGGGCTCGACGTACTCCGACGAGAGCACGTCGGATTCGGGGTCGTCGCCGACCGTGCCCTTCTCGGCGGCGGCCTGCGACCAGGGCCAGGTGGGCATCTTCATGGTGGCGCAGCCGGTGGTCAGGATGGCGCAGGCCATGATCCCCGCTGCCAGCCACCGGGCAGCCACCATCCGCCTTCCCAGGGTGTGCGCGACGTAGGTGTTCATGATGGCCCGCAGTTCTCCCGCCACCGAGGGGGGTGGCTCGAGTGACCGCCAGGCGTCGGGCGATCCGGCGAGCAGCCGCAGGGCGGCAAGACCGTCCCGCGACACGGAGATGACCGATCGCTTGCCCGGACGGCATGCCGGGCAGACGACGCCGCCGTCGAGCATCGCGAACGGCGTGCGGGCAGCGGTGCCGACAGGCTGGCGGCATTCGGCGCACCGCATGAGGGCCGGCGCGTGACCGATGATCCGCAGCATGGCGAGTTCGGTGTGGAGCAGCAACGACCGGACCAGCGGCTCGGACGCCGGTCGTATCGCGGCCGGATCCCGGGGGGCGGAGAGCCCCTGCAGGGCGATGCTGGCGGTGTCGAAGAGTTCGGGCTGGGGATCGGCGTCGGCGGTGAGCGCATCGAGCAACTCCGCCACATAGAGGCCTCCATGAAACGCCGCCAAGCTGCTGCCGACACGAAACCGGTGGTCGAGGCTGGCCTCCGTCAGCAAGTCGAGGCCACCCGACGATTTGCGGAGGACGAGTACCTGACAGATTGAAAGCAGGTCAAGGGCGGCGTCGAAGCCGCTCTTCGGCCGCCACGCTCCCTTTGCCAGCCCCCGCACCTTGCCGAATTCGCGGGTGTAGAGCGTGGCGACGCAGCTTGTCTCGCCGAACGGCACGGTGCGGATGACGATCGCCTGGGCCTTGTCAGCCGTCATGGTGGGCCGCATCCCGGAGCCGCTCGACCCGCACCAGATCGACCCGGCGCCGCGTCGCTGCCAGCACCTCCAGCGCCACGCCATGGGTCGAGAGGGTGTCGCCGACGTGGGGGATGCGGCCGAATTCGTGGAACACGAAGCCCCCCAGGGTCTCGAAGTCGGCCTCCTCGGGCAGCCGCACGCCGAGCCGATCGTTGAGCGCAGCGATCCGCACGTGGCCGAGCGCCTCGCAGACGTCATCCGAAACCATCCGCATGCCGTCGGAGAACGCCTCGTCGTGCTCGTCGGCGATCTCTCCGACGATCTCCTCGAGCGCGTCCTCGATCGTCACGAGCCCCGCGAGTCCGCCGAACTCGTCGGTGACCAGCGCCAGATGCGTCTTGCCGCGCTGCAGCTCGCGGAGAAGCTTCTGCACGCTCATCGACTCGGGCACGAAATACGGGGGCCGGAGAAGCGGCCGCAGCGAGAGCGGCTCCGCCCGGGCCGGCGTTGCCGGGAGCCGCGCGGTGAGCTGCGTGAGCAGCTCGCGGGTATGGAGGATGCCGATCACGTCGTCGGGCGACTTGTCCCATACCGGCAGCCGCGTGTGGCCGCTTTCCGAGGCCATCCGCGCGGCTTCCTCCCAGGGGGCCGCCACGGGGATCGAAATCATCTGTGTCCGTGGCGTCATGATCTGGGCCACGCGCACCTCGTCGAGCGCCATCACGCCTTCGATCATCGCCCGGGCTGCTCCCTGCAAGCGGCCCTCGCGGTGCGCCTCGTCGACGACGAGCCGCAACTCGTCCTGCGGGCTCTCGCCGCCGCCGCCCTCGCGCCGGCGCGACACGAGCCGGGCGAGGCCGGAGGCCGCGGCGGCCAAGAGCCCGACGGCGGGCGCGATCAGGGCCACGGCCGGCCGCCATACGCCCCAGGTGGCCACCACGAACTGGGCGCCGAGGAATTTCGTGAACAGCATCGGCGCCACGACGAGCATCAGCCAGGAAACGAGGATCCAGCCGGTGACGCCGGAAACCTCGAGCACGGTCGATTGCCCGGTGATGGCGACGAGCCAGCGCGATGCCAGGAGCGTGGCGATGACGGCGGCGATCACCACGACCGACGCCGCCAGGAAAGCGATTGTTTCGCTGCCTGCGATGATCTCCGCGTATCGCTCCGGCCGGCCGCGACGCCGGCAGATTTCCTGGATGCGGTGCCGCTGGGCGCCGCGCATGGCACGGGCCTGCATCGCGGCCAGCGCGGCCACGAAAAGGAGGACGACCGCGGATTCGATTCCGAGCGAGGAGGCGATGTTCATGAGGCGCGCACCCGATTGAAATCCGCTGGCTAGCGCCCGGCCCGACGCGGCGGCGCGGGGAGGCCGATCGCCTGCATCACGGCCCGCTCCCGGGCCCGCATGGCCCGCCGGTCCGCGGCGGAGCGGTCGTCACAGCCCGTGAGGTGGAGGATTCCATGGACTACGTAATAGGCCAGTTCGTGCCGCTGGGTCCAGCCTGACAGGCCGCCGCGGCGCAGATCCCTGGCGATCAGGGCAGCTGTTTCAACGCTGACGACGATATCGCCCTGGAGCGGGGCATGCGGCCCGGGGTCGGCCGAGAGGTCGAAGGTGATCACGTCGGTCGGGGATGGATCGGCGAACCACTCTTCATGGAACGCGGCGATCTGCGCGTCGTCGACCACCAGCACGCAGAGTTCGGCCGCCGCCACCCGCTGCGCGACGAGCGTGTCGCGCGCCACCCGCTCCAGCCACCGCGTATTCACCGCGCGGGCACGCTGGCGGTTGCGGACCGTCACGTCGAGCTCGGCCGCGCCGACGTGTGCGGCACGGGCCGGCGACCGGGGGAGGCGTCGAGCCACTACGCCGTCCTCTGATCGGGGTATTTCACGCGGCCGTGGTAGACGGCCGTGAGGCTCTTCACGAGGCTCTCCTCGACGAGTTCCAGCTCCTCCAGCGTGAGGCCGCATTCGTCGAACTGGCCGTCGAGCAGCCGCTTCATGGCCAGGTCGTGCACCAGGCTCTGGATCCGCGCGGGCGTGGGTTCGGTGAGCGCGCGGCTGGCGCTCTCCGCCGCGTCCGACAGCATGAGCACGGCCGATTCGCGGGTGGCCGGCTTGGGCCCCGGGTAGCGGTAGGTCTGCTCGTCGACTTCCGCCTCATCCGGGTCGGCCTGCTGCCGCTCCGTAGCGCGGCGGTAGAAATACTCGACGAGCGTCGTGCCGTGATGCTCGGCGATGAGATCGATGATCGGCTGGGGGAGGTTGTACTGGCGGGCGAGCTCCACCCCCTCCTTCACGTGCGCGACGATGATCAGGGTGCTCATCGCCGGCATCAGCGACTCGTGGCGATTCTCCGTGCCCTGGTTCTCCACGAAGTAGGCGGGCTTGAGCATCTTGCCGATGTCGTGGAAATACGCCCCCACCCGGACCAGCAGCCCGCGGGCCCCGATCGCTTCGGCAGCGGCCTCGCCGATGCTGGCCACGTTGATGGAGTGGTTGTAGGTGCCCGGCGCCCGCCGCACGAGTTCCTGGAGAAGCGGATGCGCCACATCACCCACCTCCAGCAGCGACAGGTCGGTGAGCACGCCGAACGCCCGTTCGATGAAGGGGAGCAGGCCCGTCATGAGAAAGCCCGCCAGCAGAGTCCACACGCCCGTGCGGCCCGCCTCGTAGAGCAGCTGCGTGGTGAAGGGACGCTCTTCCAGGAGGTTGGCGCCCAGTTGCGTCGCCGCGGCCACGAGGCCCGCCCAGAGGCCCACGTAGATCAGCTTGCTGCGGCTCCGCAGGCTGCCCATCCAGAAAATCGTGGCCGCCGCCGCCGCGGTGAGCGTGACGTAGTCGGCGAGACCGCGGCCCAGGCCGATCACGGTGACGAGCGCCACCTCGGCGGCCAGCAGCAGCGACAGATCCTCGTCGTAGGCGATGGCGATCGTCATCGCGAAGACGAGGAGGGGCACGATCTCGGCCCGCCAGGCCTCGCCCGCGGCGAACAGGCAGAGCACCACCGTGGCCACGGACAGGCCGATCAGCGTGGCCACGTGTCCGAGGTCTGCCAGCACCTCGCGGTGATGGAGATGCAGGTAGAAACCCGCGAGCGTGAACATCGCCACGAACAGGCCGAACAGCGACGCGGCGCGGCCGGCGCGGGCGCGGGCCTCCTGCAGCCGCACGTATTCGTCGTGCTCGCGTTGCAGCAACGACAAGGCGTCGGCCGTGATCGGCGTGCACGCCTCGGCGAGCACGTCGCCAGCGGCGTAGCGGACGAACTGCTGGGGTGTCTTGGCGACGGCCTCCTTCTTCGCCTTGGCGGTCGCCTCGCGGTCGATCTCCAGCGAGCCCGAGAGCCGCTGTCCAACCCAGGCATGGACGCGGTCGGCAAACGAGCCCTTGCCGAGTTCCTCCTCCAGCCGGGCCTTGAGCAGCGCCTTGGCTTCGCTGGTGAGCACGTTCGACACCTGCACGCGGGCCGTTTCGGCGGTTTCGCCGAGGGGGTGCACGTCGATCTCGGTCTGGCTGCCCTCGTCGATGTCGTGCTGGATCTTCTCGAGCACGCCGAGTTTCTCCGTGTCGGCGAAGGCCCGATCAATCGCCTTGTCGAAGTCGAGCAGTTTGTCCTTCGAATCGAGGCGGCCACGGAACCGCTGGAACTCCGCCTCCGCCTCGGCGATCAGGTTGCGTCGGGCGATGGCTTCGGGCGGTTCATCAGCCGCGGGCTCCGCCTTCTCGTCTGCCGCGGGAGGCTCGGCTACGACCGGCTCGTCAGGCGCGGGGGCGGCCTGCGGTTCGCTCGGTGCGGCCTCGGCCGCCGGCTCGGTGGGAGCCGGTGGCTCCGGGGCCACCGGCGGCTGCTTGGCCGCGGGGCCGCCCTTTTCGGCGACGGTGGGCACGGGAAGGGCGTCGAGCGCCGCGGCTGCCTCGGGGGCGAATTCCAGCCAGGCCGCCCGCGACACGGCGGCAAGCGCCTCCGAGCCGGCGATCTCCACCGCGCGGTTTTTCAGCCCGTCACGGAGCCGGATGATCGGAGCCTTGTCCTGCGAATAGACCACACGAACCTGCGCCGCGGCCCGTTCCTGGGCGGTGCGCGTGCGCTCCGGATCGGGCTTTTCGAAGGGCACTCGGGCCACGACGCCGCGCGGTGCGACGCTGCCGACCCGATAGGGCAGCGGTTCGCTCCAGCCATGGAGCAGGATCAAGAGCAGCGCCGCCGCCCCGAGGCAGATCGCCAGCCGCACGAGCACCTCGGCCCGCGAGGCATGCTCCAGGAGCATGCCCCAGAATCCCTGCGGCCCCTCGACGGAGGCGCCACGGCGAACTCGGCGGCGGTAGGAGGAAGGTGCCACACCCATGCGGTCAGCCGTCGTAGGCCTCCACGATGCGTTGCACGAGCGGATGGCGGACGATATCCGCCCCGCCGAGCGTGATGGTGGCGCAGCCGCGGACGTCGGCCAGCCGCTTCAGCGCGTCGATCAGGCCGCTACGTCTGTTGGGAGGCAGATCGACCTGCGTCGTGTCGCCGGAGATCACCATTTTCGAGTTCATGCCCAGCCGCGTGAGAAACATCTTCATCTGTTCGACGGTCGTGTTCTGCGCCTCGTCGAGGATGATGAACGCGTTGTTGAGCGTGCGGCCGCGCATGTAGGCCAGCGGAATCATCTCGATCACGTCCTGCTCGGTGAGCCGCTTGAGCAATTCGTAATCCATCATCTCCCGCAGGGCGTCGAGCAGCGGCCGGAGGTACGGATTGATCTTGGCCTGCAGGTCGCCGGGGAGGAATCCGAGGCTCTCGCCGGCCTCGACGGCCGGGCGAACGAGCACGATCTTGTGCACCTGCTCGGCCCGCAGCGCCGACACGGCCATGGCCACGGCGAGGAACGTCTTGCCGCTGCCTGCCGGCCCGGCACACACGACGATGTCGTGGCCGCGGATCGCCTCCACGTAGGCCGCCTGTCCTTCGGTGCGCGGCGACACGGCGCGGCCGGGGCGGTGGACTTCGATGGGTTCGTGACGCTGTTCCGGCGTCTCGCCCGTGGCCAGCGCGAGCAGTTGCGAAACGTCGGCGGCGTCGACCGATCCCTGCTCACGGGCGATCTTGTCGAGTTGCTCGAACACCTCCGTCGCCTGGCCGACGGCCCGTTCCTCGCCCTCGATGTGGATCGCCCCCTCGCGGGCCGACACGCCGACCCCGAGCGACGAGCGGATCCGCCGCAAGTGCTGGTCGCGCGGGCCAAAAATGGCGACGAGCCGCTTGGAATCGACGAGCGAGATGGTCGTGCGGGTCATCTGAGCCCGCGGCGGCTGTGGTGCCGGTGACGGTCTCACGGGGGAAGGGATGACGACGGGAAAAGTATACTTCACGCTTCGTCCCACAGCGCAAAACCGACGAAAATACGGCAAACAACCGGGGTCGCCGGGCCGTCGACCAGCGGCCATCATCCCCTGCCGGCCACCCACAGGGCCCACGCGACCGGAGCGGCAAAGAGCAGCGAATCGATCAGATCGAGCACGCCCCCCATGCTGCCGAGCGAATGCCCCGAGTCCTTCGCCCCGGCTTCGCGCTTGATGAGCGACTCCGTGAGGTCGCCGATCATGCCTGCGCCGCCGACGAGGATGCCGAACACGGCCCAGCCGCCCCAGGGGCCAAATGCGAGCGGTTGGCCGAGGCGGTCGAGTACGAGCCAGGCCGCCGCCATGGAACCGGCCAGGGAAGCTGCTGCGCCTTCCCAGGTTTTTCCCGGGCTGAGAACCGGCGCCATCTTCGTCGTGCCCAACAGCGAGCCCACGACGTAGGCGGCGATGTCGCCCGCCTTCACGGTCGCCACCATCGCCACGAGCGGCACGATCCCGAGATGCCCGGCAGCCGTCTGCTCGGGCCCGATGTTCTCCACGCAGATCAGTCGCAGGCTCGTCATGAAGGCCATCGGAAGGCCGAGGTAGGTGAGGATGAAGCTCGATGCCGCCAGCCGCTCGAGCGACCTTCCCTGCGGTCGGTAGCCGATGATCTCCAGCACGACCAGGCAGGCGATGGCCGCCGCGTAGGCAAGCAGCGTCCAGCTCATCGTGGCCACGGGAGCCGCGGCAGCCGACTCCGCCACGAACGCCTGCGTCCCGAAGGCCACCGCCATGAACATGGCCACGACCCCGCTCCGGAGTGTCCAAGAGGGCAGGAGCAGATCACTGGCGCCGAACAGGTGCACCAGCTCGTTGACACCTCCCACGGCGCAGACGACCAACATCGGCAGCAGCCACCAGGCGGGAGGCATGCCGGCGAAGCCGCTGGCGTCGGCACAGGCGAGCCCGGCGAACGCCGCGATGACGAGTGTGGCGACCAGCGCACGTGACGCGAATGGGGAACGACTCATGCCGGCGACAGCCCTCCGAAGCGGCGATCGCGTGCGGCATAGGCGGCGAACGCTTCGGCCAGAAGCGGCTCGTCGAAGTCGGGCCACAGCGTGTCGGTCACCCACAGTTCCGCGTAACTGATCTGCCAGAGGAGGAAGTTGCTCACCCGCATCTCGCCCGCGGTGCGGATGAGGAGATCGGGATCGGGCATGCCGGCCGTGTCGAGCCGGTCGGCGAGGAGGTGATCGTCGATGGCCGCCGGTTCGAGGCGGCCGGCCTGGACGTCGGCGGCGAGACGCCGCGCGGCCTCGACGATCTCCGCCCGGGCGCCGTAGTTGACGGCCAGGCAGAGCCGCAGGCCGCGGTTGCCCTCGCACATCTCCACGGTGGCGTCGAGCGCGGCCAGCGTCGACGCTGGGATGCCCTCGCGGCGGCCGATCATCGTCACGCGAATCCGCTCCCGCATGAGCAGGGCCCGCTCCTCTATCAGGTATTGCTCGAGGAGGTGCATGAGAAACGTGAGTTCGGCCTGTGGCCGCCGCCAGTTCTCGCTGGAAAGACAGTAGAGCGTGAGCTGTTCGATGCCCACGCGGGCGCATTCCTCGGTGATCCGCCGCACGCTTTTCACGCCGTGGCGATGGCCCTCGATGCGCGGCAGGCCGCGCCGCTGGGCCCAACGACCGTTTCCATCCATGATGATGGCGACGTGCCGGGGGAGACGCTCGGCGGCCGGCATGACAGGCCGCGCCGTCGTCGGGCTCACGCGTTCGCCGTGGTGCGCTGGGGTCGTGGCCATGGTGCCTCGGATGCGGCGGGACGATCGCAGTGAATGGTCTGCTCGCGGTCCGGGCCGACCGAGACGATCGTCACGGGGCGGCCGAGCAGTTCGCCGATGCGAGCCAGGTAACGCTTCGCATTCGGCGGCAGGCCGGCATACGAACGCACGGTCGACAGGTCCTCCTGCCAGCCGGGCAGCGTCTCGTAGACGGGCACGGCGGCCTTCAAGTCGTCGGCATGGCTGGGGAAGTGCGTCACCCGCCGGCCGGCGATCTCGTAGGCGGTGCAGATCTTCAGTTCGGGCAGGCCGCCGAGCACGTCGAGGAGCATCACGGCCAACTCATCGATCCCCGAGAGCCGCGTCGTGTACCTCGTGGCCACCGCGTCGAACCAGCCGCAGCGACGCGGGCGTCGGGTGACCGTGCCGTATTCGTTGCCGCGGTCGCGGAGGTACTGGCCCGTGGCGTTGTCCTGCTCGGTCGGCAAGGGGCCGCCGCCCACGCGGGTCGAATAGGCCTTCACCACGCCGATCACGCGGTCGATCCATCGCCCCGGCACTCCCGACCCGCTCGATACGCCGACCCCCGACGAGTTGCTGCTGGTCACGAAGGGAAACGTGCCGTGATCGATGTCGAGGAGGGCGCCCTGGGCGCCCTCGAAGAGCATCTTCTTGCCGGCCTCGATCGAGTCGAGGAGGAAGGCGGTCGTGTCGGCCACGTAGGGCCGCAGCCGCTCGGCGTAGACCTGGTATTGCCGCAGGATCGCGTCCGCATCGAGTTCGGCCGTCTGGGTGTCGCCGAGGAGCCGCTTCTTCACCGCCACGGTGTGGGCCAGCTTGGCGGGAAAATCGTCGCGGTACATGTCGCCGAGGCGGATGGCCAGCGAGCGGCCCACCTTGTCGCGGTAGCAGGGGCCGATCCCGCGGCCGGTCGTGCCGATTGACTCGCCACCTGAGAGGCTCTCGTTGAGCACCTTGTCTTCGGCGATGTGCCACGGGAAGACCACGTGGGCGCGGTCGCTGATCTGGAGTTTACTGCTCACGGCCACTCCGCGCGACTCGAGGCCTTCGATCTCCCGGATCGCGGCGGCCGGGTCGAGGACGACGCCCCCGGTGACGACGCAGGCCACGCCGGAGCGGAGGATGCCGCTGGGAATCAGCGAAAGCTTCCATGTCTCGCCGCCCGAAACGACGGTATGGCCGGCGTTCGCTCCACCGGCGTAGCGCACGACGATGTCGTGCTTCTCGGTGAGAATGTCGACGAGCTTGCCCTTGGCCTCGTCACCCCATTGCAGACCGATGACGCAAGTGCCGGGCACGGTAGGGGATCCTCACGGGAGAAGGGCGGACCTCGGATGGAGGCTGCCTGGGTGAGGCCTCCCCACAGAGTCTAAAATCGGCAAAAACAAGGTCAAGGACTGCTTCGCCGACTCGTGCTACCCTCCTTCCCATGAAGAAAACCGCGGGCACGGTGCATCACGTGACGGCTGTCGATCGCGGCCAGACGCTGGCCGCATTCCTACGGGTGAAAATCCCGGGGGCGGCCTGGTCGCAGGTGCAGAAGCTCGTGCGGTCGCGGCACGTGATGATCCATGGCAACGTGTGCACCGACGAGGCGCGCCGGCTCAAGGACGGCGAGGTCGTCAAGGTGCTCGCCGCCGCGGCCGCGGCGCCGCCGCAGGCCGGCGACGTGCGCATCGTGCACCTCGATGACGAGGTCGTCGTGGTCGACAAGCCGTCGGGCGTCACGACGACGCGCCATCACGAAGAAGCCTCGTGGCCGGCGCGGCGGCGGCAGGTGCAGCCCACGCTCGACGAGATGATGCCCGCCGTGATCGGCCGGTATCTGGCGCGGCGGCCCAGGCGGCAGCCGCAGGGCGGGCAGCCGCGGCGAAAGCCCGGCCGATCGGGGCCGGTGTATCCCGTGCACCGCATCGACCGCGAGACGAGCGGCCTGGTGGTGTTTGCCCGGACCGTGCCCGCGGGGCGGATTCTCGCCGAGCAGTTTCGGCTCCATACCACGCAGCGGCGCTATCTGGCCCTCGCCGTGGGCCGCGTGGGCGCGGGCACGATCGTTACTCATCTCGTCCGCGACCGCGGTGATGGCCGTCGCGGCTCGTCGGAGTCGGGCGAGGGCAAGCGCGCGGTGACCCATGTAAAGCCGGTCGAGCATTTTGGCGACGCCTACACGCTCGTCGAATGCCGTTTGGAAACGGGCCGCACGCACCAGATCCGGATCCATCTCGCCGAGATCGGTCATCCGCTGTGTGGTGAGAAGGTCTACTCCGCGCCGCGTGGCACGCAGGCGGCCGACCGCACGGGGGCGGCCCGGGTGATCCTCCACGCGGCCGAACTCGGCTTCGTGCATCCGCAGACGGGGGCGGAACTGCGGTTCGAAAGCCCGCTGCCGCCCGACATCGAGCGGCTGCTCGTGTCCCTGCGTCGGTAGGCGCGCTGCGGCCCCCGCGGCCTTATACGGTTCACACTTGACCCTGGCGAGAAACGCTTTCCAGTGAAACAGACCAGGGGGGCTGGGCGTTCCCGACCATCGAAACGCGCCAGGTTCAATTGGGAGCCGTATTACTGCGTGGCTTCGCCGCCCGCCCGCGTCGAGACCGCCTTCCAGACGACCGGATCGACACCGTCCAAGACGAAGTCGGAAGAGCCGTCCGCCATCAGCACGTTCACCCCGCCGGGGTGCCGGCTCCGCGCCGCCCGCCAGCCGTAACCGGCGTATTGCACGGTCACATCCGACGCCATATCGACGCCGACACAGTCGATCAGTTCCGAGTTTGGCGTCCGAGCGTGGTTGTAGAGGCCGGTGCGGTATTCGCCATTCGCCCAGGAGAAGCCGCGGCGATTGGTGTAATTCCACGACGACGCGCGGTTGCACCGATTCGCGGTCAGGGGCACGGAGAAAATGAAGGCATACGTCATGACGTTGTTGACCAGCGATTTGTCGCTGAAAGCCTCCGGGCCGTCGCCCAGGATGCTCTCCGACATGAGCGCGGTTTTCGACATCCCGTCTGTGATGTGAATCGACCGCGTGCGCGAGTTGATGTAGCACATGCCGTCGGTCGCGAAGGGCGTGCCGCCATTGGCTCCGCTGCCGGCACAGGCGGCATAGTTCGTCGGGCCGAAGCCATCGGCCACGCTCACGCCGCGGTCGCTGGGGCAGAGAAACATGGGCACGACCGTCGACACGATGGCCTGATTCTGCGGCATGACCTGGAACCCCGTTCCATAGAGCGGAACGGAGAGATCGAGCCCCGCCAGGAGGTCGGCGTTCTCGAAGAAAGGCGTGAGGTGAGCGAGGGCCGACCAGCGAAAAAACTGGTGAGGGTGATCGGGATAGGCGGGCCAGGCGCGCGATTCCGAGCCGATGGGAAACACTCCTCGCACCGACTCGTGGTGGAGCATCGCCACCCCGAGCTGGTGGAAGTTGTTCGTGCACGAGGCACGGCGGCCTGCTTCGCGGGCCTGCTGCACCGCGGGGAGCAGGAGGCCCGCGAGCATGCCGATGATCGCGACGACGACGAGCAGTTCGACGAGCGTGACGCCGCCGCGCCGCACGGGTGCGGGCGCCGTCATGCGCGACCACCGCGGCGCCGCCGCGCCATGCAGCCGATCACGGCCAGGCCGGCGACGGCCAGGGAAAGAGCCGCGGGCTCCGGCACCGCAACGACGCCGCCGATCTGCCCGGCACCCGTCACAGAGAAGTCGGTCTGCGCACCGCTGAGCGGATCGACGACGAAAAACTGCCCTGAATAATTCGCCGTTCCCACGAGCAGGCTGCCGTTTGACAGCATGGTGAGCGCACTGGGAAACGAATTAGCGGGAAGCGTCGTGAGCGTGACGGACGTCGGCGTCGGGCTGGAGAGATCGGTCTTCAGCAGCCTGAAGTCGGTGATGCTCAGCGAATACAGCGTGGAACCATCCACCAGCAGGCCCGTGGGGGCGCTGGTGAAAGCGGGGCCGCTCCCGTTGGCGATCACCGTCGCCGGCGTGGCCGATCCGCTCGTGAAGCCCATGACGTTGCCGAAGTAGCCGGGATTGTTGCTGACGAAGATCTTGTCCATCGGCCCGGCCGTCACGGCGGCGCCGCCGTTCAGCGGATACGCGGTGTAGGGAAGGGCGGAAGCGGCATTGCCGGCCCACCCGGAAACGGTGAACAGAATGGTGCCATCATCGTCGTCCGCGGGGTCGAGGCTGCTCACGACCAGGTTGCCGCTGCCGGGCATCGAGGCGATGCCTGCCGGCGTCGTGCCGGGCATGCTGACGACGAGGGTCGAGGTTCCGGTCGTGGGCTGGATGCGCGTGATTTTCCCGGCCCGGTTGGCTCCCGTCTCGGTGACGTAGAGATTGCCGTCGCTCCCCATGGTGAGGCCGTTCGGGCTTTGCAGCCCAGAACGGACGGTGGCGGGCGTCACGGTGCCCGTTGTTGCCGCCGTCCAATTGAATGACATCAGGGATCCGGAGCCCTTGTTCGTGAAGTAGATCGTGTCGGCTAGCGACTGGCTCGCCGCGGGCAGGCACGTGACGAGGGCGAGCAGGTGCAGAAACCGGCGAATCATGATGTTCTCCGTGCGGCAGGGCATGTGACAGGGCCGCATGTCCGCGCAGCAGCGATCTCGTGGGGGAATCAGCCATCCGAAACGGCGACGAAAGCCCGCCGCGTAAGCCGCGAGACGGGGGAAAGGTCACCGAAAAGAGGAGCCAGCGTCCGAAACGAGACGGCGGCTACGCGTTCACGAGCGTTTTCCGAATGCTTGGTCCGACCGTCTCCGCGACGACCGGAACCAACTCGTTATACCGGCTGAAAATCCCGGTGCAAGCCGGAGGTTTCAGGCCCTCCAGGCCACATTGCCCGACTAGGATTCGAACCTAGACAAAGGGAACCAAAATCCCTTGTGCTACCGTTACACCATCGGGCAGAAACGGACTTCCAGGATACCGTTTTTCGCTCAGGACGGGTGGCCCCCGTCCATCGCGGGCCGGGCGAGCTTGCTGGTGACCGCGAAGGACAGCTGCTCGAGCTCGATCGCCAGATCGACACCCACAACCTGCACGGTCGGCGGGAGGGTGAGTGTGACGGGCGCGAAGTTGACGATGCCCTCCACCCCGGCGGTGACGAGCCTGTCGGCCACCGCCTGTGCCTGCGGTCCGGGGACGACGATCATGCCCAGGCGGATGTGCCGCGTCTTCACCGTCTCGGCAAGTTCGTCGATCGGTTGCACGGTGATCCCCTGGATCGTCTGGCCGACCTTGGCAGGATCGGCGTCGAACGCCGCCGCGATCGAGAAGTTCTGCCGGCCGAAGCCGCGGTAGCCGAGCAGGGCCTGCCCGAGGTTGCCCACTCCCACCATCGCCACCGGCCATGCGTGGTTCGTGCCGAGAATGTCGCGCATCGCGCGGATCAACTCATCGCACCTGTAGCCCACGCCGGGGTAGCCGAACTGCCCGAAGAAGCCGAGATCCTTTCGCACCTGCGCGTCGCTGAAGCCGAGCAGCGTGCCGAGTTGGCCGGAGGAGATCGTCTGCTGCCCGAACGCCTCGAGCCGCTGCAGTTCGCGGAGATAGAGCGACAACCGGCTGACCACCACCTTGGGCACGGACGCGTCGGAGGGCGGTTCGCCGGATGGCGGCAGAAGGTCGGTCATGGAAACGGTCCGGGGACTGGCCCAAAGGCGGGGTGACTCTACCCGCCGGACTTGCCCAATCGCAACGAATCCACCCTCCACGGTCGGCCTGCATCGGTTGTAGGGCCTGTGGAAGGCTGGAAAAGGGGGGGCGATTGCGGGGAGTTGTCAACCTGCGGGGAGTTTGTGGCCGATGTTTGAAAGGGAGTGTGTCCGGGCAGCCGGCTGCGCACTCCATGCGTTTCGTTCCCAGTTCTACCCCAGTGTCAGGAGCCGTCCTCGAAAGAGGCAGCAGACATGAAGACCACGTGGCTGAGTTGTCTGCTGGCACTTGCATGTATCGTGGCGTCGGTTGAGCGATCCGACGCCGCCTACTGCGGGCTGGCCAGCTACAAACACGGCAGCGGGAAGATGACGACAGTCAGCTTCGCGCGGGCCCGTGAAGGATGTTCGAGTTGTGAGACGTCGAGCAGCGACCCGAGTTGCGCCGCCCAGGTGGCGTGTGGCACTCGGCTCGTGAAGGACGTCGTGTACGAGCAGAAGCAGTACACCTGCTACAAGACGGTCTGTGAGAAGGTCGTCGAGCAGAAGCAGGTTGACTGCGTCCGCTACGAGACGGAAAAGTGCTTCCGCGAGGTCGAGTACACCGTTTGCAAGCCGGTGTGGGAGACCCGTTCGCGCACCGTCAACTACACCGTGTGCAAGCCGGTGTGGGAAACGGTCGTGAAGGAGATCCCCTACACGGTGATGAAGCCCGTGTACGAGACCAAGACCCGTGAGATCCGCACCACGGTCTGCAAGCCGGTGTGGGAAACCGTGACCAAGGAGATTCCTTACACGGTGTGCAAGCCGGTCTACGAGACCCGCGAGGAGACCTACACGGTCTGCAAGCCGGTCTACGAGACCCGCACCCGTGAGATCCGCAACACCGTCTGCAAGCCGGTGTACGAGACGGTGACGAAGGAGATCCCCTACACGGTGTGCAAGCCGGTCTACGAGACCCGCGAGCAGTGCTACACGGTGATGAAGCCCGTGTACGAGACCTGCACGAAGGAGATCCCCTACACGGTCTGCAAGCCGGTCTACGAGACCCGTCAGCAGACCTACACGGTGTGCAAGCCGGTCTACGAGACGCGCAGCCGCGACGTCACGTACACGGTGTGCAAGCCGGTCTACGAGACCCGTCAGCAGACCTACACGGTGTGCAAGCCGGTCTACGAGACCTGCACGAAGGAGATCCCCTACACGGTGTGCAAGCCGGTCTACGAAACCCGCGAACAGGCCTACACGGTCTGCAAGCCGGTCTATGAGACGCGGACCCGGGAGATT
>JBIIIP010000099.1:0-11363 GCA_044234625.1 Pirellulales bacterium | reverse complement strand
GCCGTACGCGTGGTATCCCTACGGCTATGGATGCGGTCCCCTCGTCCCCGGTGCCGTGCTCTTCACTCCCTACGGCACCTGGCTCCCCGCGGGCGCCGCCCCCGCGTTCGGTCCGGCGGGTGTGTTTCCATTCTTGAATGCCTTCGGCGCGACGACCGCGCGCATCGCCCCGGCGCAGCCGCAGCTGGCGATGCGCGACCGTGCGCCCGCGGTTCGGGCAAGTAACGCTGCTGCGCGGCGGCGGGCGCTGAAACTGGTCGATGTCGGCGATCGCCACCTGCGGGCGGCCGCGGAGGACCGCGCCAAGCTCGTCCGCGCCCTCGATGCCTACCGCCGCGCCGCGACGATCGCGGCCGATCTTCCCGACACCTTCGTGCGGCAGGCCATCGTGTTCGTGGCGTTGGGCCGGGAGGAGCAGGCCCGGCTGGCCGTGGCGCGGGTCGCGGCGATCGACCCGCGTATCGAAGAAACGGTCGGCGACCGTGGCCGCGAACTCCTCGCCGCGATCGCCGGCCCCGCTGCGGACGATGCCGCCCCACCGAATTGGATCGCCGACCGCTGGGCCGTGCACTGGCAGCCCGGGATGGCGGCGCTGGCCGCCGCGGCTCCGGCCGACGGCGATCCCACGGTGAAGTGACGGCCGGCTCGCCCCGCGATGGTTCGTGGGTATTCTTGGAGCATCATGCCCGCTCCCACCGCCAGCCTTTCGCCCTGCCGCCGCATCGACCTCTCCGCCGCCGACGGTTTGCAGAGCCTCGACGCCTTGCGGCAGACGCTCGTCTCGCAGGGGGAGATGGTGAGTCCCGCCGGCCGGCAGCGCACGATCGACGTCTTCGGTGCGCCGCTCACGCCCCGGCAGGTGGTGGAAAAGATCTGCACCGACGTCCGGGCGCAGGGTCTCGACGCCGTCCTCGACTACACGCGGCGGATCGACGGCGTGGCGCTGGCTCTCGACGAGGTGTTCGTGTCGCGGGAGGCGCTGGCCGAGGCGCATGCCGCCGCCGATCCCGCCTTCCTGGCGGCGATCCGCCGCATCCGCACGCGGATCGAGCGATTCCAGCAGGCCATTCTGGCCCGCGACGTGACGGTGCCCTTGCCCGGCGGGGGCTCCCTTGGGCAGCGGTATTTGCCGCTCGATCGCGTGGGCGTGTGCGTGCCCGGCGGTGCCGCGGCCTATCCCTCGACGCTGCTCATGACCGTGGTGCCCGCCCGCGTGGCCGGCGTGCCCGAGATCGTGGTCGTCGCGCCACCGACGAAGTTCGGCTCCGAAAACACGCACGTACTCGCCACCTGCCACGAGCTCGGCATCACGACCGTGCTCCGGGCCGGCGGCGCGCAGGCCGTGGCCGCCATGGCCTACGGCATCGACGGTCTGCCGCGGGTCGACATGATCGTCGGCCCGGGCAATCTCTTCGTGGCCCTGGCGAAGGAATACGTTTTCGGCGACGTGGCCATCGACTCGATCGCCGGCCCCAGCGAGATCGTGATCGTCGCCGACGACGCGGCCAACCCGGAGTTCATCGCGGCCGACATGCTCGCGCAGGCCGAGCACTCGCCGGGCTCGGCGATCCTGCTCACGGCATCGCGGACGGTCGCCGATCGCGTCGCCGCCGCCATCGATGCGCGGCTCGCCGTGCTCGAGCGGTGCGACCTCACCCGTGACAGCCTCGAGCGGTTCGGGGCGATCGTGGTGACGCGAAGCGACGATGAATCGGCATCGCTCGCCAACGACCTGGCTCCCGAGCACCTTTCGATCGACACCCGCGATCCGCGGGCCACGCTGGCGAAGATCCGGCACGCCGGCGCCGCGTTTCTCGGCTCCTACAGCCCGGTCGCCGCCGGCGACTACGCCGCCGGGCCGTCGCACGTGCTCCCCACGGGCGGCACCGCCCGCTTTGCCGCAGGTCTCTCGGCCAACCACTTCCTGCGCAGCGGCAGCGTGATCGATCTGGCCCGGGGCGACCTCGCCGAAATGGCGGCCGACATCCAGCTCCTCGCCGACGTCGAGGGCCTCACCGCCCACCGCCGCAGCGTGGAAACGCGATTAGCCCCGGGCTGACACACAGCGTCACAGCCCGTCTCTCCCAAAGTGGCGACGGACCTCCGGTCTGTCGAGCATTCTTAGTCACAGACCAGAGGTCTATGCCACGTGAAGGCATCACAGACCGGAGGTCTATGCCACGTGGGGGCATCACAGACCGGAGGTCTCTCTTCACGAAACCTTCGCCATCGTGGCCTCAGGTTTCTTGGCGGGCTCTGCCCGCTGGCTCGAACCCGGCCCGGCTAACTTCACGCAAGCTTCGCCATCCTGGCCTCAGCTTGCTTGGCGGGCATCCGCCCGCTGGTGCTAATCCGGCCCTCCGGGCCTGGCGCGGGATGAGGAATGGTGACAGGCCTCCGGCCTGTCGGAAGTGTGATCGCAGACCAGAGGTCTACGCCACTTTCTGCAGAGGCCTTCTGGCCGGGTCGTTGCTCTTGTGAAGGACGAGGCTTCGGGCTCCCCGTACTCCGAGAGCCGGCGTTGCTGACCAGCGCAGGCACGGATGCCGGAGCGCAGGCAGCATCGAGTGAGCGGAGCCCAGGATGGGCGCAGCGAACGTCCGGCGACGGAGTACGGGGAGCCCGAAGCCGGGTTGAGCCAATCGGGGTTCAAACCGCGCTCCACCGGTCGCTTTGCACCGGTTGTGACGCCTCTGCCGGCCGGCCACGGGCCCCCCGCTCCCGTGGGCTAAACTCTTGGCATGCCCACCTCACTCTCCAAGGCCGCATCGCTCGTCCGCGCCGATATCGCCGCGCTCGCCGGCTACGTGCCCGGGGAGCAGCCGCAGGGAGGCAAGTGGATCAAGCTCAACACCAACGAGAATCCATACCCGCCCTCGCCGGCGGTGGCCCGCGCGATCGCCGCCACGGCGGCCGGCCGCACGCTCGCCAAGTATCCCGACCCGATGGCCACCGTCTTCCGCATGCGGGCGGCCGAGGTCCTCGGCGTCGATCCCGACTGGATCATTTGCGGCAACGGCAGCGACGATCTCCTCACGATCCTCGTGCGCGCGTTCGTCGGGACGGGCGAGTCGCTGCGGATGACCTATCCCAGCTACATCCTCTACCGCACGCTCGCCGGTATCCAGGGGGCCGAGTGCGATGAGCATCACTTCCGCCCCGACTGGTCGCTCGACGACGGCTTCGCCGCACCGCAGACGGCCTCCGGCGCCGACGTGAAACTGGCGATCATCGCCAACCCCAACAGCCCGTCGGGCACGCTCGTGCCGCCGGCCCGCGTGCGCGAACTCGCCGCCCGGCTCCCCTGCGCGGTCGTCATCGACGAGGCCTACGGCGACTTCGCCGACGCCAACTGCCTCGATCTCGTCAAGGAAAACGACCGGGTGATCGTGACGCGTTCGTTCAGCAAGTCGTATGCCCTGGCCGGGCTCCGCTTCGGCTTCGCCGTCGCGCAGCCCCATGTCATCGAGCAACTGCTCAAGGTGAAGGACTCCTACAACTGCGACACGCTCTCGATCGCGGCCGCCACGGCTGCGATCGACGACCAGGCATGGCTCGCCGACAACCGGGCCACGATCATCGCCACCCGCCGCCGGCTCACAGACGCGATGCGATCCCTGGGCTACGACGCCGTCGAGAGCCAGGCGAATTTTGTGTGGTGCACGCACCCCGAGCGACCCCACAAGCCGGTGTACGAAGCCCTCAAGCGGCAGGGCATCCTCATCCGCTACATGAACTACGCCGGCTGGGGCGACGGCCTGCGGATCACCGTCGGCACCGACGACGAGATCGATGCCTTCCTCGCCGTGATGAAAACCCTCTGAAAGCTCCCAGGAAAGCCTCCGCCATGGCCCGCTCCGCCAGCGTCACCCGCAAGACCGCCGAGACCGACATCACGCTGGCGCTCGCTCTCGACGGCACGGGCAAGGCCGACGTCCAGACCGGCATCGGCTTCTTCGACCACATGCTCACGCTGCTGGCCGGCCACTCGCTGTTCGACCTCACGATCCGCTGCGTCGGTGACCTGCACGTCGACGGGCACCACACGGTGGAGGACGTGGGTCGGGCGTTCGGCACGGCGATCCAGGACTGCCTCGGCGACCGCCGCGGCATCCGCCGCTACGGCCACTCGATCGTGCCCATGGACGAGGCGCTGGCCACGGTGGCCGTCGATCTCGGCGGCCGGGCGGCATGCGTCTTCGCCGTCGACTTCCCCGTGCCCGTCATCGGCAGTTTCGACGCGCAGCTGGTCGAAGTCTTCTGGGAGAGCGTTGCCGCCACCGCGGGGGCGAACGTCCACGCCGTCCTCCACCACGGCCGCAACGGCCACCACATCGCCGAGGCCGTCTTCAAGGCGGCGGCGCGGGCGCTCCGCATGGCGGTCGAGCCCGACCCGCGGCAGCCCGGCATCCCGAGCACCAAGGGCACGCTGACGCGCGGGTAGATCGGGGGGCTCCGCAGGAGCGCGGCCCCGGCCCGGCGTCACTCGTTCACGAATGTTTCCAGGAACCGGGCCAGGCTGTGGAAGTCGCTGCCTCGCTCCACGTACCGCACGACCGTGACGAGCGTGTTGGGATCGACCAGTTCCTCGAAGGGCACGTAGTTCAGGTCGAGCTGCCCCGACACGCTCACCATCACGCCGTTGAGCCCGCGCTCCGCGAGGGCGCGGAAGGCCCCCACGCCGAGCTGGCTGCCGAGCATCACGTCGAAGGCGTGGGGCTTCGCGCACCGCGCCTCGTAGCCGAGCTGCAGGCCGACCACCTTCCGTGACCGGCCGGTCTGCTTCTTGTATTCGTCGGCCACCAGCCTGGCGAACATCCGCCCCAGCTGGATGTGCGTGATCGAGATGTGGCCATGCTCGTCGCGCGGCACGCCCTCCAGGCTCTGGGCGGGGAGATACTCGGCCAGGCCCTCCGCCATGACGATCACGCCGTATTGCTTGCCTTCCTGCTCCTCGCGGGCCCGCATCGTCTTCACGATCCGATTCACGACCTCCTCGATGTTCATCACCGGCTTGACCCGCGTCTGGCCGTCCGGCCCGGTCACGGTCTCCTCGCTGCGGTATTTGCCGTGGATATCTTCGACGCTGATCACGAGGCTCGCCTCACCGGCGATCGCCGCCCCGTAGGAGAGCCAGCCGGCGCTGCGGCCCATCGTCTCGCAGAGGAAGTAGGCGCGGCTCGCATCCGCGTCGTAGAGCAGGTTGCGGATCTCGCTGCCGAGGGTGTCGACCGCGGTGAAATAGCCGAACGTGAAGTCGATGCCCATGTAGTCGTTGTCGATCGTCTTCGGCAGGTGCACGACCGGGATCCGCGGGGCGTCGGCGGGCAGACGGTCCTGGAAAAGCTTGAACTTATTGGCCGTCTTCAGCGTGTCGTCGCCGCCGATCGAAATCAGGGCCTCGACGCCGAGCGACAGCAGCCCGTCGTAGACGTTCTTCAGCGGCTTCGACCGTTCCGGATCGGCGAGATGGGCCGGCGACGAGACGTGCTTCCCGGGATTGGTGCGGGCCGTGCCGAGCATGATGCCCTGGCCGGAGCGGGTGCGCTTGAGGAACGAGGGCGTGATCTTGACGTAGTCCTGACCTTCGACGAGCGGCTTCGCGGGTGAATAGTCGGCCAGCGACGAGTAGCCGTGCTTCATGCCGATCACATCGGTGCCGTTCCGCATGAACGACGTGGCCGCCGTGGAGATGACGGCGTTGGCCCCCGGCGCAGGGCCGCCGGCGAAGAGGATCGCCACGCGGTGAAAATGGTGGACGGCCTTCGGGGGACGGGAGAGCGATTCACTCATCGTGGACTCCAGGTGCAGGAACCGTTCATTTCGCCAACAGCACCCGCTCCACGAACGTGGTGTCGATCAGCGCCTCGTGGAACGCGGTGTTGGAGAGGATTTCCAGGTGAATGGGCACCGTGGTCTTGATCCCCTCCACCCGCAGCTCCTTGAGGGCCCGGGTCATCGTGTCGATCGCTTCCTTGCGCGAGGGCTGGTGGACGATGAGCTTGCCCACGAGCGAATCGTAGGTCGGGGGCACGACGTAGCCCGTCGTGGCGTGCGAATCCCAGCGCACGCCGAAGCCGCCCGGGGCGATGATCCGCTCGATCCGGCCGGGGCAGGGGCGGAAGTTGGCGGCCGGGTCTTCGGCGTTGATGCGGCATTCGATCGCGTGGCCTCGGGGCATGATCTCGGACTGCTTCAGGTCGAGCTTCTCCCCGGCCGCGACGCGGATCTGCGCCTTGACCAAGTCGATGCCCGTCACCATCTCGCTCACCGGATGCTCGACCTGGATGCGGGCGTTGACCTCGATGAAGTAGAAGTTGTCCTGCTGGTCGACGATGAATTCGACCGTGCCGGCCGAGTAGTAGCCGGCGGTCTTGGCCAGCCGCACCGCGGCCTCGGCCATCTTCTGCCGCGTGGCCTGGGGGAGCCGCGGCGACGGGCTCTCCTCGATCAGCTTCTGGTGCCGCCGCTGCGTGGAGCAGTCGCGCTCCCAGAGATGAAACACGTTGCCGTGCTGGTCGCCGAGAATCTGGATTTCGACGTGCCGCGGCCGCTCGATGTATTTCTCGATGTAGATGCCCGGGTTGCCGAAGGCCGCCTGGGCCTCCGCCGAGGCCTGCTGCCAGGCGCTGGCCAGGGCCAGGTCGTTGGCGGCCACCCGCATGCCCTTGCCGCCGCCGCCGGCCGTGGCCTTGAGCAGCACCGGAAAGCCGATGTCGCGGGCAACCTTCAGCGCCTCCTGCTCGCTGCCGATGATGCCGTCGCTTCCCGGCACCGTGGGCACGCCCGCCTCGCGGGCCAGGGCCCGCGCCGAGTTCTTGTCGCCCACCCGTTCCATCGCCTCGGGCGTGGGCCCGATGAAGCCGATGTCGCAGGAGCGACAGACCTCCGCGAAGTGCGAGTTCTCCGAAAGAAACCCATAGCCGGGATGGATCGCCTGCACGTTGCCGATCTCGGCCGCGCTGATCACGCGATCGATCCGCAGGTAGCTGTCGGCGGCGCGCGGCGGGCCGACGCAGATAGCCTCGTCGGCCAGTTCGAGGTAGGGCGCGCCGCGGTCGGCCTCGCTGTAGATGGCCACCGTCTCGATGCCCATCTCGCGGCAGGCGCGGATCACCCGCAGGGCGATCTCGCCTCGATTGGCTATGAGGATGCGATTGAACATGGTTTCCGTCGGCGGAACGTGGAGGGAACGCGGCATCGCCGGAGGCGATGCTCATCGACCCACGGGATGGCTAGCCTTCGGGGTCGACCTTGATGAGCGGCTGGCCGAATTCCACCGGCGCGCCGTTCTCGACGAGGATCGCCACCACCTGGCCCGAGACACCGCCAGGAATCTCGTTGAAAACCTTCATGGCCTCGACGATGCACACGGTCTTTTCCGGCCCGATACGGTCGCCGACCTTCACGAACGGCGAGGACTCGGGGCCACTGGCCCGGTAAAACGTGCCCACCATCGGGCTCTTGATGACGAGCATCCGGGCATCGGCGGCCGATTCCTTCGCGGCCGGCGCCGCCTCGGCGGTGGGAGCCGCGGCGGCCCGCGATGCGGCGGGAGCCGGGCCGGAAAACGCCACCACCTCGCCGCCCCGCTTCAGCCGCACGGCCGTGTCGCCCTGCTTGAGGTCGATTTCGGAGAGATCGTGCTCCTTCATGAGCTCGATCAGCTTGGTGACCTTCTTGACGTCGAAAATGTCGGGACGGGGCTGTGAGGGACTCATGTGGGTCGCCATTCTCCTTGGCGGACGGGCCTCCTCGTGTCTGGGTCGGCGACCGTCCGAATCCGTGCGAAATCGCGGCGAAGGTAGCCCGCTGGCGGCTTTTCAGTCAAGGTAATGAAGGAACCATGGCCTTCCTCGCACCCAAATCGCCCCCCGCCGACCTCCCGCGGCTCCAGCCCCGTGGCCGCGACACGAGCAAACGCGACTACGGCCGCGTGGTCGTGGTGGGCGGCTCCGCCGGCATGGCCGGCGCGCCGGCCCTGGCCGCCAGCGCCGCCTTGAAAAGCGGCGCCGGCCTCGTCGAGGCGCTCGTGCCCGACGCCGTCGTGGCGATCTCCGCCGGCTTCGACCCGTGCGTGATGACCCGCGGCCTGCCCTCCGCCCCCGACGGCACACTCGCCGCCGGCGCCGGTCCGCTCGTGCACGAGCGGCTGGCCGCGGCCGACGCCTTCGCGATCGGGCCCGGCCTCGGCCGCTCGGCGGCGGTCACGGCGCTCGTCCATGAATGGTGGCGCGTGGTCCCACGGCCGGCCGTGTTCGATGCCGACGCCCTCTTCGCGCTGGCCCAGGCCCCGGCGGCCGCCCTTGCCGACCATGCCGCCCCGCGCATCCTCACGCCCCACGCCGGCGAGCTGCTCCGGCTCCTCGGCCACGATCCGGCGTCGCCGCGGGCGGGCGACCGACCATGGCTCGAGGCCCGCGCGGCCGAGCTGGCCCGGGCGCTCGACGCCGTCGTCGTGCTCAAGGGCCCGGCGACGCTCGTCGTCGATCGCGGAAAAAGCGCGCACAACGACACCGGCAACCCCGGCATGGCGACCGCGGGCACGGGCGACGTGCTCACCGGCATCATCGCGGCCCTGCTCGCCCAGGGCCTCTCGGCCTTCGCCGCCGCGCGGCTGGCGACGTGGGTGCACGGCCGCGCGGGCGACCTCGCGGCCCACGACATCGGCGAGATCGCGATGACGGCCCGCGACCTCCTCGACCGTCTCAGCCGCGGCTGGCGCGACGCGACTGCCGCGCCAGCTGGGTGACGTCGACGACGCCGTCGTCACGGGCGATCCAGATCCGCATGCCGTCGGTGGGCGTGATCCGGTGGCCGCCGGTGAACGAGCCGAACGCGGGGAGCACCAGCACCACCTCCTCGGCCACGAAGCAGCGATCGGCCAGCCGATCGCCGCTCGGCGACCGGAGCGACACCGTGGGATGCAAGTGGCCGCCGATCGTGAACAGGTTGCGGCGACCTTCGGCCACCACGGCGGACGGCTCGTGGACGAAGTGGAAGGGCGGCTCGTCGATCGCGGGCACGATGGCGTCGATGCCCAGGCTGTCGGGAAGTGCTCCCAGCGGCCGGTCGTGGTTGCCGAGCACGAGCACCACCGCCGCGCCGGCCATCCGGGCCCGCGCGGCCGCAAACTCCTCCCGCACCGCGTCGGTGCAGCCGGTCCGCGCGTGAAACAGGTCGCCGAGCACGAGCAGCCGTTTCACTTCATGCCGCGCCACGAGCGCTTCGAGCCGCATGAGATCCTTCTGCGCCGATCCCTCGGGCACCGGAATCCCCGCGCGGCGAAACGTGGCCGCCTTGCCGAGATGCAGGTCGGAGAGGAGCAGCGTGCGCGACGCGGGCAGGAGCGCTGCCCGCCCCGGCAGGAGCACGACGTCGGCATCGGGGTCGGTGGAAATCCTCATGAGGCCGCAGCCTGCTCCAGTTCCTTCGCCATCTCGGTGATTCGCTCGAGCCAGCCTTGCGTGGTCAGCCGCGACTGCACGAACTCCGCCCAGATCGGAAACGCCAGCGGCGAGATGCGGGCGGTCTCCACGATGCGGATGTCCTTGGAGCCCAACGTGTCGAGGGCCTCGTGCAGACGGCGAAACTCGAACTGCTGCTCCAGCACCTCGCGGCGTGCCTGCCCGAGGAGCATGTTGTCGGCATCGTGCTCGCAGAGCACGTCGTAGATCAGTCCGGCCGAGGCCTGCGTCTGCCGCGTGCTGCGCTGCGATCCCGACACGAGCCCCGCCACGCGCGCGATCTCGCGGAAGTGGCGGCGGGCCATCTCGGTGCCGTTGAGGCAGGCGAGCAGATCCTCCAGGAGGTTGGCGGGCGAGAGCAGCCGCCGCCAGCCGCGTTCGTCGAAATCGAGCGGCGTGCGGCCCGACAGCTCCAGCCCCCAGTCGGTGACGGCGAACGTGAGCGTCGTCGGCGCGCGGCTGGCGATCCGCCAGGCCACGAGCGCGGCGAGGCCCTCGTGGACGAGACGGCCGGCGAACGGGAAGAGGAAGGTGTGGTGCCCGTCGCGGCCCTGCCAGCGCTCGATGAGGAGCGTGTCGTGGTCGGGCAGCCGGCTCCAGCGGGCCTGCGTGTGCAAAAGCGGGAGCACGGCCCGCACTTCCGGCGGCAGCCGCCGGCCAGCGGAGCCAGCGGCGCGGACCATCTCCAGCACGGCCGAGGAGAGCAGGGTGGAGAGCGGCATCCGGCCACCGTTCCAGCGCGGCACCTGCAGGGCGGCCGCCCCCCGGGCCCGCTTCACCCAGGCCGTGAGGCCGTCGAAGCGGAAGAGGATCAAGGGCTTGCCGGCGAAAAGGAAGCGGTCGCCTTCATTGAGCCGCGCAACGAACGATTCCTCCACCGTGCCCAGCCGGCCGCCGCGCAGCCACTTCACGTCCACCGTCGCGTCGCCGGCGATCGTGCCGATGTTCATGCGGTGATGCCGGGCGATCGCCTTGCCGGCCACGTACCAGCGGCCAAACCGCTCGATGATCCGCGCGTAGTTGGGATAAGCCGCGAGTGCGCGGCCACCGCGGGCCGCGAAGTCGAGCGCCCACCGCCAGGCGGCATCGTCGAGCGCGGCGTAGGCGTGGGTCGACCGCACCTCCGCGAGCAACTCCGGCTCGCGAAAGCCGCCGCTGCAGGCGACAGTGACGATGTGCTGCGCGAGGCAGTCGAGCGGCGCGACGAGCGGCCGCCGCGGCTCGACGGCGCCCGCCTCCGCCGCCGACCGGGCGGCGGCACACTCGATGAGTTCCAGCGCGTGCGTGGGCACGCACACGAGCCGGCCGGTGGCGCCGGGGGCATGCCCGCTGCGGCCGGCCCGCTGGAGAAGCCGGGCGATGCCCTTCGGGCTCCCTACCTGGAGCACCTGCTCGACCGGCCCGAAGTCGACGCCCAGGTCGAGGCTCGATGTGGCGACCACGCACTTCAGCTTCCCCGCCTTGAGGCCGGCCTCGGCCCGCGTTCGCAGGTCGCGATCGACCGAACCGTGATGCAAGGCGACGAGCTTCTTCCAATCGGGCCGGGCAGCCTGGATGGCGTCGAACCAGCGCTCGGCCTGCGAACGCGTGTTGGTGAAGACGATCGTGGTCGCGGCCCGGTCGATCGCGGCCACCACCTGCGGCAAGAGCCGCATCCCCATGTGCCCCGCCCAGGGAAACCGCTCCATCGGCTCCGGGATCAGCGTCTCGATCTCGAGACGGCGGGGCACATCGGCCTTCACGACCCGTGCCGTCGCCGCCCGGTCCGGCCCGACGAGCGCCGCCACGGCCTCGTCGAGATTGGCGAGCGTGGCCGACAGGCCCCACGTGGCGAGCCCGGGCCGCAGCGCCCGCAGCCGCGCCAGCGCCAGTTCCGTCTGCACGCCCCGCTTCGTC
>JBIIIP010000098.1:0-11427 GCA_044234625.1 Pirellulales bacterium | reverse complement strand
TCGCCTCCGCCGTCCTCTCCGAAATCAGCGACGACTGGGAAACTGAACGTGCCTACCTGAACATGGAAGCCAGATGACCCACCTCTGAAAACCGCCATTTACAGAAGAGATGTTGCTTTATCGGCGCGCGGTCAGCCCTGAGTGGGGACAGACCTCCGGTCTGTCGACATTCTTAGTCACAGACCAGAGGTCTATGCCACGTGTGGGCATCACAGACCGGAGGTTTATCCTCACGAAGACCTCGCCATCGTGGCCTCGGTCTTCTTGGCGGGCATCCGCCCGCTGGTGGTGACCCGGCCCTCCGGGCCTAGCAGACTGTGGAACAAGTCTGCCTGAGCAGGATGCGATAGCCGTCGACCCATAAAACCCTCGGCGTTTTTTGCGGTCGACCAAGTGGAAAAAGGCCATGGATGGCTTTTTCCACGGACAGCTAGTCGTTTTTGCCTGTGTACGTAAAGCCCGAAGCCGGGTTGGGCCGGTTGAAATGTCCGTGCCAAACACGGCGACGGCCTTGCCCTTGCTCACACCGCGGATGCTTCCATGCGCCTACCGCAGGGCCCGGCGCGTGGCCCATGCACGGTAGGCGAACATGAAGAGCAGGTTGGGCCGCGAGAACAAGAGCCGCGTGACCAGGCCCCACGGCCCCGGCTTGTGCTCATACTCGATGTGTTCGCGAATCTCGGTCAGTGAGTCGCCGAGCGGCACGAAGGTGTGGGTGTGTTCCCATTTCTTCGCCGGGCCCGCGGCCTGCACGTCGGTGAAGCCACGGTCGGTCACGCCGCGGTGCACCGCGGTCCAGCGGAGGGGCAGGGGGCCCACCCAGAGCGTGAATTTCGATACCGACCCCTCTGCCAGGGGCTCGATCGAGTGCAGCTGCACGATCGTCGGGGGGGGCGTGAGGGTCTTCAAGGCGCTCGTGTCGTGGTGAAAATCCCGCACGGATTTCAGCGGCGCGGCCACGGTGAACGAGTAGTCGAAGATCGGCATGGGCGGTATTGTAGACACGATGTCTGATTCGCCACTCCTGCAGCCATTTCTCCTCCGTGACCTGCCGCTGCCCAATCGCGTCGTCATGGCGCCATTGACGCGGTCGCGATCCGGCCCCGACCGCATCCCGCGGCCCGTGATGGCCGAGTATTACGCGCAGCGAGCCTCGGCAGGACTGATCATTTCCGAGGCCACCACGATCTCCCCCGAAGCCAATGGCTGGCTCGAATCGCCGGGCATCTACACCGCGGCCATGGTCGATGGATGGAAGGGCGTCACACAGGCGGTGCATGCCCAAAAGGGCCGCATCTTCCTGCAGCTGTGGCACATGGGGCGGGCCTCACACAGCAGCTTCCACGAGGGCGCGCTACCAGTGGCCCCGTCGCCCGTGCCGATCAAGGGCGACGGCATCCGCACGCCCCAGGGCAAGCAGCCCTACGAAACGCCCCGGGCCCTCGCCGCGGGAGAGATTCAGCGGGTGATCGACGACTACCGCCAGGCCGCGGCCAACGCGCGGATCGCCGGCTTCGACGGCGTGGAGATCCATGCCGCCAATGGCTACCTGATCGATCAGTTTCTGCAGTCGAAGACCAACCACCGCACCGACGCCTACGGCGGCAGCGTGGTCAATCGCTGCCGGTTTCTTCGCGACGTGGTCGAGGCTGTGTGCGGCGAATGGCCGCCCTACCGGGTGGGCGTGCGGGTGGCACCCAACGGCTCGTTCAACGACATGGGCTCGCCCGACTTCCGCGAGCAGTTTCTGGCCGCCGCGCGGGCCATCGATCCCTTCGGCCTGGCCTACCTGCACGTCGTCGATGGCCTGGGCTTCGGCTTCCACGAACGAGGATCGCCGATGACTCTCGCCGAGTTTCGCCGCGTGTTTCGCGGACCGCTGATGGGCAACTGCGGCTACTCGCAGCAGTCGGCCGAGGAGGCGATCGCTGCCGGCCACGCCGATCTCATCGCCTTCGGCCGGCCCTACATTTCGAACCCCGATCTCGTGGAGCGATTCGCCCACGGCTGGCCCCTGGCCGCGCCGGCCGACATGGCCGCGTGGTACGCGCCAGACGGCAGCCGGGGCTACACCGACTTTCCGGCCTACCGCGCCGGCTGATCATCTCATCGCCAGGAATCCTTCGTCATGAGCCACTCCACTTCTCCCCAGCAATCCTTCGCCGCGCTCGGCCTTTCGCTGCCGCCGCTGCCCAAGGCCGCCGGGCTCTACAAGCCCTGCCTCGTGGTCGGAGGCCTGGCCTACGCGTCGGGGCACCTGCCGTTTCAAGCCGATGGATCACTCATCAAGGGCGTGGTGGGGGTCGATCTCGATGCCGATGCCGGCAAGCTCGCCGCCCGGCAGGTGGGCCTTACGATTCTTGCCACGCTCGTGGGCCATTTCGGCTCGCTCGACGCCATCAGGCGGGTGGTGAAGCTGATGGGCCTGGTCAACTGCCCGGCCGGGTTCGACAAGCATCCGCACGTGATCAACGGCTGCAGCGAACTCTTCGCTAGCGTGTGGGGCCCCGATCTCGGCGTCGGCGTGCGCAGCGCGTTTGGCGCGGGATCGCTGCCCTTGAACGTGCCCGTCGAGATCGAGGCCATCTTCGAGGTGGCATGATCCGATGACCGGCCAGCGGCGGTTTCTTCCCGCAGACCTCCCGGTCGCCGGCGTGCTCGACGACGTCGTCGCGGCATCGCGCTCCGGGGCGGTCGTGGTGACGGCGCCGCCCGGATCGGGCAAGACGATGCTCGTGCCCGCGGCGGTGCTCGACGATCTCCCGGCCGACCGGCAACTCGTGCTCGTGCAGCCGCGGCGGCTCGCGGCGCGGTCGGTGGCCCACCAGATCGCGCGGCTGCGGGGGTGCGAACTGGGCGCCGAGGTGGGCTACCAGGTGCGGTTCGACTCGCGCACGAGCCGTGGCACACGGCTCTTCGTGGAGACGACGGGCATCATGCTGCGGAGGCTGCTCACCGACATCTCGCTGGAGCGGCTCGGGGCGGTGGTGCTCGACGAATTCCACGAGCGGACCGTGGAGATGGATCTCGTCCTCGGGCTGCTCGTGCGGCTGCGGCAAACCATCCGGCCCGACCTGCGCGTGGTGGTGATGAGCGCAACACTGGCGACCGAACCGGTGGCCAGGCTGCTCGGGGGCGGCCCGGCATGCCCCGTGGTGGCGGCAGACGGCCGCCTCCATCCGGTCATGATCCGCTACGACCGCCGGGGTGACCAGCGCGAACTCGCGGAGCGGGTCGCCGCCACCATGCCCTTGGCCCTGCGCGAGACCACCGGCCACGTGCTCGTCTTTCTTCCCGGCGTCGGCGAGATCATGCAATGCGAGAGACTGCTGGCCGACCAGGCAACGCGGCAGGGCCACGTGGTGCACACGTTGTTCGGCGACCTGCCGCCCGAGCAGCAAGACCGCGTGCTCGACGACGTGGGCGCACGCAAGATCATCCTCTCGACGAACGTGGCCGAAACGTCGCTCACGATTCCCGGGATCACGGCGGTGATCGATTCCGGGCTCGTGCGGCAGGCGCGAGTCTCGCCGGCGACGGGCCTGCCGCGGCTCGACCTGATCCCGATCTCGCAGGCCTCGGCCGCCCAGCGGGCGGGCCGCGCCGGCCGCACGGGGCCCGGCACCTGCTGGCGGCTGTGGGATGAGTCAGCGCACCACCAGCGGCCGTTCGCTGACGTGCCGGAGGTGCAGCGCGGCGACCTGGCCGGCCCGCTCCTGCAGCTAATGGTGCTCGGCGAAGACGAAGGCTTTCCCTGGCTCGACGCGCCGGCGGCCGAGGCTGTGGCGCAGGCCCGCGTGCTCCTCCACCGGCTGGGCGCGATCGCCGCGGTCGACGATGCGGCGACCGGCAAGGCCACCGTCACCGCCCTCGGCCGCAACCTTGCCCGCCTGCCCGCGCACCCGCGGCTGGCACGGCTCCTTCTCGCGGGGGCCACCCATGGCGTACTCCGCGAGACGTCGATCGCAGCGGCGCTCCTCTCCGAAAGGGATCCCTTTCGCCTCGGCGCGCACGGCCGCCGCGGCCCGCGGGACCGGGTGACGGTGCGGTCGCGCAGCGACGTCGTCGATCGCGTGTTTGCCCTGCAGGCGTTTCACGCGCAGGCTCCGCTGCCCGATGCCGATCTTGAGCTCCATCCCGGCGGCGCACAGGCCGTCCTGCGGGCGGCAGAGCAGCTCTACCGGCTGGTGGATGCCGATCTCGCGCCGCGGGCGACCGATCCCGCAACGGCGCTCATGCAGGCGTTGTGGGAGGCGTTTCCCGACCGGCTCGCCAAGCTCCGGCCCGGCAGCGGCGACCGGGCCACGATGGTCGGCGGCCGCGGACTGCGGCTCGACGGAGGATCGCGGGTGCGGCAAGAGGCGTTGCTTCTCGCCATCGACCTCACCGACAGCGGCGGCGAGGCCAGCGTTCGCCAGGCGTCGGCGGTCGACCTCGCGTGGCTCGACCAGGAACCACTGGCCTCCACAAACCTGCGCGCCTCGAACATGCACTCCGTCGAGGAGCTGCTTTTCGCGCCGGCTCGACGGCACGTGGAGGCCCGGCTGCGAACCTACTGGTGCGATCTTCTCCTCGACGAGACCCCGATCCCGATCCGCGACGCGGCCGCCGCCGCCGTGGTGCTGGCCCGCGAGGCGGCGACGCAAGCCGATCGGATTCTGCCTGCGGCCGATTCGGCGGCCGGAGCTTTCCTGGCGCGCGTCCGCTGGCTCGCCGGCGCGGTGCCGAACATCGGCCTCCCACCGCTCGACGAGGCGTCGCTCGTCGCCGAGCTGCCCGGGCTGTGCCTGGGCCTGCGGTCGCTGGACGACGTGAAGGGGTCTGATTGGATGTCGACGCTGCGGGCCAAGGTGGGCCATGATCGCCTCGCCGAGATCGACCTCCTCGCCCCGCCATCCATCGAGCTGCCCAACGGCAAGCGGCACCCGATTCTCTATGAGCCGGGCCGGCAGCCCACCGTGGCGGTCCGCATCCAGGAGCTGTTCGGCGTGCGGGAGACGCCGCGGGTCGCGGGGGGCAGCGTGCCGGTGCTTCTCCAGTTGCTCGGCCCGAATCACCGGCCGCAGCAGCTCACGAGCGACCTGGCGAGCTTCTGGCAAAACACCTATCCGGAGGTCAAGAAGGAACTCCGTCGCCGCTATCCCAAGCATGCGTGGCCCGACGATCCGCTGGCCGCGACGGCGACCCGCTCAGGGCTCGGTCGCAACGCAAAGGGAGGGTCATGACGATGCTGCGGGGCGGGTCGTTCCGGCCGTGCATGGCGTGCCGGCAATATGCGGTGCATGGGTTGTGCGTGGCACGCGGACGGGCGGCCGCCGACTCGTGCCGCACGCCCGCGGGCTCCGATGCAGACAACGGATCGGTGCCTGTTCACATTCTCGCCTCGAAAAGGATTTTCCATGATTCGGTTTGCCCTCCTCGTCGCCGTCGTGGCGTCGATGTTCGTCGTCAGCACCGCCTCGGCGGCGCAGCAGAACCGTTCCTCCCGGCCGGCCGCGCAGGGCCAGCGGAAGGGCCCCGTCTCCAAGCTCATCGAACTGGAGCGCCGCAAGAACGAATGGCTCCGGGAAACGTTCCTGAATCGGTAAGGAACCCCTCCGCGCGCGGTTGGCTGGAAGGGTTGCGGCAATTCGCCGCCGAGTATCGCCTTCGCAGGCCCGTCGCCGCGTCGCCCGCGAGCGCCGCCGAGTCGGCCGCGCAGCGAACCATCCTGGCAACGCATCTGGCCGTGTGGATTGAAAGCGATGCCCTGGCTTTTCCCGAGCACTGCGGAATCGCCCTGACGACGTCCGGCGTCGGCCTGGCCGTGGCCGAAGACGTGCTCCTCCGCGATGAGCCCCTGGCAGCCAGTCTCCGGCCGCGGATCGCCGCGGTGCGCGAGATCGAATACCGGATGTGGACGAAAGACCATCCCGATCCCGACCACGCTCTGCACGTCAACCACTGGAGCTGGATCAAGGCCCCAGTGCCGCAGCGCCGCTGGTGGGAGTTTCAGCGGCATCCGCTCCGCGCAGGCGAGCAGTATTGGCTGCACCGCACGGGCACGAGCGGCCCGGGCGGCCGGGAGACGCGGTCCAGCCATCTCTGGAAATGGGACGGCACCCGGGCCACTCTCCTCGAAGCTTTTTTTCCGGAGCGGGTGGACGCGCTGTGAACGCTGGCCAAGCGGCACCGCTGATTGTTCTTTTTCACCTCGTGCGGTAGGGTTCGCTCGGCAGGCTGCCTCGCCGCCGCTCGCCGGGAGAATCGGAACGACCCATGGCACCGCGGATTCTCGTCACCACCACCTCTTTCCAGGACACGCCCGGCGACCACCACGCCGCGCTGGCCGCCACGGGCTGGGAGATCGTCACCGCCCGCGGCCCTCTCAACGAGGCCGACACGCTCGCCCTGGTGGGCGAGGTCGATGGCTACATCTGCGGGGATGACGCGATCACGCGCCGGGTTCTGGAGAAGGCCCGGCCACGGCTCAAGGTGCTGTCGAAATACGGCATCGGCGTCGACAAGATCGACGTCGCGGCCTGCACGGAGTTGGGCATCCCGCTGCTGTTCACGCCGGGCGTGAACCACACGACGGTCGCCGAGCACGCCTTTCTCCTTCTCCTGGCGCTGGAGAAGCACCTGCTTTTCCACACCGACTCGACCCGTGCCGGCGGCTGGAAGCGGCAGACGGGCCACGAACTCCTCGGCAAGGCGATCGGCATCGTCGGCATGGGGAGGATCGGCAGAGAGGTGGCCGTCCGCGCCAAGGCCTTCGGGATGAAGCCGGTGGGCTACGGCACGTTCTGGGACGAGGCCTTTGCCGCCGAGCAGGGGATTCCGCGTGCGGCATCGCTCGACGAACTGTTCGCGGCGGCCGACTATGTCTCCCTGCACACGAGCCTCACGCCGCGGACGCGCGACCTCGTGCGGGCCGAGACCATCGCGAAGATGAAGCCGGACGTGGTGGTCGTCAATTGCGCCCGGGGCGAGATCGTGAACACGGCCGACATCGCCGCAGCCCTGCAAAGCGGCCGCGTGCGCGGCTACGGCACCGACGTGCTCGACGAGGAGCCGCCGCGGGCCGACCATCCGCTGACGAAGCTTCCCAACTGCATCGTCACGCCCCACATCGGCTCGCGCACGCACGAGAGCGTGCAGCGGCAGGCGGCGGCCGCCGTCACAAACCTCATCCGGGCGATGCGCGGTGAGCCACCGCTCGCCCAGGTGAACCCCGAGGTCCCGATCACGAAAGTCGTCTGAACCGCCCGACCGCTGCCGCGCGACCCCGCGGCGGCTGCGGCGATCGCTGGAGAGCCATCATGCCCGAGACTTTTTTCGTCGTTCCGGTGAAGGCCCACGAAGACCTCGTGCAGGCGGCCTATATGAAGCGGGGCTTCGATGCCACCGAGGCCGCGCAGGCCGCGAAGCTCGCCACGGCGGCGACCAAGCACGGCATCCGCACCCACAACGCCATCAAGGCCCTGCACCTCGACGAGTTGTTCGGCTCGCGGGCCGGCGGCTGCGTGCCCAAGGCCGTTGTGAAAAAGATCCCCTCACGGTTTCAGGCGGCCGAGGTGTGGGACGCGGGCAAGAAGCTCGGCCAGGCCGTGGCGTGGGACGCGATCGAGACGTGCATCCGGCTCGCCGATACGTTCGGCACGGGCACCGTCTCGGTCGACAACGCCTTCCACTACCTGTGGGGCGGGGGATACGTGATGGAGGCGGCCCGCCGGGGCTACATCGCCTACACGAATTGCACGGCGTCACTGGCCGAGGTGGTGCCGTTTCGGGGTCGGTTTCCCACGCTGGGCACGAATCCCCATTCATGGGGTTTTCCGACGACCGCCGCGGTGGGCTTTCCCATCGTGATCGACTGGGCGACCAGCCTGATCGCGATGGGGCGGGTGCAGCAGTTTCGCCGCGAGGGAAAGCCACTGCCGCCAGGTGCGGCGGTCGACGAGGAAGGACGGCCCACGACCGACGCCGCGAAGGCCGTCTCGCTTCTGCCTTTCGGCGACCACAAGGGCTACGGGCTGTCGCTGATCAACGAGATCATCGCCGCCTTCATCGGTGGCTCGCTGCCCACGATCCGCAGCCGCGCGGCCGTGCCGAGTGAGAAACAAGGCTGCGCCTTTTTCTTCCAGGTCACCCACCCTGCGGCGATCTCCGGTGGCGCGTTTGCCCGCGGGAAGTCGCAGGCGGAAAACGTGCGGGCCGTGCTCGCCGACATCCTCGGCCACGGCAACGAGGGCTGCATGCTTCCCGGCCAGCCCGAGGCGGAGGCCGCCGCCCGCAGCGAGAAGGCAGGCGGCCTGCTGTTCTCGAAGGCCGAGATCGACGCCCTCAACGACATCGCCCACGAGGCCGGCCTCCCGGCCTTCGACACCGCCGCTCTCCCAACCGCCTGAATCATCATCCGCGAGGCCCCCATGCCGCTGCCCATCAAGCCCAAAGGCTCCTGCGCGTTCGATCAGATCTCCCTCGGCGAGATCATGCTCCGGCTCGACCCCGGCGAAGGACGGATCCGCACCGCGCGCCGGTTTGCGGCATGGGAAGGGGGCGGCGAATACAACGTGGCCCGCGGCCTGCGGAAATGCTTCGGCCTGAAGACGGCCGTGGTGACGGCGTTCGTCGACAACGAGGTGGGCCACCTGATCGAGGATTTCATCATGCAGGGGGGCGTGTGCACCGACCTCATCCAGTGGCGGCCGGATGACGGCATCGGCCGCACAGTCCGCAACGGCCTGAATTTCACCGAGCGCGGCTTCGGCATCCGCGGTGCCGTGGGCGTGCCCGACCGCGGCAACACGGCGGCCAGCCAATTGAAGCCGGGGGACGTGGACTGGGATCATGTGTTTGGCGCGCTCGGCGCCCGCTGGTTTCACACCGGCGGCATCTTCGCGGCCCTCTCGGAGACGACTGCGGCGCTGACAGTCGAGGCGGTGAAGGCGGCCAAGAGACACGGCACGATCGTGTCGTACGACCTCAACTATCGCCCGAGCCTCTGGAAGAGCATCGGCGGCCAGGCGAAGGCCCGGCAGGTCAACCGCGAGATCGCGAAGTTCGTGGACGTGATGATCGGCAACGAGGAAGACTTCACCGCCTCGCTCGGCTTCGAGGTCGAGGGGGTCGATCATGCCATCAGCGAGATCGAGACGGGAGCCTTCAAGAAGATGATCGAGCGGGCGGTGAGGGAGTTTCCGAACTTCAAGGTGGCGGCAACGACGCTCCGCCGCGTGATCACGGCGACGAAAAACGACTGGAGCGCCATCTGCTGGCACGACGGAACGTTTTACGACAGCCGCACGTATCCCGAGCTCGAGATTCTCGACCGCGTCGGCGGAGGCGACAGCTTCGCCAGTGGCCTGGCGTTTGGATTCCTGGAGTTCAACTGTCCGCAGCGGGCCGTGGATTACGGCGCCGCTCACGGCGCGCTGGCGAGCACCACTCCCGGCGACACCTCGATGGCCACCCGCGCGGAGGTGGAGAAACAGATCGTCGGCGGCGGCGCGCGGGTGGTGCGGTAGCGAGCGGCGAGCGACCCAACCCATGTGGCGACAGACCTCTCTAAAGGACGGCGACAGACCTCCAGTCTGTCGGCTTTCTTGGTCACAGACCGGAGGTCTATGCCACGTGGAGGCACGGGGCTGCCCATGCCCTCGAGCGGGCTATGGGAGCAAGCGCAGGCAGGATGCCGAAGCGCAGCGGACATGCAGTAAGCGGAGGGCTGGAGGCCCGCAGCGAACGTCCGATCGAGGGTGTGGGCAGCCCTGTGCCGGGTTGGGCCGGTTGACGTCACGCCGCGATCCCGCGCACAGCCTAGGTGGCAGCCAGTTCGACCCACGATTTGCAGCCGCCGTATTCGTCGCGCCACGGCAGCACGAGCGGCTCGACCAGCGGCTTCACCTCGACTGCGAGCACGTGCAGTTCATCCTTCCAGCGGTGAAACCGTTCGGCCACCACGGCGTCGCTCCACACGTGCCGCGGGCGGTAACGGGCGAGTTCGTCAAACGCCTTGATCCGCGTCGCGTCGCGCACGAGCGCCTCGTGCGTGAGCACGATCGAGCCAGTGGGCGGCCGGTCGGCGTCGATGCCATCGAGCAGATCGCGGGCCTCCGGGACCAACTGGTCGGGCGACTGGTGCAGAAACGTGGGGAGCAGCAAAAACCGGGCGTGGTCGGGGCGGAACTCGCCCCCCGGCTCCACAATGCCGCCTTTTCGCAGGATCACGTCCTGGCGTCCGGTCGCCAAGGCCCGGCAGATGGCGGCCCATTCCTTGAAGGCGATCGGCATGCGGTGCTGGAGACGGCTCGGGGAAAGGAGCGGCTTACTTACCGCGCACGAAAATGGATTCGGCCGTCAGCTGCACGATCGGCAACTTGAGCTTCGGGTCGTAGGCCGCGGATCCCTTGACCACGACCTCCGTCCCCTTGGCGATCCCGAAGAGCTGCCGCGAATCGACCGGGATCACCTTGCCGTCAACGCCAAGGAACTGCACGGCCACCATCGGCGCGTTGGCCTGCTTCTTCTTGCAAAACGGGCAGTTGTCGGCGTCGTGGCCGGGCTTTTGGGCATGGTCGTCGGCCGGAATCTCCACGAGCACGAACGACGCCTTGCCTTCCAGAAACGGCTCCATGTCCTTCGCCCCGAGCCGCCCGGCGACGACGAGCGGCTGGGGCGCGTTGGCTTGACCCTTCAGCAACAGGGCCCGGGCCGCCGTGGGGGTGAGGGCACCGGCCGGCTCCTCCGCGAGCACTAACCGCTGCCGCACGCCCGCGGGGTCGATGGCCTCGTTGGCCGACCCGACGGCGCACCACCCGATGCACACCGCCACCACCATCAGTTTCGCCACGCTCCGCACCAGCATGCGTCGTCCTCCGTTCGTGCGTCTCATTCGTCGATGTCGTTGGCGGCCGCCGGCGGCTTGCCGGTGGCGATCGCGTCGAGGGCCTCCAGGGCCGCCTTCACCCGCGGCTCGTGCTCGGCGTAGTCGATGGCTTTTCTCACTTCCTCGTCGGGGGAGTGGAGCTTGGTGTCGAGCTGGTCGAAGCACTCGAACAGTTCGTCGAGGGCTTTCTTGGCGGCCACCTCCGCATCGGACGGCAGCTTGGCCCGGGCGACGAGGCCATGGAGGTCGTCGATGAGGTGCCCGACCATGTGCACGTGGCCGTCGGCCTCGGCCAGATCGTCGTCGCTCAGGGCATCCTTCACCGCGGCGACCACCCGACCGAGTTCGGCCACGCCCGCCTCGAGGGTTTCCGCCTTGGCGTGGTGATCGTCGTGGCCATGGTCATCGTCATGATCGTGGCCGTGATCATGGTCATGATCATGGTCCGCATCCGCCACGGACCGCGCGGGGCGGGGCGGAGATGCGGGGCCGCAGCCACCCATGATCACGAGGACCACGAGCACACCCACCGCCACGATCCACCGCACGTCACTTCT
>JBIIIP010000096.1:0-11502 GCA_044234625.1 Pirellulales bacterium | reverse complement strand
GAGCCCGGCTCGTGGCAGGCCGCGGCGGCCGCTCGCGGCCGCGCCGAAAAACTGCTCCTTGCCGCGGCGGCCGATCCCGACCCGCGGCTGCTCGACCGGGTGCCGGCCGTGGCGTCGACCCTGGGCGTGCCCGTGCCCAAGCTCGCCGAGCCGCGGCCGCCGGCCAAGGCCGCCGACGTCCTGGCCCTTCTGCCCGCGGCCGACCCGGCCCGCGGCCGAAAGCTCTTCGCCGACGCCCGCGGGGCCAACTGCGGGGCCTGCCACCGGGCGGGCGAGCACGGCGTGGGGGGCATCGGGCCCGATCTTTCCGACCTCGGCCTGCGATCCCCGCCGGCGGCGATTCTCAGCTCGATCCTCGAGCCGAGCGCCACCATCATCGAGGGCTATCGCGTGAGCACGCTCGTGCTCGACGACGGCCGCAGCCTCACCGGCCTCGTGCTCGACGACACGCCCGACACCGTCCGCGTGATCGACACGGCCGGCCGCTCGACGTCGATCGCGAAGGCCGCCATCGAGGAGCGGGCCGTGCAGCAGGTGTCGCTGATGCCCGCCGGCTACGACCGCACGCTCACGCCCGAGGAGCTCGCCGACCTCGTCGCCTTCCTGCTCGCGCAAAAACGGCCTGCCGGTCAGGTCGCGGCGGCCCCCTGAACCATTCGCCTACCCCTGGAGAACCCCATGACAACGCCCGCTTCCAACGGCCACGCCGGCCGCCCCTCCCTCGCCGCCCATGCCTCCCCCTGGCGGAATCGCCCCTGGAGCGGCGTCTATCCCGCCACGCTCTGCCCCTTCCGCGACGACGAGTCGATCGACGAGGAGGGGCTCGTGGCCTCGATCGAGGACGTGGCGAGCGTGCCGGGGATCGAGGGCGTGGTCTGCAACGGCCACACCGGCGAGATCATGTCGCTCGATCCGGCCGAGCGGGCGACGGTCACGAAGCTCGTGGCCGAGGGGGTCAAGCGGGCCAACGCCAAGACCGGCCGCCGCGTGAAGGTGATCAGCGGCGTCTCCGCGGAGGGGAGCCGCGAGGCGACCGACCATGCGATCGCGGCCCGCGAGGCGGGGGCCGAGGCGATCCTGCTCATGCCGCCGCACCACTGGCTGCGGTTCGGCCGGTCGAGCGCGACGGCCGTGGGCTTCATCGAAGACGTCGCGGCCGGCGGCGGCGTGTCGATCATCGTCCATCAGTACCCCGCTTGGACGAAGGCGGGCTACACGCTCGCCGAGATGCAGGAGATGGTGAAGCTGCCCGAGGTCGTGATGGTGAAGATGGGCACCCGCGACATGGCCCGCTGGCGGTACGACTACGAAGAGCTGAAGGCGGTCGCGCCCCATGTCTCGATCACCACCTGCCACGACGAGTTTTTGCTGGCCTCGCTGCTCGAAGGGGCGGACGGGGCGCTGATCGGCTTCGCCGGCTTCGTGCCGGAACTGATGGTGGAGCTCGTGCATGCGGCGCTCGACGGCGACCTCGCGCGGGCCCGGAAGGCGGGCGACATCGTCGCGCCCTTGGCCCGGATCGTCTACGCCTTCGGCGAGCCGGGCTGCGGGGCCCACCAGCGGATGAAGGCCGCGAAGTGGCTGCTCGGGAAGTTCCCGAGCCCCGTCTTCCGCCGGCCGCTGCGGCCGCTCTCACCCGAGCAGTTGGCCGCGATCCGGCAGGGCCTTGAGGCGATCGGCTTTGCCTGCCCGGTCGATCCGGCGTCGGCGCCGCTCGCGATGCTCGAACGGCGGCGGCCCGCCGGCGAGCGGGTGGCGATCGCGTGAGCCCTCGCCGCGGTCGAGGAGCGCGATCCGGACCAAAAGCATCGAGCGCAAGCCCGCTGTTCTCCCGGGCGAGCACGTCCTTCCCTTTTCTCGCCTCACCCCGCCCGGCGATCGTCAGATCGGCACCGTCAGGCCGACCGCTTCGGCAAGATCCTTCTGCCGGCGATCGAACGTGAGAAACCGCTCGGCTTTGAGTCGGACGGCGGCGGCGGCGTGCAGGATATCGAAGCTCCGGTGCCCGCCCGACAGGGTGTACGCGGCCGAGAGGCGTTTGGCCTCGTCGATCACAGCCGCAAGGTTGGGCGCAATCACCACGAGCCTGCCCGCCGATCGGTCCGCCTCGAACTGGCTCTAGAGAATCGCTGCTGATACCGCGGTTACAACGCCGCGGTATTCCGCGAACCGCAGGGCGTTGCCCAGCTCGAACTCATTGAGTGGCGTGACGGTGAAGGGCGATGATTGTCCCTTCAGCCAGGCGAGGGCACGCGGTGAATGGGCGTCGTTGGCGGAGAGCGAGAACAGAAAGCTCGTGTCAACGCAGGTCACCAGTTTCCGCCCGCCGCCTGCAGGAGATCCGCAGACTGTTCGGCGGTGAGCAGGGGCTCACGGGAGCGGTCCCGGCTCACGGCGGGGCTTTCCGTCCAGTCCACCTCGGCCGCAGCTATCGCCGGCTCGGGCACGAGCCTCGCCACCGGATGGCCGCGCCGGGTGATCACAATCTCCTCGCCAGCCCGAATCCAACGGAGCAGGCTCGTATAGCGATTGCGGAGGTCCCGAACGGTCGCGTGTTTCATGTGCTCCATTGTGGGAGCACTCGGCGCGGAGGTCAATCTCGCTCCAGGTGGACGGTCCTTGTTGCGCCTAGTTGCGCAAAAACAGGTGCCCGGCGGCGGCTCGCCACGGGTAACCTCAGCGAGCGACGGCGGCCCGACCAGCAGCTTCCGGGTCACCCGCACGCTCGAGATCGCGTGAGCCGGCGCGCCAGCCACGGAGAGCCGGCATGAAGGGCCGCATTCACGAGCCAGAGTCGATCGTGTTCACCGACCCCGCCACCGGCGCGTCGGTGCGGCAGGTGACCACCCATCCGTCGATCCACCACCATCCGTTCTACTACCTGCCGGCCTACGACGACGCGATGGAGTGGCTCGTGTTCGTCTCGCACCGCACGGGCCGGCCGCAGATTTTCCTGGAGGAGCGGTCGAGCGGCCGGCCCGTGCAGCTCACCGACCGCGACGACTTGAACGAGTGGAGCGTGCATCCCGCTTGGGACGGCCGGCACGTCTATTTCACGGCCGGCTGCGGGGCCTGGAGAGTCGCGACCGGAGGCCGCTTTCGCGAAGAGTGCCTCGCCGACTTTGGCGACGTGCCGATGATCCCGCCGGGGATGGTGGGCGACGCGATGGGCACGACGTCGCTTTCGACCTGCGGCCGCTGGTGGGCCGTGCCCGTGAAATACGGCCCCGGCCAGGGCGACATCGCCCGGCTGCACGTGATCGACACGGCCACCGGGAGCGTCTCGACCGCCTGCGAGCACGATTCGATCGGCCACCCGCAGTTTCATCCCGACGATGCCTCGCTCCTCCGCTTCGGCGGCCGCTACACCGACCGGATCCACGTGGTCAACCGTGACGGCAGCGGCCACCGGCTGGCCTATGCCCGCGACGCGGCGAAGAAGGAGTGGGTGGTGCACGAGATGTGGATGCCGCGGACCGCCGTCGGCGGCCGCAACGAGATCGTGACGGTGATCTGGCCCCACGGCATGATCGGCATCGACGTCGACTCCGGCGCCGTGCGGCGGGTGACGGACTTTCCCGCCTGGCACCCCTGCGTCTCCCGCGACGGCCGCGGGTGCGTCACCGACACGAAGCACCCCGACCGCGGCCTGTTTCTCTTCGACCCGGCGGCCGGCCCCGAGTCGCCCGTCGTGCCGCTTGCCGAGAGCCGCTCGAGCAACATGGGCGACCACTGGAACGGCGACCACTGCCCCTACGACGACGGCCCGGTCAAGGTCTTCGCCCCGCAGCACACCCACCCCCATCCCGCCTTCTCTCCCGACCGCTCGCGGGTGGTGTTCACGAGCGACTCGAGCGGCGTCGCCCAGCTCTACGAGGTCGTGCTGGGATGACTCGAAACCTCTCTTGCGCCTGCCTGTTGTTCGTAGCGCTGCTGCTCCTGTCGCTTGCCGGCGATCCCGTGGCGAAGGCCGACGGGCCCGGCGCAGTATCCCGCCTGCCGCCGATCCGCTCCTCCCGGGCGGCGGACATCGAGACCCTCCGCGAAGGCTTCGCCGCGCCACCCCGCGAGGCGGGGCCGTGGGTGTACTGGTTTTTCTTCGACAACGTCCTGTCGCCGGAGGAGATCACCCGGGAACTGGAGGAGCTGGCCGCCGCCGGCTTCGCGGGTGCCGAACTGCGGTTCGTCTCGATGCACGGCTTTGAAGGAACGCCGGGCCCTTGGTTCGACCAGCAGGGCTGGGCCCGGCTGGGGCTCGAGCGACTAGAGTTTCTCTCACCCAAGTTCGTCGATGCGCTCGAGCACGCCTGCGCCGAAGCGCAGCGGCTGGGCCTGCAGCTGTCGATCAACACGGGGATGGGCTGGCCCCCCGGCGGGCCGTGGATCCCGCCGGAGCATCGCTCGCGGCATCTTGCCTGGCAGGCGCGGGAGATCTCCGGCCCGGCGGCGTTCGTGGATCGGGGACTGCCGCCCGACTCGATGGTTCTCGCATGGAGGCTCGCGCCGGGAGGCGACGGCAAGGCCGTCGAGCCCGGCTCTTTTCACTCGCTGACCGACACCATCCGCTGGCAAGACGGCCGGGGCGAGGTGCAGTGGGACGTTCCCGCAGGACGCTGGTTGATCGGCAGCTTCCGAGTGACCCCCGGCGGCCTGTGCGACAAGGGCAACGGCCCCGAGGTCGACCCCGGCTCCCGTGAAGCGGTGCTCTTCCACCTGGAGCATGTCTTCAGCCGGCTGGACCCGAAACTGGCGAAGTACTACCGCACGACGCTCGTCGATGTCACCACGGACAGCTGGGAATATGCGCGCGGCGGGAACCGCTACTGGAGTCCCGCCATCGTCGACACCTTCGCCAGGCTCGCGGGGTACGACGTCCGGGAGAAGATGCACGCGCTGCTCGGATACGGACCGGATCTTCGTGAGGTCGTGACCGATCTGGAAGCTGCTGAGCGGGCCGTCGTTCGGGAGAACTTCCACCAGACCTTCACCCGCTTCGTGAATGACCGCGGCCTGCAGCATCGGGCCCAGGTCCGCGGCCGCGGCCTGGAGCGTGACTTCTTCGAGGTCTACGCCGAGTCCGACATCCCGGAGGTCGAGGAGGAGGTCTACCTCCCGGGGGCTGTCTGGACGGCGCACACGCTGGGCAAGCCGATCATCACCGCCGAGGCATTCACGTTCGTCAGCGGCCACGGCCGCAACCTCGAGCGGGACGGGCAATCGCGGGGCCACGAAGGCCCGCTGATCGATCCGGGGCGGCTCTGGGAAACGAATCCGGCGCAGCTCCGCTGGCATGCGAACGCCTTTTATGCCCGGGGAATCAACCGCCTCGTGGGCGGCCTGTTTCCCTTCTCTCCTTCCGGCGTGCCGTTGCCCGGCTGGCGGATGTACGCCGAGGTCCACCTCGGTCGCAGCGACCCGTGGTGGCCGGCCATGCCGTCCTACACGGTCTGGGCCGCGCGGATGCAATGGGTGCTTCAATCCGGGATGCCGGTGGCCGATGCGCTCGTCTACCCCGTCCGGTCCAATCTTCCCGACGGGCCATACAACCAGGCGACTGACCAGCCGGTTTCGGCCTCCGATGCGATCGACGGTGCCAACGCCTCCACGCTGCGCCGCCAGCAGAGCGAGCCGCGGTACGAAGTCGCGCGACTGGTGGTAATCGGCGACGTGCCCACTGCGGAGGAGGCGGGCCGGATCCTGCAACTTGTCACGGACGGCACGACCCTGGTCTGCTGCCACTCGCTGCCCGAGGCGTGGTCGGCGTGTCGCGATCCGGTCGTGCGCGAGACGCTGCGGCCGGCCATCGCCGCCGCGGTGGGCCGCGGCAAGCTGGTCGACGCCCGGGATCGAGGCTGGCGGGAAGCGTTGGCGGATGCCCGCTCGGTAGGCTGGCTGCCGGCGTCCGCGAACCTGAGTTTTCAGCACCGGCGGGTGGCGGGCGGCGAGATCTACCTGCTCACGAACTGGGGCGAGCGGTTTTCGGGCGAGGTGTCGTTTCCCCACGCGGATCTCGTGCCCGAAATCTGGGATGCCGACCGCGGCACCTCCCTGCCGGCGGGGCAGTATCGCGTCGCGGAGGGCCGCACGGCCGTCGCGATCGCGCTCGAGCCGCACGAGGCGGCGGTCGTGGTCTTCACGCGGGCCGCGCCGGCGGTGCACGCGGTGCGGTGCGAAGGGGGGCGGGTCGCCCGGGATCCCGACGGGGCGTTCCGTGTCCAGCTCGACGGGGCGGGACCATGCCGCGTGGAGCTCTCGGATGGCCAGGTGCGCGAACTCCAGGCAGCGGTGCCGGAGCCGATCGCCCTGGACGAAGGCTGGACGCTCGCCGCCGATCCGGACCGCGGCATCGGCCTGCCGGCGCCGGCGCCGGTCACGCTGGAGAGCCTCGGCTCCTGGCGAGAGGTCCCCGGGTGGCGAACGTATGCCGGAACGGGCCGCTACGAAACGTCGTTCGAGCTGCCCGCCGAACTTGTGCGCGACGACATCGGACTGCTCCTGGAACTTGGCACCGTCCACGAACTGGCCGACGTCCAGGTGAACGGTCGCAAGGCCGGCACCGCGTGGTTTCCGCCCTTTGTCATCGACCTCACCGGCCACGTCCGACCCGGCCGGAATCTGCTGCGCATCGACGTGCCCAACCTCCTCAAGAACCACCTGGAACCGGGCGACTATCGGCGGCCCTCCGGCCTGGTCGGGCCGGTGCGGATTCGACCCGTGCAGCGCGCCCTCTTGTCCGCCGAGCCTCCATGAATGCCGTGTTCCCCACAACCTGGCGGTACCTCTTTCCTTCTTTCCCGAGCGAGCGCGACTGTGCGTGATGAAGTTCGAGGATTGATCTGTTGTCTGCTGGGCATCGCCACGTTGACTGCCTCCGCGGCCGACCTCGTGATCAAACGTGAGGCGGATCGGCTCGTCGTCACGGAGGCGGGCGGCGGCCCCGTGGCGGCGTTCGTGTTCGCCGATCCAGCCGTGGGCCGGCCCGCGATCCGCGATCTCGCGGCGCCCGACGGCCGAATCGTCACGCGGCCCTGCCCGCCGCGGAAGGGCGTCGACGCCGATGACCATGCCACGATGCATCCGGGGGTGTGGCTCTGCTTCAGCGATCTCTCGGGGGCCGATCCCTGGCGGCACAAGGCGGCCGTACGGTTCGCGGGCTTTGCCGACGAGCCGGCGAGCATCGACGGTGGCGTGCGGTTCACGGCGAAAACCGAGTATCTCGCCGCCCCGCAGGACACGCCCGCCGCGCCGGTCGCCTGCCGCGAGCAGTCCACGATCACGATCCGCGACCGCGAGTTCGACGGCTTTCCCGTGCGGGTGCTCACGTGGGAGGCGGAGCTGACCCCTGGCGGCGACGCGCCGCTCGTGTTCGGCGACGTCGAGGAGATGGGCTTTGGCGTGCGGGTGGCCGCTCCGCTTTCTCCCGCTCGTGGCGGCCGCTACCTCGCGAGCCACGGCGGCATGAATGAGCAGGGCGTGTTCGGCCGTGCGGCCGAGTGGGTGGACGCCGCCGGCACGATCGACGGCTGGCCGGTGGGCGTGACGGTGATCGACCTGGCCGGCAATCCCCGGGAGCCGTTCTTCCACGCCCGCGACTACGGCGTCGTGCTCGCCAACGCGTTCGGCCGCAAAGCCTACGCCGCGAAGGACCCGCCCCCGCCGATCACGCTCCGGCCGGGAGCGTCGCTCCGGCTGGCCTATGCCGTGCTCCTTCACGGCGACGTGCCCGACGACCTGATCGGGAGGATCGTGGACGAAGTCCGCGCGGAGGCGAGGCGATGAATGGCTCCGCTGCCGTAGGCCTCTCCCCCGGCGGCCGTGCGGCCGTGCTCGCCGCGGCGTTTCTCGGGCTCGTGTTCGACGGGTTCGAACTGGGTCTCATGCCCGTCGCCTCGCTCTCGGTCACGAAGAGCCTCATGGGCGCGGCCTACACGCCGGCCGCCGGCGGCGACTGGTTCGCCCGCTACACCGCGGCTCTCATGCTCGGCGCCGCGATCGGCGGGATCGTGCTCGGCCGGTTCGGTGACCGGTTCGGTCGCAGCCGTGGTCTCGGCGCGAGCATCCTGCTCTATTCACTGGGCGCCTCCGCGGGCGGCTTCGTCACGACGCAGTGGCAGATGCTCGTCCTCCGGTTTCTCGTTGGCCTCGGCGTCGGCGGCGTATGGCCGAACGGCATCGCGCTGGTCGCCGAGAGCTGGCCGGCGGCGACGAAGGCGACCGTCGCCGGCGTGATGGCGGCCGGGATCAACGTCGGCATCATCGCGCTGTCGCAGTGCGGCCGGATCTGGCCGATCACGCCCGACTCCTGGCGGTGGCTCTTCCAGGTCGCGGGGCTGCCCGCGGCCCTCGGCCTCGCCGTGCTCACAGCGCTGCCGGAATCGCCGCAGTGGCTCACCCGTCGCGAGGGCGGCGGTGCCGACGATGCCATAGCCCCGCCTCCAACGCTCTTCGGGCCGAAGCTTCGCGGCACGACGCTTTCCGCGATCCTGATCGCGAGCATCCCAATGGTGGGCGCCTGGTCGGCGAGCAAATGGATGATTCCCTGGGCCGATGCCGTCGCAGGGCCCGCCGACACGACCTACAAGGCCGTCACGCAGGGCTGGTGGGCGGCGGGGTCGCTCGTGGGCAGTTTTTGTGGCGCGCTCCTATGCGGCTGGCCTGGCCGCCGGGCGAGCTATCTGGCGATCAGCGTCGGGGCGACGGCCGCGACGCTCGCGATGTTCAACCTCACGGCGCCGCTCCGGCCTTTTTTCCACCAGGTCGTCTGCCTGCAGGGCTTCGTCTCAACACTCTTTTTCGGGTGGCTGGCGGTCTATCTGCCTTCGGTGTTCCCGCTGGAGGTGCGGGCGGCGGGCAGCGGCCTGGCCTACAACGCCGGCCGGTTCGTCACGGCGGCGGGCGTGCTCGCGGCGGGCACGCTCTTCACGGCCCTCGGCGGCGACTACGTGCAGGTGGGCTCGGTCTGCAGCCTCGTCTACGCCCTCGGCATCGTGGCGATGGCGCGCCACCGCTGACCGGTGCGCTCGCCCCATCGGGCAGCCCGTCGTCGACGGGGAGTCTCCCGTGACAGTGGCCGGGGCGACGCGCTACACTCCCGCCATGACCGCGGCTCCCCACCCGCCGTTCGACGACGACCGCGCGGCGGCGCGGTGGTGGCTCGACAATGTCTATGCCGGCGACCACGCCGTGCAGCTCACGCCCCGCGCCGTGGTCAGCGGCATGGCGATCGGCGGCGTGATGTCGATCAGCAATCTCTATGTCGGCCTGAAGACCGGCTGGGGGTTGGGCGTCACGATCACCGCCTGCATCATCGCCTACGCCGTCTTCAAGTTTCTCGAGCAGGTCGTGCCCGCCTACCGCGCGCGGCCCTTCTCCACGCTCGAAAACTACACGATGAGCAGCGCCGCCAGCGCCGCCGGTTACATGTCGAGTGCGGGGCTCGTCTCGGCGATCCCCGCCCTCTATCTCACCACGGGCCGACTGCTGGAGTGGTGGGAGATCGGGCTGTGGCTCTTCGCGCTTTCGATCCTCGGCGTGTTCATGGCGATTCCGCTCAAGCGGCAACTGGTGAACATCGACCAGCTCCCCTTCCCCTCCGGCATCGCCACCGCCGAAACGCTGCGCAGCATGCACAGCGAAGGAGGCGAGGCCGTGGTGAAGGCCCGCGCGCTTTTCGGCGCGGCCATCGTGGGGGCGGTGGTGGCGGTGTGGCGAGACCTCGTCGGCGGCATCAAGGCGATCGCCGCCTGGGCGATCCCGGCGGAGATCCCCTTCCCCTTCGCCCGCGACCTGCTCACGAAATACACGATCGGCATCGAGGGCTCGCTGATCATGCTCGCCGCCGGGGCCATCATGGGCATGCGGGTGGCCACCTCGATGCTCGTGGGGTCGATCATTTTCTTCGGTGTCATCGGCCCGATCCTCGTCGAGCGGGGCATCGCCCAGCCGGGCTACCGCGGCATCGTGTCGTGGGTGCTCTGGCCGTCGACCGCGATGATGGTGGCGTCGGGGCTGCTCTCGTTCGCACTCAAATGGCGGACCGTCGCCCGGGCATTCGGCGGCCTCGGCAGGCTCGTCGGCGGCGCGGCGGCGGCCGATGACGACCCGCTCGCCCACGTCGAGGTGCCGCCGACGTGGTTCCTGGCCGGCACGCTCACGGCCGGCACGGCCTGCGTGGTCCTCGGCCACTTCCTCTTCGGAATCACGTGGTGGATGGGCATCCTCGCCGTGGTGGTCACATTTCTGCTCTCAATCGTGGCCGCCCGGGCCACCGGCGAGACCGACATCACGCCGATCGGCGCCATGGGAAAGATCACGCAGCTCATCTACGGCGTGGTCGCCCCGTCGAACATCACCACGAACCTCATGACGGCCTCCATCACGTCGGGGGCCGCCTCGCATGCCGCCGATCTGCTCACCGACCTCAAGAGCGGCTATCTGCTCGGCGGCAACCCGCGGAAGCAGACGATCTCGCAGCTCTTCGGCGTGCTCGCGGGCACGCTCGTGAGCGTGCCCGCCTATCTCTTCGTCGTGCAGCGGGATCCCGGCCGCCTCGGCTCGGAGTCGCTTCCGGCGCCATCGGCCAAGGTGTGGGCGGGGGTGGCCGAATTGCTCGCCAAGGGCGTCGGGTCGCTCCCCGCCGGCGCGCCGGCGGCCATCGCCATCGGGGCCGCGATCGGCATCCTCCTCACGCTGCTCGAGGAGTTCGCCCCGAAGAAATGGAAGCCTTGGCTGCCATCGACGACGGGGCTCGGCATCGCCGGCGTGATCCCGGCCTTCAATTCGTTCGCCATGTTCGCCGGCGCCCTGGTCGCGTGGTCGTTCGCCAAGGCCCGGCCGCGGGCCGCGGAAACCTACACGGTGCCGGTGTCGAGCGGCCTCATCGCCGGCGAGAGCCTGACGGGCGTGGCGATCATCCTCGTGATCGAGGTCCTCCGGGCCTGGGGCTGGAGTTGACGCCGCAGGCCGCGCCCCTCACCCCGCCATCGCCTTGACGAGATTCGCGTCGATCGCCGCCAGGAAATCCTCCGTCGAAAGGTGCGGCTGGCCGGGACCGACGAGGATGGCGAGATCCTTCGTCATCTTTCCCTCCTCGACCGTCTCGATGCAGACCCGCTCGAGCGTCTCCGCGAAGCGGGTGACTTCCGGCGTGCCGTCGAGTTTGCCGCGGTGGGCCAGTCCCCGCGTCCAGGCGAAGATCGACGCGATGGGGTTGGTGCTCGTCGGCTTGCCCTGCTGGTGCTGGCGGTAATGCCGCGTCACCGTGCCGTGGGCCGCCTCGGCCTCCACCGTCTTTCCGTCGGGCGTCATCAGCACGCTCGTCATCAGGCCCAGCGAGCCGAAGCCCTGGGCCACGATGTCGCTCTGCACGTCGCCGTCGTAGTTCTTGCAGGCCCAGACGTAGCCCCCCTCCCACTTCAGCGCACTGGCCACCATGTCGTCGATGAGGCGGTGCTCGTAGGTCAGGCCATTCGCCACGAACTCCTTCTTGAACTCGGCGTCGAA
>JBIIIP010000166.1:0-3227 GCA_044234625.1 Pirellulales bacterium | reverse complement strand
CACGCCGCACACGATGACGAGATTCTCGGCATCGCTCTTGGGGATCACACCCGCCGCCACGCTGTCGGCCACGGCCTTGGCGACCGCCGCCTGCGCGGGGCCGAACATCTGCACCGCCTGCTTGGCACCCTTGATGGTGACCTTCGTGATCATCACGGTGGCGGGCTTGACGGCGAGATTCGGCGTGAGCACGGCGAGCAGGTTTGAATGGCCCTCGCTCTGCCGGGCCAGCGCGTTGGCAAACGCCACGCCGACGGGACCATCCTTGCTGCCGATCAACAGATCGATATGAGCGATTTCGTTGCCATCGCCGGCGAGTGCCTCGCCAATGAACATCGACATGGGTATCTTCTCCTGGGGAATGAAACTCTCGCGAGCGGCCGAAAAGGTACCCGCGCACCGATGAGCCATCAAGCCGCGGCCGCGCCCCGGGCGGATTCCCACGCGCTCGTCATCATCGGAGCGAGCGCCCGCGCGCTCGCCTCGTCGGCGGTCGCCGCCGGCTGGCAGGTCGATGCCGCCGATCTCTTCGCCGATCTCGACCTGTGTCGCGTGGCCCGGCGCGTCGTCTGCGTCGCCGGCATGCAGGAGCCCTACCCGGCCTCGCTGGCCGCGGCCGCGAGGCGATTCGCCGCCGCGCCCTGGTGCTACACGGGCGCGCTGGAGAATCATCCGCATCTCATCGATGCGATCGCGGCCGAGCGGCCGCTGGCCGGCAACGACGGCGGCAGGGTGCGCGCGGTCCGCGATCACGCGGCCCTGTCGAAGGCCGTCCGTTCCATCGGCTTGGCCTACCCGGACACGCTTCCGTCCCCCGACGGCCTGCCGACGGATGGCAGCTATCTGGTCAAGCCGATGGCCAGCGCCGGCGGCCGCGGCATCGCGCGCTGGCATGGAGCATCGCGCGACGGTGCAGACGACCGGGTCTGGCAGCGACACGTGCCGGGCATCGGCGTCTCCGCGGCTTACGTGTGCTCCGCCGCCGGCGCGCGGCTCTGGGGGATCGCGCACCAGCATACGGGCCTGCCGTGGTGCCATGCCGGCGCGTACACATTCTGTGCGGCCGTCTGCGGCACCGCGCAATCACCACTGGCCGGTGTCACGGCCGCCACCACCGACCAGTTTGTGGCGCTTGGAGCGATGCTTGCATCGCGGTTTCGCTTGGTGGGCGCGGTGGGCGTCGACGCCGTGATCGATGCCGGCGGCACGGTGTGGGTGCTGGAGGTCAATCCGCGGCCGACCGCGTCGATGGAGCTTCACGAACGGGCCACGGGGGAATCCACCGCGGCACTCCACCTCCATGCCTGCGGTCTGCCCGCCGCCCCGCGCCACCCAGGTGGGCCGGCGGCCCGGGCCGTTGCCTGGGCGAAGGCCGTGCTCCATGCGCCGCGCGAGATCGCGGTCTGCGCGTCGCTCTTCGACCGCTGGCAGAGGATCACCACCGGCTGGACCGTGGCCGACGGCGGCTGGCCGTCGCTGGCCGACGTTCCCGCGGCCGGGCAGACGATCCGCCGGTCGGCCCCGTGGATGACCCTCTTCGCGGCCGCGGAAGATCCACAGGCCGCGCTGGCGATGCTGGAGCGTCGCGCGGCGGCGCTCACCGCCACGCTGCCGCCGCTCAGCCCGCCAAGCGCCGCGGCAATTCCGTCGCCGGCTGCACCAGGTAGTGCATGAGATACGCGTCTTCGGTTGTGTCCTGGTAAAAGTCCTTGAGCACGGACGTGGCCCGGAATCCCAGCGACCTGAAGAAAAGCTGCGCGGAGAGGTTCGTCTCGCGCACCTCGAGGGCGATGCTGTTGCGGCGCTCCGGCGTGAGCTTGCCCACGAGCTTCTCCATCATGCGCATGCCGATGCCGAGGCGGCGGTGGGCACGCGCCACGGCGAGGTTGAGCACGTGAAGCCGCGTGCGGTGCAGTTCGTAAATCATGAAGGCCACCACCGAGTCGGCGATCTCGGCCACCATGCCGATGCAGTTTCGCTGCCGCAGGCAGTTCGTGAAATCCTCTTCCGACCAGGGAAACTCGAAGGCCTGCTGCTCGATGTCGAGCACTTCCGGCATATCCCGCCGGATCATCCAGCGCACATGCACGCCAGTCTGGTCGTCTCGCAAGCGGGTCACGGTCGGTCACTCCCCGGGCAAAAAAGGTTCGTCGCGGGGCGGACCCTAGCAGGCGATGCGGGCCCCTCCAAGATGTGTCACGTCCGGTTCCGGCAGGCTTTTCCGCCATGCCAAGCACCCTTGACCGTCACCGCCGCCCCCCCTACCCTCCTCGCGATTATCCCAGCCGGGTGCCGTCTGCGCGGACGGCTGCCAGCCCCGACGCTCGGAACAGGATGCCGATGCACACGCCCCACCGAATGCACTGCGGCATGGGAGCGATCGCAGCGGTCGCCGCCGCGCTCGGCGGCTGCGCCGGGCCTGCGATCCGCAGCCAGAGCCCGGAGGTCGAGGCCCTGCTGAGCCTCGACGCCGACACGAAACTCGTGGCCGACTACGCCGCGCCGTGGGGCACCGACAGCCAGCGGATCGAGCGCGTGGCGCTGGTCACCGGTCTCGCCGGCACCGGAAGCGACCCGCCGCCGAACTCGCGACGCCAGGCGCTGATGGCCGACATGCAGGCCCGCGGCGTCGTGGAGCCCAACAAACTGCTCGCTTCCCGTTCCACGGCGCTGGTCTGGGTGCATGGCTACCTGCCACCCGGCGTGCGCAAGGGCGACCGCTTCGACGTGGCGGTCGAGGTGCCCTCCGACTGCGATACATCGAGCCTCACCGGCGGCTGGCTGATGGAAACGCGACTCGCCGAAATGGCCGTGCTGGGAAGCCGCGTCCGCGACGGGCACGTGCTGGGCATGGCGGAGGGGGCCCTTCTGGTCGATCCCGTCTCGCATGGCACACTTGATTCCAAGTCGAAACTGCGGGCCCTGGTGCCCGGTGGGGGCGTGTCGCTCACCACGCGGCCGATCGGCCTCGTGATCCTGCCCGAGCACCGCTCCATCGCCCTCTCCAAGCGGATCGGCGACTCCATCAATGCCCGCTTCCACGCGGTGATCAAGGGATCGAGACGCGGCGTGGCAACGCCGAAGACGGACCGCTTCATCGAACTGGAGATTCCTGCCTCCTACCGGCAAAACCTCGCCCGCTACGTGCGCGTGGTGCGATCGGTCGCCGTGGTCGAGCCACAAGGCGGGCGGCAGGCGCGGCTGGAGTTGCTCGGCCGACAGCTCAA
>JBIIIP010000020.1:0-32887 GCA_044234625.1 Pirellulales bacterium | reverse complement strand
GGCTGGAGGCCATCGGCAAGGATGCCGTGGTGACGCTGAAGAAGGCGCTTGGCTCGAAGGATCCGGAGGTGCGGTTCGCCGCGGCCGAGGCCCTCGCCTACCTGGGTGAGCCGATGGCCGCCGAGCCGCTCGCCGAAGCGGCCGCCACGCTCCGCGCCAGCCGCCCCGCGGCCCTCGCCGCCCTGGCCTCGATGGACGACGCAAACGGCATCGACGCTCTGCAGTCGCTCCTCGCCAGCGCCAGTGCGGAAACCCGTTACGGAGCGTTTCGCTCGCTGTGGAAGATGGACTCCTCGATCCCGCTGGTGAAGGGGGAAAAGCTCGCCGATGCCTGCACGCTCCACGTGCTCGACGTGGGCGGGCCGACGCTCATCCATGCCACGCGGATGCACCATCCTGAGATCGTGCTCTTCGGCACCGAGCATCCGCTCGCCGACGGGCTGCGGGCGGAGGCCGGCTCCGCGATCGTCGTCGCCGTGGAGGGAGGGACGGCCTCGTGCACCCGGTTCACCCCGGGCGAGCCGGACCGGGCGGAGGAGGTGCCGGCCCGGGTCGACGAGGTGCTCCGGGCGATCGCCCGGCTGGGCGCCACCTATCCGGACGTGGTCCAGCTTCTCCAGCAGGCGGTGGCCCAGCATGCCCTCTCCGCGCGGCTCGCCTTCGACGCCGTACCCACGGAGGAAGACGGCCGCGGCTCGCTCCGCGACGAAGTCTCACTCCGCGACCGCGATGATTCCAGCGCCGACGCCGCCCGGGGCTCCGCCACGGGCGCCGTCCGCTCGGACGAGGCATCATGATCAGGCTCAAGGCGCTGGAACTCTTCGGCTTCAAGAGCTTCGCCGACCGGACGCGCTTCGACTTTCCGGACGGGATCACCGTCGTCGTCGGCCCCAACGGGTCGGGCAAATCGAACGTCGTCGACGCCATCAAGTGGGTGCTCGGGGAGCAGTCGATGCGCAGCCTGCGCGGCCGCGATGCGACCGACGTGATCTTCGCCGGGTCGGTGAGCCGCAAGCCGCTCAACGCCGCCGAGGTGTCGCTCATCTTCGACAACACGGCACGGCTCCTGCCCGTCGAAGCGGCCGACGTGCAGATCACGCGGCGGGTGTACCGGAGCGGCGAGAGCGAATATCTCGTCAACGGCGGCATCTCGCGGCTCCGCGACATCCGCGAACTCTTCAGCGGCACGGGCGCGGCCACCGAGGCCTACAGCGTGATCGAACAGGGCCGCGTCGACGCGCTCCTGGTCGCGTCGGGCCGCGACCGTCGGGCCGTGTTCGAGGAGGCGGCTGGGATCACGCGCTTTCGCTCGCGTCGCGCCGAGGCGCTGCGGCGGCTGGAGCGGGCCGAGCAGAACAGGCAGCGGCTCGCCGACATCGTCGGCGAGGTGGCCAGCCGGCTCGAGACCGTGAAGCACCAGGCCGCGCGCGCCCGCCGCTGGAAGACGATGACCGACACGCTGCGGGTTTTTCGCGTCGCCGCGGCGCGAAGCGATCTTGCGACCGTCGATGCCGACGTGGACCGCGTCGATGCCGCCTTGGCAGAGGCGCGGCTGCAGCATGCCGCGGCCGAGGCCGCCGCGGCCGAAGCCGCGCTGCGGGCCGCGGACCTGGGCGATCGCGAGCGCAGCCTCCTTCCCCGGCTCGCCGAGTGGCAGTCCGTCACGACCGGCGAGTGCGAACGGGCCGCCGCGGCCACCGCCCGGGTGGCGCTCCTTCGGGGCCGCCGCGCGGAGCTTGTCGAGGAAGTCGCACGGGCCGAAGCCGACCTTGGCGTGGCGCGGCGGCAGGCCCGCGGGGCGGAAGCGACGATCGCCGCCGCCCGCGATGCCCTCCACGCCGTGCAGCAGGAGGCCGAGCGGCTGGCCGCGGCCCAGCAGGTCCACGAGCAGGCCGCCGCCGGCTCGCACGACGATGCCGCCGGGCTCCGCCGCGCGCTCGATGCGCGGGCCGATGCCCTTGCGGCGCTGCACCAGGCGCGGATCCGCCTGCAATCGGAACTCGACCGCGGCCTGGCGAGGGTCGCCGAGGCCCGCCGCGGGATCGATGCGGGGCATACGCGGGTGACGGCCGCGCGGGCCGCGCTCGCCCGGATCAGGGAGTCGGCCGCCACCTGGGAAGGCAACCTCGCCGCCCTCGAACGGGCACTCGCATCCTCTTCGGCTGAGCTCGACGGGCTGGAAGGCACCCGGCAGGAGCGGGCGGCCGCGCTTGAAGCCGCTTGGCAGGCCCTGGCGGCTTCGACGGCCAGGCTGGAGGCCTGCCACGAGCGCCGCTCCATGCTCACCGACATGGTGCAGCGGCACGAAGGCCTCTCCGAAGCAGCCCGCGCTCTGCTCACGGCCGCGCCACCTCCCGGCCTCGCCGGCGCGCTGGCTGACCTGCTGGAGGCCGACGAGCCGTGGGCTGGCCTCGTCGACCTGGCGCTGGGCGCCCATGCGCAGAGCCTCGTGGTGGCGTCGCTGGCCCCGCTTCTGGCCAAGGATGGATCGTGGTTCGCCGGTGATGCCGCGCGGGCCGCGCTCTCTGCCGGCGGCCGGGTCACGTTCCTTGCGGCCGCCGCGCTCCGCGAGCCACCGGAATTCGAGCTGGAAGGCCATGCCGAGGTCGTCGGCCGCCTCGATCGCCTCGTCGCGGCTCCGGCCGACGGCGAGCGGGCCGCGCTCGTCCGCAAGCTGCTGGGCAGGGTCTGGATCGTGGAGACGCTCGCGGCGGCCGGCCGCATCGCGGAGGTCGCGCCCGCGGGGGTGGTCGTGATGACGCGGCAGGGGGAGAGCCTCTCGGCCGACGGGGTGTTCGAGGTGGGCGTTTCGGGAGCCGCGGCGGGCCTCGTCACCCGCCGCAGCGAGTTGCGCGCACTCGACGACAAGCATGCGGAACTCTCACGCACGGTCGCCAAACACCACTCCACGATCGACGCCGTGCAGGCTGAACTCACCGCCGTGCAGCAGGAGATCCGCCAGGCCACGGCACGCCGCCAGCAGGCCGTGGAGCAGGTGGCGGCATCGCGCACCGAATTGGCCCGCACCGGCCGCGAGGAGCGGCTGGCCCATGCCGGCATCGCCGAGGCCGAGGCAGCGCTCCACGAGGGCGAGCGGCAGGCCGTGGAACTGGCCGCGGCTCGCGACGCGGCGGCCGCGGCGCTTGCCGCGCACGATGCCGACATCGACGTGGCCGCACAAGCCGTGGCTGCCGCCCGCGCCGACCTGGAGGCGGCCGACCGCAGCCGTGGAGCGGTGATCGATGCGCTGGCCCGCCTGCGCGGTGAGCGGGCCGAATGCGATGCCCGCCTCGCCCGGGCCCGCGAGGCCGTCGCCGCCGTCGTCGGCGACGCGGCCGTCCACCGCGCCGATACCGAACGCGCCGCCGGCCGGCGGGCCGACGCGGAGGCCCGGCTCGCCACCTGCGACCTCGACCTTTTGGCTGCCGAGGCCGCCCATGCCGAGGCCGCCGTGCTTGCCGAGCGGGCCCGCGGCGAGCTGGCCAGCGTGGCCCTCGAACGCGATCAGGCTGCCATGGAGATGCAGGCTGCCGCGACCGAGGCCGAGGCGGCCCGCGCCGCGATCGTCGCGTGGTCGGAGCGAATCCACGCCGCCGATCTGGAGGCCGGCGAGGCCCGGCACCAGCGGTCGCGGATCATCGAACGCATCCGCGATGATTACGACATCACCCTCGACGACGCCAAGCCGGCGCCGGCGGTCGACGCCGACGGCGTGGCCATCGAGGTGCCGACCGAGCGGGCCGAGCTCGACCGGCGGATCGAGGAGCTGCGGCGGAAGCTGGCCTCGATGACGACCGTCAACATGGAGGCGCTGGCCGAAGCCGAGTCGCTCACCGAGCGGCTTCAGACGCTCGAAGCCCAGTTGGCCGACGTCACCGGCGGCAAGCAGTCGATCGAGCAGCTCATCGCCCGCATCGACGACGAAAGCCGGCGGCTGCTGGGAGACACCATCGAGACGGTGCGCGGCCATTTCCGCGAGCTCTTCGAGCGGGTCTTCGGTGGCGGCCAGGCCGACATCGTGCTCGAGTCCGACGTCGATCTCCTCGAGGCCGCGGTGGACATCGTGGCCCGCCCACCCGGCAAGGAGCCGCGGAACATCTCCCTGCTCTCCGGCGGCGAGAAGACGATGACCTGCGTCGCGCTGCTCCTGGCGATCTTCCGCTCGCGGCCGAGCCCGTTCTGCGTGCTCGACGAGGTGGATGCCGCGCTCGACGAGGCGAATGTCGACCGGTTCGTGGGCGTGCTGCGGGATTTTCTCTCGTCGACGCAGTTCATCGTGGTCACGCATTCGAAAAAGACGATGGCCACCGCGAACACCCTGTATGGCGTCACGATGGAGGAGTCGGGCGTGTCGAAACGGGTGAGCGTGCGGTTCGAGGCGACCGCTGCAGCGGCTGCGCCATCCACGGCGAAAGCCGCCTGAAACCCTCTGTCCCGCCCTTGCCGGCCAGGGGCGTCAGGGCCGTTGCACGTGGTGCTACCGTCCTTTCCGTGAAGAACGGCTCAAGTCTCACGACGGGATTTTTCGATCTACACCCCTGGTTGGTTATGCCGTGTGTGCGGCCGGTGCCCAAGCCGGTCGGATGCACGGGATACGGCAGGGGGGGATACCTGCGAGTCACCGGCCATTGACGGCCTGCCCACGGGCGGGGCGTCAATGGACCGTTCTCTCATGGCTCCCTTCCGGCTGGCAAGCCGGCCACCACGGGGCCCGACGACGCGGTCGCCCCCGGGGAGCAGTGCTCCGCGTCACAGGGGGGCTGGATTCCATCGCTCGATCCACGGGCGGGGACTGGCCAAGGACATTTCCGGACACGAATGATCCACATGGAGTCCACGCGATGAAGGTTTTCACCACTGGCCAGGTGGCCAAGATCTGTAAAGTCGCTCCGCGCACCGTGAGCAAATGGTTCGACTCCGGTCGCCTCAAGGGCTACCGCATTCCTGGTTCCCAGGACCGCCGCATTCCGCGGGAGTATCTCATCAAGTTCCTCAAGGAGCACGGCATGCCGCTGGGCGACCTCGAGGACGAGGCGATGGCGAAGGTGCTGCTCGTCGGCCAGGATCAGGTGCTGATCGAGAACCTGAAGAAGCAGCTGCCGGTCGAGAAGTCGTTCAAGATCCAGGTCGCCGCCAGCGGCTTCGAGGCCGGCATCCAGGCGGAGAGTTTCCACCCGGACTGCATCGTGGTGGACTACTCGATCGGCCGGATCGATGCCCAGCAGATCTGTCAGAACCTCCGCCGGAATCCGGAATACGCCGACACGATCGTGATCGCGCTGTTGCCGGACGACGGCTCGCAGATCACGGTCGACCGGGCCCATGTCAACGAGGTCTTCAAGAAGCCCTTCGACGCGGCCCTGCTCGCCGAGCGGCTGCGGACGCTGATCGGCGCCCGCAAGGAACTCGTCTGATCGCGTCTGCGGGGTCTTCCGGGACCTCTGCGGCGTGACGGAAAAGTCCGACTCCTCAGTGCCGCGGGTCGATGTGCACAACAGACACATCGGCCCGCGGTTCACTTTTGGCGGGGGCGTGCGGCCGCCCCGCACGTGGCATGGGCCCGCCCCCATGTGGCATAGACCTCTGGTCTGTGACTAAATAGTTCGACAGACCGGAGGTCTGTCGCCACGGTTGGGAAAGGTCTGTCGCCACGGTTGGGAGGAGGTCTGTCGCCCCGTTCTCTCCCCTCCATACGCACCAGGCCTGGAGGGCCGGGTTCGGGCCAGCGGGCGGAGCCCGCCAAGGCAAGCTCGGCACGATGCCGAGGCTTGCCGTGAAGCAGACCGGAGGTCTGTCGCCACGCAGGATGAGGGTAGGATGGTGGCTCCCTGGATCCACGACTCATGACCGACACACCCCACGGCATCCGCATGATCGACGTCGGTGGCAAGCCGGTCACGGTGCGCACCGCGAGGGCCTCGGCGCGGCTCCTGGCCGGCCCCGCGACGCTGGCCCGCATCCGGGCCGGCACGCTCGAGAAGGGCGACGCCATCGCCGCGGCCCGCCTGGCCGGGATCATGGCCGCCAAGCAGACCAGCGGCATCGTGCCGCTCTGCCATCCCCTGCCCCTCGATTCCGTCGTGGTGGCGATCGACTGCGACGCCGCCGACGCCGTGCGGATCGAGGCGGTCGTGCGGGCCACCGCCCGCACGGGCGTGGAGATGGAGGCCCTCGTGGCCGTGTCGGCTGCCGCACTGGCCATCTACGACATGTGCAAGTCGATCGATCCCGGCATGCAGATCACGGCCGTGAGGCTCGAAGAGAAGACCGGTGGCGTGAGAGGGGATTACGCCCGGCCACAGGACCAGTGCTGAAGCGGCAGCGAGCCGGGCTCGGAGCGGGGAAGGATTTCGCGGGGGGTTTTATCGACAGACCGGAGGTCCGTCGCCACGTGAGCCTCGACAGACAGGAGGTCTGTCGCCACAGTTGGGGCGAGAGGCCCATCGCCACATGCCGACGTGGCGGCTATTTGGGCAGAAGCGGAACGCCCGCCACTTTCGATTCCGCCAGGATCGGCTCCAGCTCATCAACGAAATCGCGCACGTCCTTGAATTCACGATACACGCTCGCGAATCGCACGAAGGCCACCTGGTCGAGGTCGCGCAGCAGATCCATGAGCCGTTCGCCGAGCACGCGGCTGGGCACCTCGGTCTCGTACGTGCCGTAGAGCTCGCCTTCGAGGGCCGACACCACCGTCTCGATCTGGTCCTCCGTCACCGGCCGCTTCCAGCAGGCCTTCGCCAGGCCGCGCTTGATCTTGTCGCGGTCGAAGGGCTCGCGGTCGCCCCCCTTCTTCACAACGGAAAGCAACTGCCGCTCGACCCGCTCGTACGTGGTGAACCTCTTGCGGCAGCCAAGGCACTCGCGGCGGCGTCGGATCGAGGCCCCGTCCTCACCGGCCCGGGAATCGATCACGCGGTCGTTGTCGGTTCGGCAAAAGGGGCAACGCATGGGAGTGGGTCTCGCGGCGGGCGCACATCGTAGGGACCACCGGCAAAAACCCACAAGCCGGCGCGGCGGCCGCTCATTGGGCCGCGGGGGGAGCGGCTTCGGGGGCCGGCTTGGCCACTCGGGCCAGCTTCCAGTCGCGGCGCTGCCGGGAGCTGGGAATGCTCATCGCCTTGCGGTATTTGGTCACCGTGCGACGGGCCACCGTAATGCCCTGCTTGGCGAGTTCGTCGACGAGGTCGTCGTCGCTGTAGGGGGCGTCCTTCGGTTCCTGATCGACGATCTCCTGGAGCTTCATCCGCACCGTGTCCCACGCCACCTCGTCGCCGTCGGCGCTCACCGTGCCCCCCACGAAAAATCGCCGCAGCGGGTAGAGGCCCCGCGGCGTCTGCAGCCATTTGTCGTCCACGGCCCGGCTCACCGTGGTCACGTGCATGCCGATGCGGTCGGCGATCTGCTGCATCTTGAGCGGCTCGATCTTCTCGGGGCCTTCGGCGAGAAACCGCGTCTGGTGGTCGACGATCGCCTGGGCCGTCTTGAGGAGCGTGCTCCGCCGCTGCTCGATCGATTCAATGAGCCATTGCGCGGCATTGATCTTGCGCTTGATGTATTCGCGGGTCGCCGGGTCGGTCGCCGGCGACATGAGCATCTCGCGGTAGGTGGGGCTGATCCGCAGATTCGGCAAGTCGATCTCCTCGAGCCGCACCTTCCACGTGCCGTCGGCCTGCTGGTCGACGTACACGTCGGGCTTCACCGGCGGCACGACAGGCGAAAGAAACACCGCCCCCGGCTTCGGCTGCAGGCCGTGCAACTCCTCCCGGAGCCGCTCGATCTCGTCGATGCTGAAGCCGGTCTTCCTCTCGATGAGCGGGAGGCGGTTGCCGGCGAGATCCTCCAGGTGATCGGCGATCAACCTGCGGAGCTGGCGGGCGTGGCGCATCTCGGGCCGGATCTGCAGGAGCAGGCATTCCTTCAGGTCGCGGGCTCCGACACCGGCGGGGTCCATGCTCTGCACCACGGCCAGCGCCTTCCGCAGGTGCTCCAGCTGATCGGCCGGGCCGTCCGGGTCCACGAGCTCTTCCAGCGGCATCGACAGATAGCCGTTGGCGTCGAGGTTGTAGACCACCTTGTCGGCGGCCAACCGCTCGGCATCGGAGAGGTCGTAATTCGAGAGCTGGTCATGAAGATGATGGGAGAGCGTCTCCGGCCGCTCCTGCATGTTGGCCATCACGTCGAGATACCGGTCGGCCGATTCCTCGATCCGCGAGGCCGAAGGCCGGCTGCGGTCGTCGTCGGAATCGGGATACTCGTTGGCCCAGTCGTAGGTGCGCTCGAAGTCGGCCTGGTTGGCGTGGTCCTGATCGACGATCAGCGGCTGCTCATCGACGGTCTTCGTGGTCGGCGCGGGTTCCGCCCCCGCGAGCCCGGCCCCCGCCTCGGGCGTCGCCGCATCGGCCTCCGGCTCGACCACCTCGAGGGTCTCGTTGTCTTGGATCTCCTGCTCGATCCGCTCCTCGAGCGCCATGAGCGGCAGCTGCAGGATCTCCATCGACTGGATCATGCGCGGCGCAAGCACCTGCTTCTGCGCCATCCGCATTTCCTGGCCGAACGACATCCGCATGGTGCTGTTCCTGAAGCCGCGGCAGGCAAACGCCACCGCCGACCCGTTCAAGGATACCCTTTTCCGCCGCGGATGGTCACATCTTCTGCCGGCCTGCCATGGCGTCGGCGAGCATGTCGCGATTGGCCTGTTCGAGCGAGGCGCCCACGGTCAGGCCGCGGGCCAGCCGGGTGATCTCCACCGGCAGGCCAGCCAGCCGCTCGGCGACGGCGAGGGCCGTGCCGTCGCCCTCAACGTTCGGCGTCGTCCCCATGACCACCTCGCGGAAGCCGCCCTGCCTCACCCGCGCGGCCAGCGCGTCGATTGTCAACTTCTCGGGCCCCACCCCTTCGAGCGGCGCGATCCTCCCCTGGAGCACGTGGTAGAGGCCGCGGTAGGTGCCAGCCTGCTCGATCGCGAAGAGGTCGCGCACCTGCTCCACCACGCACACGACCGTGCGGTCGCGCCGCGGGTCGGTGCAGATCTCGCACTCCTCGTGCTCGGTAAGATTGAAGCATGTCTTGCAGGGATGCAGCTTCTCCTTGACGGCGCGGATCGCGTCGGCAAACGCCAGTGCCTCGGCCACCGGCATGCGGAGCACGTGGTAGGCGAGCCTCTCGGCCGACTTACGGCCGATGCCCGGCAGCACCGCGAAATAATCCACCAGCCGCGCCAGGGCGCCGCGTTTTTCAGCCATCGGCTTCTCCGGCGCCTCGAGCGTCATCCGTGTCGGGCTCCGCCTCGTCGTCGGAGTGATCGGGGGCGGTGGCCACGGCCGTCGCCTGCGTTGCATCCGGCGCCGGCCGCGGCCGCGCCGGCTCCACCTTGCGGATGGCCGCGTCGAGCACCGTCCGCGCGTGGGCCACGAGCGGATGCTCGCTCGCCTCGCGCACCAGCGCCGCCTGCGACGCCACGGGGCGGGGCCGCGAGGGCTCCGCCGCGGCCGACGTCGCGCCCGCCGTCTCCGAGACCGCCGCGGCAGCCGCCTCGACCACCACCGCGTGCCTCACGCTCCGGCCCACGAGGTTCGTCAGGGCCGCGCCGAGGCTGGCCACCGCCTCCGGCCGCCGCAGGAACGTGACCGCCGTGGCCGCCGTCGCGGGGATCGTGACGTCGAGCATCTGCCCGCGCCACGCGGCGGCAGTCGCCTCGGCGGCGAAGTCGGCCGCCAGGCCGCCCACCGCGTCAGCCGCCTGCCTCCACACGCCCAAGGCGTTGGCCGGCAGCGGGGCGGCCGTGTCCTGGTCAGCCGTCTCGGCCGCGCGTTCGGCCGACGCATCCTGCGGCGCGGGATCAACGGCGGCGGCCGGCGTCAGGTCGGTCGTTTTTTTTTCGCGCGGAGGATCAGCGGGGCGGGAAGCCGCCGCCGCGGGCCGGCTCGGCTGGGAGCCCGCCACCGCCGCCACCCCGGCGATCGCGTCGGCCAGCGAGTCGAGGCTCTCGAGCGTCGCCAGCCGCACGATCGCCATCTCGGCCAGGGCCACGGCATGGGTGCTCAAACGCATCCGGGCCAGGGACTGGTCGATGATCTGGAGCATGGCCAGCAGCGTGACCGTGCCCGCGTCGCGGCCGACGGCGGCGAGATCCACCCCCAGCCCGTCCCCTTCGCGGAGCATCTCGGGGCCGCAGCCCACGCTGGCCACGAGCGCGTCGCGGAGGGCCGCGAGGAGTTGTTCGAGCACGCCACCGGGATCGGCGCCGCCGGCCCGCGCCATGTCAAACGCCGTTAGTGCGGCCCGCGCGTCACGGGCCGTGATCGCCCTCACGAGAGCCCCGATCCGCTCTTCGCGGCCGGTGCCGATCACCGCGTGCACGTCGTCCACGCCGATCGAGCCGGACGCGGCGCCGAGCAGTTGCTCCAGGAGCGACTGGCTGTCGCGCATGCTCCCCGCGGCCCGCCGGGCAATGAGATCCAGGGCCGCGGGATCGACCGCCACCCCTTCGGCAGCGACGATCTGGGCCAGCCTGCGGCCGATCGCCGGGATATCGACCGTCTGGAAGTCGAACCGCTGGCACCGGGAGAGGATCGTGATCGGGAGCTTCTCCGGCTCCGTGGTGCAGAGCACGAATTTCACGTGCGGCGGCGGCTCTTCCAGCGTCTTCAGGAGGGCGTTGAAGGCCTCGCGGGTGAGCATGTGGACTTCGTCGATGATGTAGACCTTGAACCGGCCGCGGGCCGGCCGCACGGCGACGTTCTGCCGCAGCTGGCGGATCTCGTCGACGCCGCGGTTGCTCGCCGCGTCGATCTCCACGACATCGACATCCTGCCCCGCTGAGATCGCCAGGCAGGCATCGCAGCTGTTGCAGGGCTCGGCGGCCGGGCCGGCCGCGCACTCCAGCGCCTTGGCGTAGATCCGCGCGGCGCTCGTCTTGCCCACGCCGCGGGCGCCGGAAAAGAGGTAGGCATGGCCGATGCGGCCGGATTCGATCGCCCCGGAGAGGCCGCGGGCCACGTGCTCCTGGCCGACGAGCTCGTCGAACCGTTGCGGACGATACCGCCGGGCGACGACTTGATAGGCGGCCGATTCAGCCATGCATGATTCCCGCGGCGGCAGCCGGATGCCGATGAGAGGCCCTCCGCACAAAGAGACGACTGCTTATGGCTGCTGCGGTTAAGCCCTGACCAGGTTCACAGGTCCCCATCGCAGGGGCCTCTCATCGGCATCCGCACCTCCCTGTTTTGTACGCCCGAAGCCGAAGGCGGTCAAAGGCTGCTACATTTCCGGCCATGGCATCCCCGATGATGCAACAGTTTGCGGCGGCGAAGGCCCGGTGTCCGGGGGCACTGGTGCTCTTCCGGATGGGGGACTTCTACGAACTCTTCGGCGACGACGCCCGCGAAGCCGCCGACCTGCTCGATCTCACGCTCACCAGCCGCGACAAGGGGCCCGATGCCCTGCCGATGGCCGGCTTTCCCCATCATCAGCTCGACGTGCAGCTGGTGAAGCTCGTCGCGGCCGGCCGCCGCGTGGCGATCTGCGAACAGATCGACGACCCCAAGACCACGAAGGGGCTCCTGCGGCGCGAAGTGACGCGGATCGTCACGCCCGGTATCGCCTCCGACGAGGCCCTGCTCGACCCGCTGCGGGCCAACTATCTCGTGGCGCTCGCACCGCGGGCCACCGCGGCAGCCGAGGCGGTGCTCGTAGGCCTGTCGTGGATCGACGTGGCCGCAGGCCGGTTCGAGGCGGCTGTCGTGCCGCACGACGACGTGGCCGACCATCTTCTGCGGCTCGACCCGGCGGAGGTGCTCTGCGCCGAGAAAGACCGCGACGCCGTGACATCGCTGGTGCGCTCGGCCGGTCCGCTGCGGCCGCTCACCTGCCGGCCCGACTGGTGGTTCGACGACGCCACCGCCCAGGCGGCGCTGGGCCGCGCCCTCGGCGGCCAGCGGCTCGAAGGTCTGGGCTTCGACCTGCCCGACGATCTCCCCGGCATCGCCGCCGCCGGCGCGGTCGTCGCCTACCTCGAGGAGAACGAGCCCGCCGCCGTGCAGCGGATCGAGGCGCTCGCCGCCTGGCGGCCGGGCACGCGGATGGAAATCGACGAGGCCTCGCGGCGGAGCCTGGAGCTGGTGCGGGCCACGGCTGCCAGCGGCGCCATCCGCCGCGAGGGATCCCTCGCCGGCGTGCTCGACCGCACGAAGTCGCCGATGGGGGCCCGCCTGCTCGTCGACTGGCTCTCGGCGCCGCTCATCGACAAGCCGCGGATCGACGAGCGGCTCGACGCCGTGGCCGCGCTGGTGGCCGATCGCGGTCTCGCGGCGCGGCTCGTGGAGAAGCTCACCGGCATCGGCGACCTGGAGCGGCTCGTGAGCCGCGTGGTGTCGGGCCGCGCCGGCCCGCGCGACATCGAGCGGATCGGCCGGGCCACGGCCATCCTCCCCGAAGTGATCGCCGGGCTCGCGGGCTGCACGGGCCTCCTGGCCGCCCTTCGCGACCGGCTCGACCCGTGCGCCGACGTCGCGGCGCGGATCGGGGCCACGCTCCGCGAGGGCTGCCCGGTCTTTGCCCGCGACGGCGGCTTCATCCGGCCCGGCTTCGACGCCGCCCTCGACGAGCTGGTGGAGCTCGCCTCCGGAGGCAAGGCATGGATCGCGCAGTACCAGGCCCGCGAGATCGAGCGCACGGGCATCGCGTCGCTGAAGGTGGGCTTCAACCGCGTGTTCGGTTTCTTCCTGGAGGTGGGCCGCACGCACGCCGCGAAGGTGCCGGCCGACTACATCCGCAAGCAGACCGTGAAAAACGCGGAGCGCTACACCACTCCCGAGCTCGACGAGCGGCAGCGGCAGGTGCTCGGTGCGGAGGAGGAATCGCTCCGCCGCGAGTTGCAATTGCTGGAGGAGCTGCGGGTGGCCGTGGCCGGGCAGCGGCAGCGGCTCGACCGGGCCACGGAGATCCTCGCCACGCTCGACGTGCTCGTGTCGCTGGCCGAGGTGGCCCGCTCGCGCGGCTGGGTGCGGCCGGAGATCACGACCGATGGCGTGCTCCTCGTGGAGCAGGGGCGGCATCCCGTGCTCGAGTCGCTGCTCCCGGCCGGCGCGATCGTGGCAAACGACCTGGCGATCGAGGCCCGCGATCCGGCGTCGCGCCGCCGACCCGACGTGCCGGCGCTCGTGCTCGTCACCGGGCCCAACATGGGAGGCAAGAGCACGTTCATCCGGCAGGCGGCCCTGGTGGCCGTGATGGCCCAGACGGGCAGCTTCGTGCCGGCGGCGCGGGCCCGCGTGGGGATCGTGGATCGGCTCTTCGCCCGCATCGGCGCCGGCGACGACCTGGCCCGAGGCGCGAGCACGTTTCTGGTGGAGATGGCGCAGACCGCGCGGATCCTCAACCGGGCCACGCCGCAGAGCCTCGTGATCCTCGACGAGGTGGGGCGCGGCACGAGCACGTTCGACGGCCTGGCGATCGCCCAGGCTGTGATCGAGCATCTCCAGGCCCGCGTCGGCTGCCGCACGCTTTTCGCGACCCACTATCTTCAACTGGCGGCACTCGACGCCCTGCCGGGCGTCGGCAATCTGCAGGTGCTCGTGCAGCAGCACCGCGACCAGCTCGTATTTCTGCACCAGGTGGCGGCGGGCGCCGCCGACAAGAGCTGGGGCGTGCACGTGGCCCGGCTGGCGGGCGTGCCGGCGGCCGTGATCGAGCGGGCCCGCGACCTCTTGCTGGGGTTCGAGTCGGCGGGCGGATCGCCGGCCAAGCCGCGGAAGAGGGTAGCCAGCGAGCAGCCGACGCTCTTCGAATAGCGGCCGCTTCACACGTGGCCTAGACCTTTAAGGAGTTCGACAGACCGGAGGTCTGTCGCCACGGTGGGGAGGGCGCGCGACGCCACGTTTGGGAGCGCGCGCGGCACGTCACTCTGACGTCAGCCGCACTGATTCATCTTGTCGCGGGGCGTGCCCACGCCGACGAGCTCGGGCTGCGGCGCGGCGGCCGCTGCGGCCGGCTCGTCGGGCACGATCTCCACCGCGATGCTCTTGTAGGCCGGCGTCCGCGAGAGCGGATCGGCCGCTTGCGGCACGAGCACGTTGCTCTCCGGGTAATACATCGCCACGTTGCCCGGGCGGATCTGGTCGAAGGCCGACACGGTCTGGTGCCGCATCGTGCCCGCCGCGCTCGTGATCCGGCAGCGGCCGCCGGCCCGCAGCCCCAGCCGGGCGATGTCGTCGGGATGCATGAGCACGACGTCGCGGCGGGTCTGGTTGCGGTAGAGATCCTCCTCCTCGTAGACCACCGTGTTGAACTGCCCCTCGCTGCGGATCGTCATCAACTGCAGGCCGCGCGGCGCGGCGGGGAGATCGTGCACGAAGAGATGCGCTTTGCCGTCGGCGGTGGGAAACCGCGGCGTGTCGATGGCCCGGCCGGGGATGGAAAACTCCTTCTTCGTGCGGTCGATGTCGGCGATCTGCTCGAGGCCGGGCACGATCGTGGCGATCGCCGCGCGGATCGTGCTCGTGTGGCTCATCGCCCGCCAGTCGATCGGCGCCGTGCGGCCGCCTTCCGCGCCGCCGAGCACCCGCTCCGCGAGGTCGGCGATGATCTCCACCTCGCTCCGCGGGCCCACGTGCCGCGGCACGCCGCCGTCGGAGAGCCGCACGTAGCTGAACATGCTCTCCTGCGTGGAGGGCTCCGGCTCCTCGTCCCGCGCCAGCACGGGGAGGATGATCGTCTCTTCGCCCGCCACGCCGCCGGCATGCCCCGTGTTGAGCGAGGTGTTGAGGTATACGACCATGTCGATCTTCGCCATCGCCCGCTTGGCGGCGGCGGCATCGGGGCTGGCGCCCCACAGGTTGCCCCCCAGGCACAGGGCAAACCGCATCTCGCCACGGTCGGCCGCATCGAGGCATTCGAGCGTGTCGTAGCCCTTCGTCGTGGGCAGGGCGACGCCGAAGTGGTCCTGCAGCCGGCTGAAGACGGCATCCTTGAGCTTGGGCGTGACGCCCACCGTGCCCATGCCCTGGATGTTGGAGTGGCCGCGGATGGGCTGCAGCCCCGCGCCGGGTCGGCCCACCATGCCGCGGAGCAGGGCGAGCTGGGCGATCGCCTGCACGGTGGCGGCGCCGTGTAGGTGGTGCGTCACGCCCATCGTCCAGGCAAACACCGCCCGCTCCGCGCGGGCGTATTGCGCGGCGATGGCGTCGATCTCCTCCCGCGCCACGCCCGATTTCTCCACGACCTCGCTCCACGGGAGGGTGTCGAGCCGGGCGGCCAGCGCGTCCCAGCCGACGGTATGGGCGGCCACGAAGGCATCGTCCACCGCGCCCATCTCCCTGATCCGCTTCATCAGTCCGTAGACCAGCGCCAGATCGCCCCCCACGTGCGGCTGCACGTAGGTGCTCGCGATCTCGGCGCCGAAGACGAGCGCCCAGGGATCGCTGGGCACGGAAAAATTCACGAGCCCCGTCTCCACGATCGGGTTGACGACCACCACCTTGCCACCGCGGCGGCGGACCATCATCAGGGTCCGCATCATCCGCGGATGGTTGCTCGCCGGGTTGCCGCCGATGAGCATCACGAAATCCGACTTCTCCATGTCGTCGAGCTTCACGGTGCCGGCGCTCGTGCCCACCACGCTCGTCAGCCCCACGCCGCTGGCCTGGTGGCAGTAGTAGCTGCAGTTGTTGACGTGGTTCGTGCCATACAACCGCGCGAAGAGCTGGAGGAGGAAGCCGGCCTCATTGCTGGAGCGGCCGCTGAAATACCAGAACGTCTGCCCGGGGTCGGTGCGCCGCAGCTTGGCGGCGATCCGCTCCAGCGCCTCGCCCCAACCGATCGGCCGGTAATGCTGGCTGCCCTTTTCGAGCACGACCGGCTGCACGAGCCGGCCGGCATGCTCCATCTGGTAGGGCGTGAACGACTGCAGCTGGGGGATCGAGTAGGTCTCGAAAAACGTCGGCTTCACCCCGCCCTGCATGTCGGCGACCATCGCCTGAAACGACTTCTTGCACACCTCGGGGAAATGGCCCGCCTCGTTGACCATGCCGCCGGCCTGCCCTCCCATGCCCAGGGCGCAGGTCTTGCAGGCGTTTCGCGACCGCATGGCCTTCCAGAATTTCCACAGCCCGCCGGCCTGGCGGGATTTCTTGAACGTGTAGAGAACCGCGCGGAAGCCGCCGCCGGTCGTCACCCTGCCGAAGAATCTTCCCATGTGATCGACAGACGAACGTCTGCCCTACTCCAGGCTCACCGTGACGGTTTTGGTTTCCAGATACGGGTCGAGCCCGCGCTCGCCCAGTTCGCGGCCGAAGCCCGACTGCTTGAACCCGCCGAACGGCGCCGCGGCATCGAACACGTCGTAGCAGTTCACCCACACCGTGCCGGCCCGCAGCCGCCGCGCCACGTCGTGCGCCCGGGCCACGTTGCGGGTCCAGACCGCGGCCGCCAGCCCGAAGTTCGTCGCGTTGGCCCGCCGGACCAGTTCCTCCGTGTCGGAGAATTTCAGGACCGAGAGCACCGGGCCGAAGATCTCCTCGCGGGCGATGGCCATTTCGTCCTTCACGTCGGTGAACACCGTCGGCTCGATGAAGAAGCCGCGGTCGCCCACGCGGCTCCCGCCGGCGGCGCAGGTCGCGCCCTCGCGGCGGCCCGCCTCGATGTAGCCCATGATCTTGTCGAACTGCGCCTTGTCGACCTGCGGCCCCTGCTGGGTGGTCGGTTCGAAGGGGTCGCCCACCTTCCGCGCCCGGCTCATCGCCACCACGCGGTCCACGAACGCGTCGTGGATCGCATCCTCCACGAAGAGCCGCGAGCCGGCGCAGCAGCACTGGCCCTGGTTGAGATAGATGCCCACGTGGGCCCCCACCGCCGCGGCGTCGAGATCGGCATCGGCGAAGACGATGTTGGGGCTCTTGCCTCCCAGTTCGAACGTCAGCCGCTTCAGCTGGTCGGCGGCCTGCCGCATGATGACCTGGGCCGTCTCGCCCGAGCCGGTGAAGGCCACCTTGTCGATGCCGGGGTGCTTCACGATCGCGGCGCCGGCGGTCGGCCCAAAGCCGGGCACCACGTTGATCACGCCATCGGGGACGCCCGCCTCCTGGGCGAGCCGCGCCAGCCGCAGGCAGGTGAGCGGCGTCTGCTCGGCCGGCTTCATCACGACCGTGCAGCCCGCCGCGAGGGCCGGCCCCCACTTCCAGGCCACCATCAGGATGGGGAAGTTCCAGGGGATGATCTGGCCGGCCACGCCCACCGGCTCGCGGCGGGTGTAGCAGAAATAGTTGCCGTTGATGGGGATCGTCTGGCCGTGGATCTTGTCGGCCCAGCCGGCGTAGTAGCGGAGCACGTCCAGGGCCAGCGGGATGTCGCCGGCGCGGGCGTCGCTCACCGGCTTGCCGTTGTCGAGCGCCTCGAGCGCGGACAGTTCGTCGATCTCGGCCTCGATGAGATCGGCGAGCCGGAGCATGATCCGCCCCCGCTCGCGGGCATCCATCCGCGGCCAGGGCCCGTCGTCGAAGGCCCGGCGGGCGGCCTGCACGGCCGCGTCGACGTCGGCGGCATCGCCCTCGGCGACGTGCGCGATCACGTCTTCGGTGGCGGGGTTGATCGTGGCGAAGGTCTTGCCGCTCGTGGCGTCGATCCACTGGCCGTCGATGAAGAGCTGCGTGTCCCGCACGGCGGGCTGCGAGGCGCGGTGACCCGCGGCGACAGGAGCCATCAGACCCTCCAAAAACAGGCGGATTACGTTCCCGCGGCCAAAAGATTTGCCGCCGAGATCGTACCTGCGATACGCTTCACTGCTCAAGACGATCAAGCCGGCGTTGCGAATCGCACCGCCACTTTTCCCTCCCCGATTTTCTTCTGGAGTCTCCAGCAATGCGAGCAGCATGTGTGATGGCGGTGGCCTTGGTGTTCGGCATGGCGGGCCTCGCGTCCGCGGAAGTGACCAGCGGCCCGCAGGTGGGCGAGATGGTGGGGGCCTTCACGGTGACGAAAGTGGCCGGCAACCCCGAAGACGGCGTGGCAGACGGCCGCTCGCTCTGCTACCGGTGCAAGATGGGCCAGCGGCCCGTGGTGATGGTGTTCGCCCGCACCGGTGACGAGAAGCTCGCCAAGCTCCTCACGAAGCTCGAGGAGGAACTCGAGGAGCACCAGGACGACAAGCTCTCGAGCTTCGTCAACATGATCGGCACCGATGCCGAGAGCCTGAAGAAGGCGGCAGCCGATTTCGTCGCCACGCACGGACTGAAGCGGATCGCGTTCGTCGTTCCCGAGGATGCCGAGAACGGCCCGCCCGACCTGAAGATCGCCCCCGAGGCCGATCTCACGATCGTCTGTTACAAGGAGGGCGAGGTGAAGGCCAATCACTCGTTCGCCAAGGGCGCGCTCACCGACGAGAAGATCGACGCCATCGTCGAGGCCTCCTGCGCGCTCGTCGATTGACGCACGGTCTGCTCGATACGGGTATGCACCATGACGCGAGGCCCGAGCGTTAGCCGGGCACGAACGGCAGGCCGCGCAAGCGAGGACATCGGCTGCGCAGCCCGGCGGACATGCTCGCGCCGAAGGCGGCCGGGTGGCCCTGTCGTGGCGGCGCCGGGTATGATGGCAGCATGGTCGCAACGCGCACGCCTCCCGGTCCCCGGACGGCTTTCGAGGAACGGTATCTGGATGAGGCGAGGCGCGTTTGCCTCGCGGCGGTTCCTGATCCGCGGTTCGAGATTTTTCTGTTCGGTTCCCGGGCCCGTGGGCATTGCGAGCACTCGAGCGATCTCGACATCGGCATCAGCGGGCCTGAGCCGCTTCCCGGCGGCGTCTCCAGGCTGGTGAACCTGCTATTGGAATCGGACGTCCCTTGGCGGCCGCAGGTGGTCGATTTTTCGCTCGTTACCGACGATGCATTCCGACGGCACGCCTATGAGGGCCGCGAACTATGGCGGGCGGGAAGTTAGGCCGCGAGAATCTTCGCCGGGCACTCGATGGCTTTTCGCGTGCGCTCGCGATCGACGCGGCGGCCTACCCTGAGTTCGTCCGCGATGTCATCGACAACGGCCGGATCCAGAAGTTCGAGTATTGCAGTGAACTGTTCTGGAAGCACCTTCGCGGTTGCCTGCTCCCGGACCAGGCGCCTGTCGCGGGCGAGGGAGGAGTTTCCGCTGGAGGGCCCGCGTGCCGGCCCGTGACGACCGCTGGCAAGAACTGGCTGAACCTCCTGCAGAGCATGGCTTCGCTCGCTCCCACAGCCCGCTCGAGGCCATCGGCAGCCCCTCTCGTCTCCATGAATGGCAGCCGTCAATTCCTTCTTGCTTCCGGTAATATCGTCGGCAGGATACCGGAAACGGATGCCCATGCTGGATCTTTTTCGTCATCTCCCTGATCGCCTGTGGCGCCTGGTGATCACGCCCTATCGGCCCGATCCCGGCGGGCGGGCGTTCATGGAGCGGGCGCAGACGCAGGAAGACTGCGCTGCCGCCGCCACTGTGGCCGTGCTCACTTCGGCTGAGAGCCGTGCGATGTTCGGCGTCGACGTGGCGCGGCGCGGCATCCAGCCGGTGTTCCTCCGGGTGGCGAACCGGTCGCCGGAAAGCCTCCGCGTGCAGATGGTGAACATCGACCCCAAGTATTTCACGCCGCTGGAGGCGGCGGGCGTCAACCATTTCTCGATCGCGCGGCGGCTCTCGGCGTTCGGCGCCATGGGCTGGCTCTTCCTGCCGCTCCTCGCCCTCGTGCCGCTCAAACTGGTCACGGCCTGGCTCGCCAACGGCCGCATGGACGATTTCTTCAGGGCCCGCGGCTTTCGCCTCGGGCCGATCCCGGCGGGGGCCACCGCCGAGGGTTTCGTGTTCACCACGCTCGATCTCGGCACGAAGGTGGTGCGGGTGCGGCTCACGCGCGTGGGCGGCATCGCCCAGTCGCTCGCGGCCGCCGGGGCGGGGGCGGCGGATGCCCGGGGCGATGCCGCCCATACCGAGGCGGTGAGCGACTTCACGTTCACGCTGCCGGTGCCGGGGATCGCGGTTGACTACCACGGCCGCGACTTCGCCCGGCCGCGGGAGGCGGCCGAGCCCTGCACGATCGACCAGCTCGTGGAGAAGCTGGAGGCGTTGCCCGCGGCCACGACCAACTCCGCGGGCACGCGGCTCGGCGATCCGGTCAACCTCGTGGTCATCGGTTCGTTCGAGATGCTGCTGGCGGCCTTCGCGGCCCGGTGGGACGAGAGCGAGACGATCTCGCTGGCCACCTGTTGGAAGACGGTGCGGGCTTTTCTCCTCGGCTCCAGCTACCGCTATTCGCCGGTGAGTCCGCTGCACCTCTTCGGCCGCACGCAAGACATCGCCCTGCAGCGGACGCGGCATTCGATCAACGAGCGTCTCCATCTCCGGCTCTGGCTCACGCCGCTCGCCTTCGCGAAAGATCCCGTGTGGGTCGGGCAGGTGAGCCGCGACATCGGCGTGCGATTCACCACGCGGGCGTGGAATCTCACCACGCACCGCATCGATCCCGACGTTGACGAGTCGCGCGACTACGTGATCGAAGACCTGATGCTCAGCGGGCGGGCGGCTGTGGCGGGCTATGTGGCGGGCGTGAGCAACTGCTCCCGCGAACAGCCGCATCGCAACCTGACGGGCGACCCGTATTACACCGACGGCAAGCGGGCCGTGATCCTGCTGGCGGCCGGCCGCACCGATCCGCGGGAAGCCCCGGGCTGACGACCGGCGAAGGCGATCGCCGACCCTTTTCCCGGATCATGACCCAGATCTGGTGAGAGAGTTTTGTCGCTGCGGTCAAGCATGAGGCAGCAACAGCCACGATTCCCGTTCAGCCGCGATCGACGCCACCGTCGAGTTCGGCGGGCCACGGGGACAGGTCGTCGGGCGTGTTGAAGTGGGCGTGGTACCAGGCCAGTTCCTTCATCCGCTCGGCATAGGGGAGCCGCGCCCACCGCGCCTTCTCTTCGCCCAGGTCGCGGGCGAGGATTTCGTAGTACCGCTCCGGATACACGGGATCAGCCGGTCGAGTGGGCTCGTCCGCTGGCGTTGGCTGCTCGCTCGTCATGGAAGAATGGTACCCAGCGGCACGGCCACGGTCTCCATCTCCGGCAGCGTTGCCGCCACGAGCGCCACGGCTCGCTCCCGGCCGCGGTCAAAAACGGCCTGCCGAGCCGCGACCGCGCCGAGCGGCGCCGGCGGGAGTCCGTGCCTGCGGGCGGCGTCGCAGATGCTGCGGTGCTGCTGGAGGAAGGGTTCGGACGTCGGCCACTCGCCGACTCGATCCTGCTGCCAGGCCTTGTAGAAGTCTTTCCAGGCCCGTTGGTACACGAGATACCGTTCGCGATTCACGCACTGCCAGAGCATTCCCTCGACAAGGAGCAGCCGCTCGAGTCGCAGGTCGTCGATCGAATCGAGGGCGGCAAGCAGCGGCCGCTCCCGGATGGCGGTCTCGCGGGTCGTTGTGGTGGTCTGTCGCCAGGCTTCCCGCGGATCGGTGCGGCCGGCCGCCAGCGGATCACGAGATGATCATCAGCGGGAAAATCGTTGCGGAACTGCCATTGATCGGGTTATCATTTCTTTGCGTCGAAAGCAGGTGCCAGCCACCGAAGTCCGCGGTTAACGCAAGAGCACTGTGCCGTTTGCCCGGATGTGATGGCGGGCACCTTATTTCGCCGAGAACATGCCCATGTTTGTTCCGTTCCGACGGCCGATCGCGGTGGGCCGCTGGCGTTTCTGCCTGAGCCTGCCGGCCATAGCCCTGGGGTGCCGCCCTGCCGGGCCAAGGATCGCCGGGGGCACCGGGGTCGCCGGCTTCTCCGGATTCGGCAGGGTCAACGTGGCAGGCACCAGTCGAGACGATGCCCGCCCGGCCTTGCGACGCCGGCGCGGACGAGCCGGCCGCGGCCGACCCGGCAGCCTTCGTGGTGCCCGAGGGATTCGCCGTCGAGCGGCTCTTTGTCGTGCCGCGCGATGAGCTCGGGAGCTGGGTCTGCCTCGCCTCCGATCCCCAGGGGCGGCTCTACGCCAGCGACGAGCGCGACAAGGGACTCGTGCGGATCACCCCCGCGCCCCTCGACGGCTCGCGGCCCACGGTCGTCGAGCGGGTGCCCGTGCCGCTGAGCGCGGCCCAGGGCCTTCTGTGGGCGTTTGATTCGCTCTACGTCGTCCGCAACGGCGGGCACGGCGGCAGCGACGACAACGCCCTCTACCGTGTGACCGACACCGATGGCGACGACTCCCTCGACACCGTCGAGCGACTCCGCGGCTTTTCCCGGGGCGGCGAGCACGGACCACATGCGATCGTGCTGTCCCCGGATGGAAAGCGGCTGATCATCACGATCGGCAACCACACGCGGCCCCCCTTTGCCATCGAGGAAGTGACACCGCCGCAGACGATGGGCGGCATCCGCACCTCGCAGCGGCGGGTCGGGATCGCCCCCGAGGCCACGAGCATGCTGCCCGCGAATTGGGACGAAGATCTCGTGATCGAGCGGCTGTGGGACGCCGGCGGCCATGCCGTCGGCATCCTCGCGCCCGGCGGCTTCGTCGTCGCCACCGACCCCGCAGGAACGTCGTGGGAAATCCTCTCGGCGGGATACCGCAACGCCTACGACATCGCCTTCAACGCCGACGGCGAGCTTTTCGCCTACGACTCCGACATGGAGTGGGACATCGGCCTGCCCTGGTATCGCCCCACGCGGATCTGCCATGCCACCGGCGGCAGCGAGTTCGGCTGGCGGAGTGGCTCCGGCAAGTGGCCCGCCTGCTATCCCGATTCGCTTCCGGGCGTCGTCGATATCGGTCCCGGCTCGCCGGTGGGCGTCACCTTCGGCTATGGGGGCCGCTTCCCGGCGAAATACCAGCGCGCCCTCTATGCCTGCGACTGGACGTTCGGCACGATCCATGCGATCCATCTGGAGCCCCAAGGCGCGACCTACAAGGCCACGAAGGAGGAATTCCTCTCCCGCACGCCGCTCCCTCTCACCGACCTCGTGGTCGGCCGCGACGGCGCCATGTATTTCACGGTGGGGGGCCGGGGCGGGCAGGGCGAGCTCTACCGCGTCCGGTATGTGGGCTCCCAGCCGACCGCGCCGGCCGATGCACGGCAGCCGAAGGGCGGCGACGACCGCGGCCTGCGGCATGCGCTCGAGGCCTTCCACAGGCGGGCTGCCGATCCGGCCGTGGCCGTCTCGCTTGCCTGCCAACACCTCGGGCACCCCGATCGGTTTATCCGCTATGCCGCCCGCGTCGCGCTGGAGCATCAGCCGCTCGACCTCTGGCAGGCCCGCACGCTCGCCCTGGCCGACCCGACGGCGGCGATCCAGGCCGCGATCGCGGTCGCCCGGCAGGCCGAGCCGGCGTCGCAGCCTGCAGTGCTCGCGGCACTCGACCGCATCGACTTGGCGGCCCTCGACGAGCCGCGGAAGATCGACCTTGTGCGGGCCTACCAGCTCGCGCTCGTGAGGCTGGGTGAGCCCCCCGCCGCCGGCCGGGCGCGGATCGCGGCCCGGTTCGGGGCGATCTTTCCGACGGGCTCGTTCGACCTCGACCGCGAGCTTTCGAGTCTGCTGGTCGCCGTGCGGGCGCCGGGAATCGTCGCGAAGCTCGTGCAGCTGCTCGCAGCCCAGCGACCGGCCTCTACAGGGATCGATCTCGGCGATGATGCGGATGCCCTGCGGCGGCGGATCGAGCGCAACGCCGACTACGCGGTGGGGGTGCGGGATGTGCTCGACAGCCCGGGGGACCGGCTCCACGTGCACTACGCCTACGTGCTGCGGACGGTGCACGAGAAGGATGCCTGGACCATGGCCGACCGCCGCGTGTACCACGCCTGGTTTGGGCAGACGCGCGAGTGGGGTGGCGGCCACAGTTTTCGCAAGTATCTCACGAACATTGAAAACGAGAGCCTTGCCGGCCTGTCCGACGGCGACAGGCTGGCCCTCCAGGCGGTCGGGGTGCTCAAGCCCTATGTGGCGCCCCCGCTGCCGACGCCCGAGGGGCCCGGCCGCGCGTGGACGCTCGACGGCGTGCTCGCGGCGGCCGAGGGAGGCCTCGCTGCCGGCACCCGCGACTTCGATCAGGGCAAGCGTTCCTTCGCCGCCGCCCGGTGCATCGTCTGCCATCGTTTCGGCAACGACGGTGGCTCGACCGGCCCGGATCTCACGCAGGCCGCGGGCAGGTTTCAGGTGCGGGATCTGGTGGAGGCGATCGTCGATCCGAGCAAGGTCGTGTCAGACCAGTATCGGTCGAACACCGTGCAGACGGCGTCGGGCCGCGTCGTGACCGGGCGGATCGTGGGCGAGTCGCCGGAACGGATCGTCGTGGTCACCGATCCCGAAAACGCGACCCGGGCCGAGGAGATTCCGCGGGACGACATCGAGGAAATCCTGCCGATGAGCGAATCGCTCATGCCGAAGGGGCTCCTCGACGGCCTCAACGAGGCCGAGGTGCTCGATCTGCTCGCCTACGTGCTCTCGAAGGGCGACCGCGCCGACCCGCGCTTCCGCCGGTGAGTGACTACCGGGATTTGGCGGCTGCTGCGAGCCGCTTCCGCACGTGCCGCGGCACGATCACATCGGTGGCCAGGCCCAGCCGCTCGAGAAGCCGGATCACGTAGTAGGTGACGTCGATCTCCCACCACCGGTGCTGCACCGACGCGCTCGCCGGATCGTGGTGGTGGTTGTTGTGCCAGCCTTCCCCCATGGCCAGGATCGCGACCAGCCAGTTGTTGCGGCTGTCCTCGCCCGTGGCGTAGTTGCGGTAGCCGAAGAGGTGGGTCAGCGAGTTGACGCTCCAGGTGATGTGCCACACGAGCACGGTGCGCACGAACACGCCCCACATCAGCCACTGCACCGCGCAGGAAAAGCCGGCCTGCCAACTGCCCCCCAGCCAGCGGCCCACGCAGAGCCCGACGGCCCAGAAGACGGCCGCATGGGCCGCGTAGATCCAGACGATCGCCATCGGGTGCCGCTCCAGGTAGCGGTAATACCTGTCGGCAAGGATGTCGCGGGCGAAGCGATCGAAGAAGTCGCAGGTCTTTCGCTGCGGGGCCGGCCTGAAGAGCCAGCCCACATGGGACCAGGCGATCCCGCTCCGCGGCGAGTGCGGATCGTTCGGCTCGTCGGAGTGGGCGTGATGGAGCCGGTGGTTGGCCACCCATCGCGACGGCGTGTCTTCCAGGGAGCAGAGCGCCAGCGTGGAGAGCGTGCGTTCGAGCCAGCGCGGCACCTTCAGGCTGCGGTGGGCGAGGAGACGGTGGTAGCAGAGGTTGATTCCCAGCGTGCCGAACACGAAGGTGCCGACGACCGACAGGATCAGGCCGTTCCAGCTGAAGAAAGACGGCGTCAGGGCGAGGGCGGCGAGGAGGTGGACGGTCGCGATCGGAACGACATATTCCCAGTGGATGCCGGCGCCGGCGGATGATCGCGGCGACGCTGTGAAAAGAGCCAAGAGAAGCCTCACGTGAAGAAGAGCCGGCCCACGGCATACGATCGATTGTTCCCGGAGCCGGTGGTTCCACAAGGATGGCCACGTTTCGCGGCGGCAGACCGAATGCACGGGGCGCGCGCCGATATTCCGGGCCTGCGGGGCCACGCTTCCTACTGGGAGCACGAACCGGTTGACGGCTGCCATTGGTGAAAACGGGAGGGGGATGCCCGTGCCCTGAGAGCCGGGCTGTGGGAGCAAGCGTAGGCACGGGCACCGATCCGCCGTAGGTGGATTGGTCGACGAAATTCGGCGGCCACGCAGTGAGCGGATGCCACGAAGGCATCCGCGAACGTCCGGCGACGGGGCTGGGCGTTCCCGACCAGCGAAACGCGCGAGGTTCCATTGGGAGCCGTATGGGATGCTCCCGGTAGTATGATGGAGTCCGATGCACTCTTTGCGAACGAAGGCCGCGATCCTTGTCATGGCGATTGCCGCCGCCGTGGGCGTTTCCCGGCCCGGTCACACCGATGAGGGCATGTGGCTCTTCAGCGACCTCCCGCGGCGGCAGCTGGAGGAGCGGCACGGGTTCGTGCCGACCGATGCCTGGACCGACCACCTGCGGCTCTCGAGCGTGCGGTTCAACAATGGCGGCTCCGCGTCGTTCGTCTCCCGCGACGGCCTCGTGCTCACCAACCACCACGTCGGCGCCGACACGATCGCCAAGCTCTCGACCGCCGATCGCGACCTGCTCGCCGAGGGCTTCCTGGCGCGGCGGCCCGACGAGGAGCTCCGGGCACCCGATCTCGAGCTCAACCAGCTCGTCGCCATCCGCGACGTGACGGCCGAGGTCAAGGCCGCCGTCAGCGAGGCGATGAGCCTCGACGAAGCCATGGCGGCCCGCCGCGCGCGGATCGCCCGGATCGAGAGCCGCGAGAAGGAGGCGAGCAGCCTGCGGAGCGACGTGATCACGCTCTTCGGCGGCAACGTCTACCACCTCTACCAATACCGCCGCCACACCGACGTGCGGCTCGTCTGGGCCCCTGAGCGGGCGATCGCCTTCTTCGGCGGCGATGCCGACAACTTCGAGTTTCCGCGGTTCAATCTCGATGTCTGCCTGTTTCGGGTCTGGGAGGATGGCCGCCCCGCCCGCAGCGAACATTTTTTGAACTGGTCGGACCGGGGCATCGCCGCCGACGATCTCGTGCTCGTCTCCGGAAATCCGGGCCGCACCCAGCGGCTGCTCACGGTCGCCGCGCTCGAGCAGATTCGCGACCACCACCTGCCCTTCGAGATGGATGCGATCCGCCGCCAGGAGATTCTTCTCCAGCAGTTTTCGCTGGGCGGGGCCGAGGCGGCGAGGCGGGCGAAGAACAGGCTGTCGGGAATCCAGAACGCCCGCAAGGCGCGGGGCGGCGCGCTCGAGGGACTGCTCGCCCCGGGGCTGCTCACAGGAAAGGTGATCGAGGAAAGCGGCCTGAAGGCGGCGGTCGGCCGGGACGAGGCGCTTCGTGCGCTGCTCCCGGCATGGGATGCGGCGGCCGCAACCGCCCGAACGCGCACGCGACTGCTGGGCACGGGCATCCCCGGCGGCGGGCAGCTCCTCCGGGTCGCGCAGACGATCGTGCAGCTGGTGGCGGAAGACGAGAAGCCCGCGGAGGAGCGACTGCCGGAATACGCCGATGCCGGCCGCGAATCGCTGCTCTTGTCGCTCTACTCGCCGGCCCCCTTGTATCACGACCTCGAAGCGGAGCTGCTGGCCGACGCGCTCGCCGAACTGTGCGCGCGGCGTGGCGGTGGCGACCCGCTCTGCGGCCAGCTCCTTGACGGCCTCGCGCCGCGTGACCGCGCCGCGACGGCCGTCGCGGCGACGAAGCTCTTCGACGTTGCGGAGCGACGGCGGCTGGTGGAAGGGGGCGTGGAGGCCGTCACGGCTTCCCGCGACCCGCTGATCCGGATCGCGCGACTGGTCGACCCCGAAGCCCGCCGCCACCGCGGCCTCATGGACGACCTCGCCGAGCAGGATCGCCAGGCCTACGACCGGATCGCGCGGGCGCGGTTCGCCGTGCGCGGCATGTCGGACTATCCCGACGCGACCTTCAGCCTGCGTCTGGCCTTCGGCACGGTGCGGGGCTACCGTGAGCAGGGCCGGGAGATTCCTGCGTGGACCACGATCGGCGGGGCCTTCGCACGGGCCGCAGCCCATGCCGGCGAGGCCGATTTCGACCTGCCCGCCTCATGGCAAGCCAAGCGGGATGCGCTCGACGCCGACATGCCTTTCAACTTCGTCTGCACGGCCGACATCATCGGTGGGAATTCCGGCAGCCCCGTCGTTGATCGCGAAGGGCGGCTCGTGGGGATCATCTTCGACGGTAATATCCAGTCGCTCACGGCCGGTTTCGTCTATTCCGCAGACCAGAGCCGGGCGGTGGCCGTCAGCGCCCGCGCGATCAAGCACGCGCTCGAGGTCGTGTATGGGGCTCGTTGGCTCGTGGACGAGATTACCGGCCGCTGACGTTGACGCCGCAAGGCCCTCGCCCTGCCGGCCACGCGGGCGTCTTGACAAAATACTGATCACCCGTACAGTCTTTGTCAGTCGTGTACGCTTCTCCTTGGAGGCGCAGCCATGGCTTCAATCCCGCACATTCGCAACCGGCTCCTCGAGGGCTTTCCTGAAAAACAGGCAGACTTGCTCGCGCACGTCGTGGTTGAAGCCCATGACGAACTCGTCAATCGAGCCGATTTCCACGCGCTCACGGGCGTCGTGACAGATCTCGCTGAAGCCCAGAGGCAGACCACGCAGCAGGTTGCGGAGCTTACCGTCGCCCAGAAACGCACCGAGCAGCAGGTCACGGAGCTCACCGTCGCCCAGAGAGAGTTTGTCGAGACCCAGAAGCGGATGCTCATTCGACTTGATCGGCTCGACGGCTGGGCCTTCGAACACAATCTGTCGCGGCACCTTGCGGCTTATGTGGGCCGGACATTTCGCCGCTGCCGCACCATCGATCCGCAGGAGCTCGTCGAGAGCCTGGAAGACCGTCTCACGGAGGCCGAACTCGACGACCTGGGACGCGCCGACATCATCGCCACGGCCAGGGCTGGCGAGCAGTCGGTTCACCTGATCGTGGAGGTGTCGTGCACGGCCGACACCGACGATCTGGAGCGGCTCAACCGCCGCGTGGCCTCGCTTGGGGCGGCGGGCCTGCCCGCGGTCGGTATCGTGGCCTGCGAGGCGATCGCGCCGCAGACGCTTGCCCGTGCCCAGCGGCAGGGGGTGCGGGTGCTGCTTGCCGGTCGGCTTGTCCCCGACGCTGCGTAGCGATCCTCACGACGGCAGGGGCCGTTCACGCGTCGAGCGCCGCCAGCACCGCGCTGACGATTTCGTCGGGCGTGGCGGCCACGTCGGCCACGATCGGCCGCTCGTCGGCCCCCGGCCGCTCCAAGAGGGCCAACTGGCTTTCGAGCAGAGCGGGGGGCATGAAGTGACCGGTCCGCCGCTCGAGCCGTTGGCGGATCACGCCCGCGGGATCATCGAGGTGCACGAGGCGAATCTGGGGATGGGGCAGGCCGAGCCGATCGCGGTAGCGGCGGGCCACCGCCGAACAGGCCAGCACCGTCTGGCCGTGGCCGGCCACGGCTTCCTGGAGCACCCCCGCCAGGGCATCCAGCCATGGCCAGCGATCGGCGTCGTCGAGCGGCCTGCCCGACCGCATCTTCGCCACGTTCGCCGCCGGATGGAAATCATCCGCATCGCGGAAATCCCAGCCCAGGGCCGCTGCCAGACGCCGGCCGATCTCGGTCTTTCCGGCCCCGCACACGCCCATCACCACGATGGCACGCACCGGGCTTCCGTGGCGCCCAGCCTGCTCGGCGGATCTGGTGGGTTTCCCGTCCATGCGGATAGAATGCTAGCAGACGCATCGCAATGCTTCACGGGGCCGTTGCGAGCATCCCGGGAACCCCCCAATGCCTTCCACCGCCCGGTTCCGGCCCACTCGACGCGGCTTCACGCTCATCGAGATGCTGGTCGTGATCGCGATCATCAGCATTCTCATCGGCCTGCTGCTTCCGGCCCTGCAGATGTTTCGCGAGGCGTCTCGGCGAACGCACTGCGCCAACAACCTGAAACAGTTGGGCATCGCCCTGACTGCCTACGAATCGTCGGCTGGCCGGTTTCCCGCCGGTGTGCTCTCGTCTGTCTGGCGGTCGAATGAATCGGTCCTGACCCCTGTGGGCGACGTGCCGTTACACGGCTTTTACGGGTGGACCACGTTTCTCCATCTCCTGCTGCCGCGACTGGACGAGCAGGTTTATTTCGACGGCATCCGCGGGCCGCTGTTCCGCTTGAAAAACCTCCGCCACGCGACCGACGCCGAGTATGCCGCCGTCTCGAACGTGCCGCTCCGGCCGCTGTTGTGCCCCTCCGACACCCTGACGGGACCGCTGTGGACACCATCGCTGTCCCGCACCACCACTGTTACGCTCGCCAAATCGAATTATCTGGGAATGTTTTCCGGCACGAGCGTCCGAGAGGGCGTCGTCGTAACCGGCACGGGCCTGATGAACCATGGCGATCCGACGGAAAAGCCCTTGCATCCCCTGCCGCCCCGCTGGCTCCACGACCGCCGGGCGGTGTTCGGGTTTGGCGTGGGTACGCCCGCGAAGCAGGTGCGGGATGGCACCTCGCGGACGATTGCGGTCGCAGAGTATCTCAGGGGCGTGTCGGAGTTCGATGGCCGTGGGGCATTCTGGTTCAACGATGCCGGCATGCAGTTTCTGCACGCGACGACCGCCCCAAACTCGGCGGTTGCCGATTGGCTCCACCCACGCAGGCCGCCCTCCGGGCCCTTCAACATGTCGGCAAACAACCCGCGCGACTGGGGGTGCTACAGCGACAATGCGTCGGGCACGTGGACGACCCTGTCGGTGAACAACAGGCCGCAAAACAATCTGCCGTGTGCGTCGGCGGTGAATCCCTCCCAGCCCTGGGAGGGCTACCAGGCCTACGCCACGCCCCGCAGCCGACACGCTTCGCAGGTCAACGTTCTCTTTTGCGACGGCCACGTCGAGGCGATCCGCGACGAGATCGACACGAACGCGTCGTTCCCGTACGGCACGTGGCAACGCCTGTCGTGGATCGACGATGGCCAGGCGTTGGATGGATGGTGATCGAGCGGCCCGCGCCGCTCATTTCTCCCTGCCGATTTCACCGGTGTTGGCGAGCACGTTTCCGTCGGCGCCATCTGACGGCATCATGAGCATGTCCCACACGCCGTCGGAGTAGTTGGTTCGGCCTCCGAGCCCTCCCGGGTGCACACCGGCCCCCGTAAGCAGGGTCAAATCGGAGACGGTGCGGCCGGCGACGTCCGGATCGAGCAATTCACGACGGCTCACTTGGGCGCTGATGCCGCGTACGGAGCCATCGGCCATCGCCACATTCAGCACGTCCTCGTGGTTCGCCTGCAGCCGCCCCTTGTTGCAACCCTTCACGCCCGGCCGCAACTGAAACATCAGCGTGTTGCCGAAGCCACCAATGGGGGTCATGGGCGTCGCCACGCCGCCGACGGTCTCATGCTGTGTCGGCTCGATGCCAAAGCCATGCTCACTGCCCTCGTGGCCCACGGACAGAAAGGCGACCCGCGGAGTCTTGCCGTTGTTGCATAGCCGCATGCCTTCACCGAAGAGGATGGTGTTCGACTGGCCGTCGAGCATGTGCTCGAATTTCCTCGGGAGGAGCCCGTTCGCCGTGCCGGTCGTGAACACGTCCCACGGGGTGAAATTCCTCACGGTCGCACCCACGTTCGCCGTGGGCCGGGGAAATCGCCCGCCCGTCCTGTCGCTCATGATGGGGGTCACGCCGGAACTTGCCGGTGGATTGAGAATCCGTCCCCCGGGGCCCCGGGAAACCGTCCCCGTCACGACGGTCACGTCACCGAACCTCACGAACGCATGGGCGTTGGCCTGGTAGTTGGTGAGGGCCCAACTCCGCGACACGCTGCCGTTAGTGGTGGGCGGCAGTGTCACCATGTTGTTGCCGCTCACGTCGCTGAAACACAAAAGCTCGGTGAACGACACGTTGTGCTGCTGGTCACCAAACGCGGGATTCATGCCGACCGGGTCGCTCACGGCATCGGGCACCCACCTCGAGCCGTACACCGCCGGAATCGGCGCGGATCCAGCCACGTTGACGAGCCTCTCCTTCGTCACCGTGGTCGACGAGGTGGTCATCACCGGCACCTCGATGGTTTCGGTGACGGGCTGAGTTTCGAAAACGGGCACATCGACCGTCCGCGTCTGCGGTCCGTACACCGGCTCCTCGACCGTCCGCGTCACCGCACCATACACCGGCACCTCGACCATGCGCGTCTGCGACTCGTACTTCGGCACCTCGACCATGCGCGTCACGGGCCCATAGACAGGCTCCTCGACCGTCCGCGTCCTCATTTCATACACCGGGTCGTAGACCGGCAGTCCGACGTCGTTGATGCGTGGCGAGACGCCCACCTGCACCTGTTCGGTGATCTCCCGCGTGGTCGTGTCGATCTGCCCCTGCTCGGTGATCTCCTCCATGGTCGTGCCCACCTGCACCTGCTCGGTGACGGCCTGCATGGTCGTGCCGGTCTGCCCCTGCTCGGTGATCGTCCGCGTGGTCGTGCCCACCTGCACCTGCTCGGTGATCGTCTGCGGGGTCGTGCCGACCTGAACGCTCTTCATGCGGGTGACGGTTTCCAGCGTCGTCGTGCCGCTCGGCACTTCGACCGTCAACGTTTCGCTGTATTGCTGATAATCACCGCCGTAATAATTCGGGTCGGATTGCACCGCGGCAGAGACAATGAACTGCTCTTCCCGCATCCGCGGAACGGTGGCCGGCGGGCTGAGCGAGTCATAGAGCGTCTGTTTGTCCATGTCGGGCAGCATGTGCAGAAACCAGCCGCCGTAATGCCCGCCCTGCCTCGACATCGATCCCCAGTACGACGGCAGAAATCCCTGGCGGCCGTGAAACTGGTGAACCGCGTTGGCGATTTGCTTGAGATTGTTGGCGCAGGCGACCTTCCGGGAGGAGTCGCGGCTCCGCATCACGGCGGGCAGCAACAGAGCCGCGAGCATCAGGATCACCGCGATCACGACGAGCAACTCGACCAACGTCAGGCCGGTGCGTGTCGGCTGGGATTTCATGACACAACGCCTTGTTCCGGGACGGACCACACCCCTGTCTATCCATGAAGGATACCAGTCCGTGCTCCCACCTGCCAAGGGACGCTGCCCCCTCTTCTCATCGGCCACCGGGCGGGGGTGTCCCTCACGAAATCCGCGACAGGCCCTCGGCAAGGCCTCGCCCGGCCACTTTGGTGGCAAAAGGGCCGAGAGGGAAGTCCCTGGGCCCCTCCCCTCTCCCCAACCGTGGCGACAGACCTCCGGTCTGTCGAGATGTGTAGCCACATACCGGCGGTCTATGCCACGTGGGGGACCGCGATGCCTACGCCACCTTG
>JBIIIP010000168.1:0-2585 GCA_044234625.1 Pirellulales bacterium | reverse complement strand
TCTGGCGTTCGACCAGGGGAAATACGACGACGCGATCCGGGCGTATGACAACGCCCTGCAGATCGCCGCCGACGATGAAGCCAGCCTGGCGCAGAAGCAGGCGGCCTCCCTCGGCAAGGCCCGGAGCCTGGCGCAGGCGGGCAAGCATGCCGACGCCTTGGAACTGGTGCAGAAGATCATCAAGGACGCCGATCCCGAGGCCAAGGAAATGCTGGCCCGGGCCTATGCCACGTTGGGGGCGGTGTACCGCTCGATCGGAGACAAGGACCAGGATGCCGTGATCTCCTACCTCATGGTCGACCTCGTCTACAACACGGTGCCCGAATGCCACGCGGAGGCTCTATACAATCTCGCGGAACTGTGGGAAAAAGGGAAAAATCCCGAGCGGGCGCGGCAGGCACGGGACAGCCTCTCCGCCAGTTACCCGGCCAGCCCGTGGAAGAGGAAGCTTGACGCCCCGGCCAAGGCATCGTGAGCTGCCGGGAAGAGAGCATCGGCGGCCGCAGCCCGGGCGACGAATTGTCGGAAACGAGTGACTACACGAAGGAGACGAGCATGCAGTGGGGCGTGAATCGGTGTGCGGCGACCGTGGCATCCGGTCGGCTGGGATGTGTCGCGAGGGTGCTGCTGGCGCTGGCCGCCATCGTGGGCCCCGGAGCGGTGGCGATCGTGCCGTCCCTGCTCACGCCCGCCGTGGCCGTGGCCCAAGACGAGGCCGCCGACGAGGAAGCAGCCGATGAGGAGCCGGCTGAGGAAGGCGAGAGCATGCTCGTGTTCTTCTACAACGCTCTCGGTCCGAAATACGTCATCGTCTTTCTGGCGCTGTCGTTCGGCCTCGTGGCCCTGCTCGTGATGTGCTTTCTTCAGATTCGCAAGGACGTGCTCATACCGCCGGCGCTCACACAGGCTTTCGAGAGCCATCTCGACAACAAGGAATACCAGCAGGCCTACGAGCTGGCGAAGACGGACGAATCGTACATGGGCCAGGTGCTGGCGGCCGGCATGGGCAGCCTCCAGTCGGGCTACGGCGCGGCCGTGGAGGCGATGCAGGAGGCCGAGGGTGAGCAGGCGATGAAACTCGAGCACAAGATCAGCTACGTGTCGCTGGTCGGCGGCTTGGCTCCGATGTTCGGCCTGCTGGGCACGGTCGACGGGATGGTCGGGGCGTTCATGGTCATTGCCAAGTCGGAAACGGCGCCCAAGCCGGCACAGCTCGCCATCGGCATTTCGCAGGCCCTCATCACGACGCTCATCGGGCTGTGGCTCGCGATCCCTGCGATCGCGTGTTTCGCCCTCTTCAAGAACTGGCTCCAGAAGCTCAACGCCGACGTCGACGTCGAGGCGATGCGGCTGATGTCGCGGTTCCAAAACATGGGAAAGAAGTGAGCCGCCATGGGCAAGCGAGAGTCGAGCGAGCCGTCGACCACGGAGATCGACATGACTCCGATGATCGACATGACATTCCAGCTGATCACGTTCTTCATGTTCGTGATGAACTTTTCCGAGGCCGAGCAGGATGATCGCGTCCAGCTGCCGTCCAGCCAGTTGGCCAAGCCGGTCGAGGGCGTGAAGGAGGTGCCGATCACGCTGCAGCTGACCCGCGACGGCAACGTAATCTACGCCGGAGAACTCGTGCCCGTGTCGGGCATCGACGCCTACCTGGAGCGCGAGAAAAACGTGATCCGCGACCAGGGGCGTGATCAGAATGCGGCAACGGTGATCGTCCGGGCCGACGGGCAGTCCAAGACGGGCGAGGTGCAGCAGTTGATCAAGATCTGCCAGGACAAGGGCTTCGAGAAGTTCGCCCTCCGGGCCCAATACGAAGAGCCGAAATAGCCATGCCCCGCAGGAAATCCGAACTCTCCGACAAGGTGGCCGTCGACATGACGCCGATGATCGACGTCGTGTTCCAGTTGATGTCGTTTTTCATGTGCACCCTCAAGGTCGTGGCGCCCGAGGGGGATTTCGACATCCGCATGCCGCTCGGCGTGGCCGCCACCGCGACGCCGGACGAGGATCCGGTTCCGCCGATCCGCGTGAAGATGACCGCTGGTCCTGACGGCCGGCTGGCGTCGATGTCGATGAACGGCACCGACGTGGGCACCTTCGAGGAATTGCGAAAGAGGGTCGTGGGCGTCGTCGGCGCCGGCAATGGCCCAAGCGCGCTGGCGGAAAAGACCGAGGTCGAGCTCGACTGCGACCATGGGCTCGATTACGTCAACGTCGTCAAGGCGATCACGGCCGTGTCGGGCCAGGTGAAAGACGGCCAGATCGTGGAGATGATCAAGAAGATCAAGTTCACGCCGCCCAAGAAGGCGAAGTGATCCGGCTCCTGATTGAACGTCGCGCGTTTCGCTGGTCGGGAACGCCCAGCCCCGTCGCCGGACGTTCGCGGATGCCTTCGTGGCATCCGCTCACTGCGTGTCCGCTGCGCTCCGACATCCTGTCTTCGCTTGCTCCCACAGCCCGGCTCTCGGGGCATGGGCATCCCCTCCCCTGGTCTGGTTCACTGGAAAGCGTTTCGCGCGAGGCTCAAGCGTGACCCGTATGAGCCGTCAGCCACGCGGATGAAACCGCGCATGGAT
>JBIIIP010000094.1:0-11905 GCA_044234625.1 Pirellulales bacterium | reverse complement strand
TGAGTCCTCATCCGTGGCGATGATCTGCTGGTAGAGCGCGAGACCGCGGTCCGGCGCACGGCGCGTGGCCATCGCGGCGCGATGCAGGAGCTGGGCCTGACGCACCACCTCCTTGCCGGCCGCATCGCGACTGAGTTCCGCAAGTCGCTTGTTCGCAGCCCGGGCCACGTCGGGCAGCGTCGCGCCGAACTGCTCGGCTGCGGCGACGACCTCCTCCATCGCGGCAAGCTGATCCGCGGCCGACGCTGGCTCACCGGCGGCCGGTGGCCCCGCCACCAGCTCGATGCGGTCAAGCAGTCCCTTGCCCAACTTCGCACGGAAGGCGATGCTGTCCACAACGGGCTGGGCGAAACTCGGCATCCGCACGGCGGGCATCACGGCTCCCACCGCCCCGGCCAAGTCACCAGCCGCTTGGAGCCGGGCTGCCGACCGCAACTGGGCTTCGAACTGCTCGGCCTGCCGCGATGCAATCGGCTGGCCGCTGCGGTCGAGTTGCTCGCGGAGGAACGCGGCCAGGTTAGCCGGCGGATCACCGGAGAACGTCATTCTGCCATCGGCGCGGACCACAAACACCTGCGGCGTGTTGCGGCGATGGGTGTCGAAGTGATCCTGCCAGCGAAGCCAGTCCCATTTGTCGTCGCCGCTCATCCTGAGCTCGACCACCGCGAACCGGCCGACGAAGGGCTGCAGACCGGGATTGCCCGCCAGCTGCCGTTTGAGAACGGGCCCCTCGCGGCACGAATCGGTGCTGGCCACCGCGAGGACCGGCACGCCCAGTCGCGCGGCCTGCTTCATGACGGTATCGATCTTCTCGGAGATCGTGATTTTTTCTTCGGCGTCCAGTCGCCAGGGGGCGAGGGCCGCGGCGAGCACCGCCCCGCGAGCGATCCGCCGGCACGCAACACGCACGCACGAAAAGATGAGAAACGCGACACCATTCACTGGGAGCACCTCTTCCCCCAAGATAAGGGGCGGCCGGCGGGCTGCAAGTCAGTGCTCCTCGTTGGTAGCCTACACACGGTCCAACCGCCGCCCGTCTCTTAGGACAGGTGCCGCGTGAACCAGCCGCGGGTGCGCTCCCACATCGCCGGCGAAAGAACGTGTCCGACACCGGGCTCGATGAAGGAATCGAAGGCCTCCGGCCGCCCCGCCTCCGCATAAGCCCGGGCAATCGTGGCCACGCCCGTCCGCACCTCCTCGATCGGCGAGCCGGTGTCGCTCTCGCCGAAATTGAGCAGGAGCGGCCGCGGTGCGATCAGGGCCGCGATGTCGGGAGTGTCGCCGTGGGCGTGGATGCCGGGAATGAAGTTGGGAAAGCAATGGAGCAAGTGGGTGCGCTCGATGGCGGCATAGGTGGGAAGACAGCAGTTGCCGACCAGGCATTTCAGGCGTTCTTCCCACGGGCCCACGAGCCAGGTGTGCGTCGAGCCCATGGAATGGCCGTAGCACCCGATCCGCGCGGCGTCGACCTCGGGCCGCGAGACGAGAAAGTCGATCGCCCGCCGCATGTCGAGGATGTTCTTCCACGCCAGCGATCGGCCCGCCACGACGTGCCGGAGAAACTCGAACCTCTCGAACTGCCCGTCCTTGAGGTAGGGGCTGCGTCGCTCCTCGAAGCACATCGCGTCGGGACAAAGGACGACGTAGCCCTCCTTCGCCAGTGCCACACCCGTGTGATGCATCGGGTTGCCGGCAAGGCCGGCCGGCTCGCTCTTGCCGAAATGCCACTCTCCGTTGTGCTGGTGCCAGACGGCGATGGCGGCCGCCGGGCGCGCGGTATCGACGCCGTCGGGAATCAGCAGCAGGGCCGGCACCCGTTCGCCCGGCTCGACGCAGTAGTCGATCGACTCGATCCGGTAGCCGTCGCGTTGTCCGCTTTCGATCCGCCGCCCGTCGACCACCACGGCCTCGCGGGGGCGCGGGTCGAGCGGACAGGGCTCCGGCCACGGGCCGCCGAGGCTGGTGAAAAGATGATCCCGGAACGTCGGCGACGAACCGGCTTTCGCATCGGACCCGCGGGACGCCGCGTGGGGAGCGATGGCGGCGGCGACGCCCGTGGCTGTCGTGGCCATGAAAGTGCGGCGGGTGTTTCCGGAGGAATTCATCACGGCTTCGCGAGCATAGCCCGCCCTGGCGCTCGACACAAATCCGGCTCACACGACGCCCGGCCGATCAGGCAGAGCCGAGCCCCATCATCCGGCGCCAGGCGCTCATCTGCCCGAGGTGCATCATGATGTGGCCACCGCAGTAGAAAGCGTGCACGGAACCGAGCGTGGGAAACCGTTCCGTCATCTTGCCGCCGGCGGGATTGGGCTTCTCGAAAGCCTCGTTCGGCGTGTTGCGCAGGGCGCCCGACAGCATCCGATGGCCTTCGAAGAAAAAAGCCGTGATGTCGTCCATGGGCGGATAGAGATCGGGGTCGTCCTTGCAGGAAGCATCCTTCGAAAACAGGTTTTCGAAATGCGCGGGGATCGGCGGCGTCGGGGCGGAAAGCTGCCACAGCACCTTCGGCGCGTACAGGCTGAGGTGGCCGTAGATGAAGGCGGGATGATTCGAGTCCACCGCCACGCCGCCGACCCGCGCGAAGCGGGCGCACTGGTCCTTCGGGACGTCACGGAGCAGCCGCTCCGCGTAGCCCATCGATAATTGCAGTGAATCGGCGATGATGTTGCCCAGCGAACGGCTCATCGAACGGCCTTTCCGAGTGAGGAGGCGACCAGCCCCGTCCCGAAGGCGGCGATCGCCTCCGGCAATGCCGTGCACTCGGCAGCAAACACACGGGCCGCGAGCGAGTCGGCCGTGTCGTCCGCGAGCACAGGCACCGTCTTCTGGACAAGAATACGCCCGTGGTCGTATTCATTGTCCACCAGGTGCACCGTGCAGCCGGATACCGTGCAGCCGCGTTCCAGGACGGCCCTGTGGACGTGCATCCCGTGAAAGCCCTTGCCACCGAAGGCGGGAAGGAGGGCGGGGTGGATGTTGAGCACGCGGCCCGCGAAGTCGGCCGGGATCTCCACCAGTTGGAGAAAGCCCGCCATCACCACAAGATCCGCCCGCCGGGCCCGGCAGACGCCGAAGATCGAGTCGCTCCATGCGGCCGGGGGCTGGCCGTCCCGGGGGAGGACGTAGGTCGGCACCCCGGCCCGCTCGGCGATGGCAAGGCCGCGGACACCGGGCCTGTTGGAGATCACGCAGACGATCTCCGCCTGGAGCCGCTTCTCGGCGATCCACTCGAGGAGATTCGCAAGCGTGCGGCCGGAGCCGGAAAGGAGCACGGCGAGGCGGAGCGGGGAGGTCATGTCGCGGAGGCGCACTTGAGGTGGATCGTGAGGGGGTGGCCGTCGATATCGATGGTGTCGGTGGTGCCGTCCGCAAGACTGCCGAATCCGGCCCGGGCGGCCAGCGTCTCCGCGGCGACGTAGTCGAGGTGCGATTCGATGGCCGTGCGGAGGTCGGCCGACGCCGTGTCGAACGCCAGTTCGATGCGGTCGGTGAATTCCAGGTCGAGGGTCTTCCGCTGCGACTGGATCGCATGCACCACTTCGCGGACCAGCCCCTCAGCCACGAGTTCGGGAGTCAACTGGCTGGCCACGACGACGACGGCGTGCGGGCTCTCCGCCGCCGCCCAGCCATCCCGCGCGGTCGTGCGCACGATCACGTCGTCTTTCTCGATGCGGGCCGTGCCGCCCCCCGGCAGATCGATCGTCGCCGCACCATCCCGGGCGAGCATGGCCAGCACCGCGGCCGCGTCGGCCTTGGCCAGGGCGTCGCGCACCCTCGGCAGGTCCTTGCCCAGCCGGGGCCCTAGCTTCTTCAGATCGGGAAGCACGCTGCGGGTGATGTAGCGGTCTGGCTCACGGCAGATCTCGAACTGCTTCACGTTGAGCTCGTCACACACGAGGTCGGCATGCGATCCGAGCCACGCTTCGTCGGCCGAGGTGGCCGCGGCCAGGATCACCTCCACCTTCGAGAGCGGCTGGCGGACCTTGAGCTTTTCCGCAGCCCGTGCCGCCCGGCCCAGCGACGACACGTCGCGGACCAGCGCCATCCGTCGGACGAGGTCGGCATCGACGAGCCGGCCGTCGCCAGACGGGTAGTCGGTGAGATGCACGCTTTCCGGCACGGCCGTGCCGAAGGGCGTGACGGCGAGGTTCCGCCACATCGCCTCCGTGACGAAGGGCACGAACGGCGCCGCCAGGCGGGCCACCGTGAGCAGCGTCTCGTAGAGCGTCCAGTAGGCGTCGAGCTTGTCGTGGTTGCATGCGGGGCCGGGGGCGGCCTTGCCGGGCGCCCAAAATCGGTCGCGCGACCGGCGCACGAACCAGTTGCTCACCGCATCGACGAGGAGGGAGAGCCGCTGCGCGGCCCCAAAATGGTCGTAGCGGTCGAGTCGCTCGACCATTTCCGCGGCGGTCGCATGGAGCTCCGAAAGCATCCACCGATCGAGCTCGCCGCGGTCCGATACCGGCCGCCAGCCCTGCGCCCGCGCGAGGTCGCCATGGTCGAGCGAGCCGGGTGCGGCCAGCATGGCCGCCGGGTTGAAGCCGTCGATCCGCGCGTAGATCACGAAGAACGAGTAGACATTCCACAGTCGGAGGAGAAACTCGGGCACGCTCTCGCGGATCGCCCGCTCGCTGTAGCGGATGCTCGTCCAGGGGGGCTGGCCGGCGAGGAAAAACCATCGCAGCGCGTCGGCACCGTAGCGGTCGAAGATCTCGGCCGGCTCACGGTAGTTGCGCTTGCTCTTCGACATCTTGCCGCCATCCTCGCCGAGCATGTGGCCGAGGACGATGCAGGTCTTGAAGGGATGGGGATACGGGTGCGCCGCCTGCTGGCCGAAAAGCAGCGTACTGATGGCGAGTTGGCTGTAGAACCAGCCGCGGGTCTGGTCGATGGCCTCGGAGATGAAGTCGGCGGGAAACTGTGCGGCGAACTCGGCCTCGCCCGCATGCGGCCAGCCCCACTGGGCGAACGGCATGGCTCCGGAGTCGAACCAGCAGTCGATCACCTCCGGCACCCGCCGCATCCGGGCCCCGGGGGCGAATGGCGAATCGTAGGTGACAGCGTCGATGTAGGGCTTGTGCACCTTGAGATCGTCGGAGAGCGCGGGCTGCGCGGCCTTTGCCTTGGCAAAGACGTCGGTGCCGGACACGCCCGGCTTGGCGAGCAGCGCCGCATACGAGGGCACGGCCTCCATCTTCCCGGTGTGCTCGCACACCCAGATCGGCAGCGGCGTGCCCCAGTACCGCTCCCGCGACAGGGCCCAATCGACGTTCGTCTCCAGGAAATTGCCGAAGCGGCCGTCCTTGATGTGCTCCGGCAGCCAGTCGATCCGGGCGTTGTTGGCCAGCATCTCGTCGCGGAACTGGCTCGTGCGGATGAACCAGCTCTGCCGCGGGTATTGGATGAGCGGATCGGCGTCGGCCCGCCAACAGAACGGATAATCGTGGACGTATTGCTCCTGATGCACGAGCAGGCCGCGGGCCTTGATGTCGCGGGTGATGTCGCGGTCGCAGTCCTTCACGAAGCGGCCGCTGCCCATGCCGAAAGCATCGGTGAAAGTGCCATCGGCCGCGACGCAATTGATGAGGGTCGGCCCGCCGCCCGCTGCGAACCGCGCCTGCTCCGCCACGAGCACGGCATAGTCGACCTCGCCAAAGGCGGGCGCGATATGAACGACGCCCGTGCCCGAATCGGTGGTGACGAAATCCGCGGCTACGACCCGCCACGCGACCGCGGCTGCACCGCCCTCCGCCAGGCCCGCCGCGGCGGTCCCGCCGGCAGGGCGAAACGTGTCGAAGGGGGGCATGTAGGAACGGCCCACGAGCGCCGCGCCGGGCATCCGATCGACGGTGTCGAACTGCTTCTTCGTCTTCTCACCCAGGGAGGCGGCGAGCGGTTCGGCGACGACGTATTCGGGCCCGTCTTCCGCTCCGGACTCGCGGAGCACCACGTAGTCGAGATCGGGCTTCACGGCCGCGAACTGGTTTGATGGGAGCGTCCACGGCGTCGTCGTCCAGGCGACGAGGCTGCGGCGGGTGGGGAGGCCGGTGTCGTCGAGCAGTGGAAAGGCCACATACACGCTCGGGTCGGCGACCGACCGGTAACCCTGGCCAACCTCGCCGCTGGAAAGGGCGGTGCCCCCCTGCGGCCACCACCAGACGATCTTGTGCCCCTGGTAGAGGAGCCCGCGGTTGAAGAGCTCGGCCAGGGCCCACCACACGCTCTCCACGAAACTCTGGTGGTAGGTGACGTAGGCGGCGGAAAGATCGATCCAGAAGCCGATCCGTTCGGTGAGCGTTTCCCACTCCTTCATGTAGCGCCACACACTCTCCTGGCACTTGTGGATGAAGGGCTCGACGCCGAAGGCCTCGATCTCGGCCTTCGAGTGGATGCCGAGTTCCTTGCACACCTCCACCTCGACGGGCAGGCCGTGCGTATCCCAGCCGGCCTTCCGCTCACAGTAGTCGCCGCGCATCGTGCGGTACCGCGGATAGAGATCCTTGATCGTCCGGGTCAGGCAGTGGCCGGGGTGCGGCATCCCGTTCGCGGTCGGCGGCCCCTCGAAAAACACGAATCGCTTCGCGCCCCTGCGTCGGTCGAGCGATTTTCGATACGTGCCGTTCTCCTTCCAGAGGGCGGCGATCGATTTCTCGAGGACGGGAAAGTCGGGCCTGCCGCGGACGGGTTCGAACATGGAAAATGGCGGGGTGCGGGGCGGCCGACAACGGGTCTGGAAAGGCCGCGATTCTACCGCCACCGCCGCGTCAGGTCGACTCGGACACCGACGACAGCCCGAAGCCGTCGATGACCAGTGGCGGCACGGCGGCCGGAAGATCGCTCTCGCTGCCGAGCACGCGGGTCGGCTCCCCCAACGCGATGATCCGCCGCAGGAGCGTGGCCGGAGATTCGTTGAAGCGGAAGTTGTTCACCGGTCCGACGATCTCTCCCTTGCGGATCGCGAATGTGCCGTCGCGGGTGAGGGCCGTGACGAGCGGCACCTGGGGTTCGAGCATGCGCAGATACCAGATCCGCGTGACGAGGATGCCGTCGTCGATCGGTGCGATGAGTTGGTCGAGGGATTTCCCCTCGCCCGGCATGATGATGTTGCCGGGCCAGGGCTGCGGCGGGAGACGCTGCTTGCCGGCCCAAAAGCGGTCGACACCGAGCGCCCCGAGGCGGCCGCGATCGATCCACGGGGTGCGAGACAGCGGCAGGCCGTCGGCATGCGTCAGACAGGGAGCAGCGCGGTCGAGCGGATCGGAGTAGACCGAGGCCTTGTCACCGAAAATGGCCGCACCGAGCAGGGGGCCACCCTCCTCGACCATCCCGTTAAGAAAGCTCCGGCCCTCGTCGTAGCGACGCCGATCGAGATGCCAGACAAGCCAGGCCACGAGATCGCGGACCGCGGCGGGCTCGAGCACGGTGGTCGTCGGCGCTGCCTCCCGCGGCCGCGGATTCCGCGCGGCGAGAGCCTTGCCGATGGCGCGGTCGGCCACCATGGCACAATCGAGCGCGGTGGCGTCGTTCACCTGCCCGCTCGCCCAGCCCGACCCGTTGCCGGAAGCGGTCCGGGCGGTCATCGAGTACCCCACCGTCGTCGTCCCCTGGTGCACGAACAAGCCGTTCGTCGCGGCGAGCGTCGACCGGGCCACGCTCTTCTTCAGGTAGCCCGCGGCGGCCACGCCCGCCTCGCGGGCTCTCTCGATCGCCGGCCGCAGCCAGCCGATGGCGGCGGAAGGGCCCGCAGCCGCCGTGGCAGCCGACCAGGCCACTGGAATGGCAAACCGCGCCGGCTCCGGCGGCGGCATATGCTCCGGGTCGTCGGGCGCGAGCCGGGCGAGTTGGTGCGCCTTCTCGACGAGCGCGGCGAGCGCGGCGGGACCGGTCATCGTGGTCGAGGCCGTTGCGGAACGGCGGCCGAGGCTCACCGTCAACCGCACGGTGCGGGCGGAGACGAGGCTGTTGGATGAGATGTCGTCGTTGGCATGCCGCACGTGCTGCTCGTCGGTGTCGGTAAGCCGCACCTCGGCCGAGTCGGCCTTCACGAGCCCGAGCACGCGGTCGCACAGATCCTTGGCCTCTCCGGCGGTCATGCCCATCGACGTGCTCCCAGGCCCGGGCAGCGGCCCTCGATGGCAGCGGTCGCCGGTTTGCCGTCGGCAGCCGTGCAAAGCACGTTGACTCCGCGAAACCGAGCCGGCACGGCGCCGTGCGACACGGCCGCCGACTGCGTCGGCTGGCCCTTGCCGCATGTGAACGCCCCCCACAGCTCGCGGGTCGCCGGCCCACCGAGGCCGTCACAAGCGTTCCAGAAGTCGACCGACGTGCCCTGGTAGGCGGCGTCACGGACCATCCCTGCGAGCTTCCCGTTGCGGATGCGGTGAAACACGCCGCCGGAGAACTGGAAGTTTCTCCGCTGCTGGTCGATGCTCCAGCTCCCCGCGCCCTCGATGAACAGGCCGTCATCGACGTCGGCGATGAGGCTGGCCGCCGTGACCGCCGGGTCGGCTCCGGGCTCGAGGGAGATGTTCGGCATCCGCTGCAGGGGAAACGCGGCCGCAGACTCGGCGTAGGCGCACGCATTGGAGCCCGCGCGGCCGATCGCGGCCGCCTGGCCGACGGCCATCTGGAAATTGCGAAACACTCCCTTTTCGACGATGAAGAAATCCTTGCCACGCGTCTCCACGCCGTCGTCGTCGAAAGCCGTCGTCGCCAGCCCCCCAGTCTGGGTGCGGTCAGCCGAAAACGACACGATCTCGCTGCCATACCGCAGCCGATCGAGCGCCTCCGGCGTGCAGAACGACGTGCCGGCGAAGTTGGCCTCCTCCCCGAGGGCCCGGTCGAGTTCGGTCGGATGCCCGACCGTTTCATGGATCGTGAGCCAGAGGTTGCTGGGCGCGATGACGAGGTCGAGCCGACCCGGCTCCACGGCCGGAGCGACGAGCTTCTCGCCGGCCTCTGCCACCGCCGCACGGACGATGCCCTGCCAATCCGGCGCGGTGAAATGCTCGTAGCCCCCCGCCGCCGGCCGCACGAGGCCGTCCCGCGACGCGAAGCCGCGTTTCGGATCGGTGACGGTGACGATGCAGTCGGGGTTCAGCCGGACGCGCGATTGCACGAGCCGGCTGCCGAAGCTGTTTGCCAGCCAGGTGCGCTCGCGCACCATGAGCAGGGCCGCCTGGCAATAGCCGGCACCGGCATCGAGCGCCGCGCCGCTGATGGCGAGAAGCCGCTCCAGTTTCTCGTCGAGCGGCACGGTGAACGGATCAACCTCCACCGGCTGGTCGAATCGGCCGACATGCGCGGGGAGATTCTCCATCGCGATCCGCCGCGCCCTCCAGCCTCCCTGGGCCCGCGCGATCTCCACCGCCAGCCCGGCGAGCCGCGCGACGCCATCGGGCGTGAGGTCGTCTCCCGCGGCAAAGCCCCAGGCTCCGTCGACGAGCACGCGCACGGAGCAGCCAAGCAGGCTGGAGGCGTCGACGCCCTGCGCCATCCGCTCCCGCACGAACAGCGATTCGGCATCAGTCTGCATGATCCGCAGGTCGGCGAACGACGCGCCGCGTGACGTCGCCCCGCCGAGCGCCGCGTCCGCAAGACTGCCGAAGCGGTCATCGACTTCTCCGGCGCGGGCCAGCGACGCCTGCCACCCGTCTGCCAGGATGGCCAGCGCCCCGGCCGACACCTGCTTCATCCAGTCGCGGCGATGCATGGCAGCACCGTCAGACTCGGGGTGCGGCATGGTGCCGCACAGCCGCCGTGATGATGGCCCGCAGCTTCGGCTCGGCCGACCGGGCCACGGCGAGGATTTTCTCAACCTCGGCCACCTCGAGCGCATCGGGCAGGCACATGTCGGTGATCACCGAAAGGCCGAGCACCTCGAGGCCCGCATGCACGGCGACGATCACCTCCGGCACGGTGGACATGCCGACGACGTCGGCGCCGATGCCACGCAGAAAGCGATATTCCGCCCGCGTCTCCAGGTTGGGCCCGGTCACGGCCACGTAGACGCCGCGGTGGGCCGCAAAATCCTCTTTGCGGGCCACCGCGAGGGCGAGGTCGATGAACCCGGCCGTGTAGGGGGCCGACATGTCGGGAAACCGCGGCCCGAGCCGCTCGTCATTGATGCCGATGAGCGGGTTGTCGTTCATCAGATTGATGTGGTCGTCGATCACCATGATGTCGCCAGTGCGATACTGCGGGTTCATCCCGCCGCAGGCATTGGTGACGATCAGCAGCCCGGCCCCCAGCCGCTGGAGTACCCGCACGGGAAACGTGATCTGCGCGAGCGGATAGCCTTCGTAGGCGTGCATCCTTCCTTCGAGCACGACCACCGGCACACCCTCCAGCAGGCCGCAGACGAGCTGCCCGGTATGGCCGTGGGCCGTCGACTTGGCGAAGTGCGGGATCGATTCGTAGGGGATCGAGACCTTGTCGGCCAGCGCCGCAGCCGCCCCGCCGAGGCCGCTCCCGAGAATGATGCCGGCGGCCGGTGCATGCTTCCACACGGCCGTGATGGCCGCGCATGCCGCGGTGATTTTGTCGTATTGGTCAAGCATCCGTGCGCCGTCCGTGTCGGGCCCTGGTCTGGTTCAGTCGCGTCCGAGCAGGGCACGAAACTCCGGAAGATCGCGCAACGAATCGAGATCGGGATCGACGTCCATGTGGGCGAGGTCGTCGTATCCGAGCAGGATCGCCTTGGAGAGCGAATCGATCGCCTCGTCCGGTCGGCCGGCCCTGGCCAGAGAGCAGGCCAGATTGTAACGGGCGAGGAAGTCCTTGGGCAGCAGTTCGACGACCTTGGCGTCGAGTTCCACGGCCCGCTTCGCGAGGCCTTTTTTCGACACCAGCTCGGCCAGCAGCCGAAGCACTTCCAGCGACTCACCGTTGCGGGCGAGCAGTTTCTCGAAGAAGTCGATGTCAAAATCGAGTTGGCTCAGCCGGCCGAACCACTTTGTCGGCTTGGCGGGCTGCGGGGTGTCGAGGCCGGACATGCTCGTCCTCCGAAACGGCTACTTCTTCTTGCCAGGTCCTTTGGCTGGCGGGGGCTCCTCGTCGGCATCGTCAGGATGATCCCAATCGGGATCGTTTTCTTCTTCCTCGAAATCGTCGTCGAATTCGTCGTCGAAATCATCGAAGCTCGATTCTTCATCGGCCAGCGGCTGGCCGACAGCCAAATCCTCCTCGTCGCCGAGGTCATCCTCCTCGTCGTCGGGATCATCGACGCATTCAACCACCGGAGCAGCGCCTGCGGCAGGCAGCCAACCGAGAGCCATGCCCGGCGCATGGCCGGCGAGCGGGATGGGAAAAGCCAGTGGGAGCGAAATCGAGTCGTCGATCAGCATGTGGGGAGGGCTTGTGCGGAGGCGGAAAATCTTGCGCAAAGCAAACAGTTTTCCCGCAGCCGCGTCAAGGCATGTCGGCTGGGGCGGGCAATGGCAACTCTACGCGTGCGGTCAAGCGGACGAACGCCTCCCATATCCCGCTCGAGGGCATGGGCAGCCCCGTGCCTCACCGTTCACGCAAGGCTCCGGTCTGCAATGCCCGAAAGTGGCATAGACCTCAGGTCTGTGATCTCCACACCGTGGCATAGACATCCGGTCTGTGACCAAGAAATTCGACAGACCGGAGGTCTGTCGCCACTTCCTCCTCACCCCTCCGACCGCTCCAGGCCCTCAGGGACGGCTTTGCCCGCGTGTAGCGAGCGAGCAGGGATGCGAGCCGTCGGCCCAGGGAACCCTTGGCGTTCCCTGCGGCCGACCAAGCGGGCAAAGGACAGGGAGGGCTTTGCCCGCGTGTAGCGAGCGAGCAGGGATGCGAGCCGTCGGCCCAGGGAACCCTTGGCGTTCCCTGCGGCCGACCAAGCGGGCAAAGGCCAGGGAGGGCTTTGCCCGCGTGTAGC
>JBIIIP010000093.1:0-12077 GCA_044234625.1 Pirellulales bacterium | reverse complement strand
TGGGGATGACGTCAAGTCCTCATGGCCCTTATGACTAGGGCTGCACACGTCCTACAATGGAGCGCACAAAGGGAAGCAAAACCGCGAGGTCGAGCAAATCCCAAAAAACGCTCCCTAGTTCGGATTGCAGGCTGCAACTCGCCTGCATGAAGCTGGAATCGCTAGTAATCGCGGGTCAGCATACCGCGGTGAATGTGTTCCTGAGCCTTGTACACACCGCCCGTCAAGCCACGAAAGTGGGGGGCATCCGAAGCCGCCGAGGTAACCGCAAGGAGCCAGGCGTCTAAGATGAACTCTGCGATTGGGACTAAGTCGTAACAAGGTAGCCGTAGGGGAACCTGCGGCTGGATCACCTCCTTTCTAAAGGAAACCGCCGCGGCAGGCCTTCGGGCCATGCCAAGGCAACCCGGCAGGGTGAATGGTGGGCGTTCGCAAGGATGCTCGTCGCGAGTTCTGTCGGGCCAAGAAATTGTGGAGATGATCGCGCCACCTTCGGGCCGCAAGGCTTGGTGGTGGAAGCCGCCGAAAGAGAACTGCCCGCCGGAGCAATCCGGCAGCGGCAAGAACTGCGGAAGACAATGATCATGTGACCCGTCGGGGCTCGGCCGAGAGCCCCGACGGGTTTTTTTTGCGCGCTGGCTGGGTACGATACCCGCATGACGACTTCCCGCCCCCCCAAACAATTGATCGCCGGAGTGGTCCCGCCTTCTGTGGCGGAAGCCACGATCATGACAGTGTGGCCGTCGGTCGGATCGACCGCCCTGGGGCAATGGTTGGGCCGCCTTTATCGGATCAAATCTGGCGTGGGGCCGATTTCGATCGGGCGCGTGGCACTGCTGGCAACGGTGCCGTTCGGTCTGGCCCTCTATTTTTCGTTGCGCATGCCCTGGGCGCTGCGGCGGTATCGGCTGACGAATCGGCGCGTGTCGATCGAGCGTGGGCTGAAGGGGCAGGTGGAGCAATACACCGACCTCGGCCGTTTCGACACCATCGATCTCGTGGTTCACCCGGGGCAGGAATGGTTTGACTGCGGGGATCTCGTGTTTCGGCGCGGCGCGATCGAGACGCTCCGTCTGCCCGGCGTGAGCCGCCCCGGGCCCTTTCGCCAGGCCTGCCTCAAGGTGCGCCAGGCCTACGTGGGCGCGGCGCAGGCGCAGCCCGAACTGGCGAATGCCTGAGAAACCGCTCCTCGTTGCCGGTGTTCCTGGTTGACGGTGTCAGCCGAGCGGGAGGGGATCGAAGGTCCCCGAGTTCAGGAACCGGGCGACGAGTTCGGCCGCGTCGCGGCGGAAAAGCAGGCTGGAATGCAGACACGGCAGCGTGGCATGCGCGTGGGGCACGTCGAGCCGCGTGGCGTCGAGGCTGACGAGTGCGTCGTGCGCTGCCGCGATCACGCCCACCTCGATGCCCGCCGGCTGCGGAGTGGTGTTCACGAGGCTGCCGTCATGCGTCGTCAGCTCGGTGACGGGGGCGAGCAGCCGGCCGACGACGCGGGCCATCGCCGTGGCCACGAAGGAGCCGCGGTTTGGCGGCGCGAGCATCACGAACCGGCCCAGCTTCGCCGGCCGGTACATGTCGAGGGCGGCCCGCGCAATGATGCAGCCCATGCTGTGCGTGACGAGGTGCAGCACATCGATGCCCGGGTCGTCGTCCACCGCTCGGAGCACGCCCGCAAACGCGGCGGCGTGGACGGTCACCGAGGTCCGCCAGCTCTCGTAGCCCCAGCACCGCGTTCGCCAGCCGCGCCGCCGCAGACGCAGTGCGAGCGGCGCCAGCATCCAGCGATTCGCCATGAAGCCGTGGGTGAGCACCACCAGCGAGCGCGGCCGGTTCGTCAGCGGCGTGGCTGCTCCGGCGATGATCGGACGCGGCATGAGCCACTCATTGCGTGGGTCGCGCGGCCGGCGGCTCCGGCCGGCGGGCGGCCGGTGCCGGACAACAGTCGAGCGGGCACACGTCGTGATTGGCCGGCAGCAGGCCGATGGCGGCCCGCTCGGGGAGGTTCCAGGCCCGTTCGGCGATCAGGTCGCGGACCGCGCGGATGAATTCTGGATCGGTGCCCACCGTTTTCGCCCGCACCATCTCGACGCCGAGTTCCCGGCAGAGGTCGGCCGCCTCGGTGTCGAGGTCGTAGAGCACCTCCATGTGGTCGGAGATGAAGCCGATGGGTGCGACGACGAGTTTGCGAACACCCTCGCCGGCAAGGGTGCGGATCGCGTCGCACACGTCCGGCTCGAGCCAGGGCTGGGTTGGCGGGCCGCTGCGGCTCTGGAAAACCAGCCGCCAGTTCGTCACGGCTGCCTTCTCGGCCACCAGCCGCGACGACTCGGTGAGCTGAGGCACATACCGCGATGTGTCGGCCATCGATGCCGGGATGCTGTGGGCCGTGAACAGCACGGGGGTGTCGGCGGAGCCGCCCAGGGCATCGACCGCGGCGCGAACATTGCGGGCCATCGGCCCGATGAAGCCCGGATGGTTGAAGAACACGCGAATCTTGTCGACCGCGGGCGCCCGCGGTCCGAGCGGCTCCAGGGCGGCGGCGATGTTTTCCCGGTATTGCCGACAGCCCGAGTAGCAACTGAATCCACTCGTCACGAAAGCGATGGCACGCTTCACCCCGGCATCCGCCATCTCGCGGAGCGTGTCGGTGAGGAGCGGGTGCCAATTCCGGTTGCCCCAATACACGGGCAGGGCGGGGCCGCTCCGCGCCAGTTCCTCCCGCAGGGCGGCGAGCAGGCTGCGGTTCTGCTCGTTGATAGGGCTCTTTCCACCGAAGTGGTAGTAGTGTTCCGCCACCTCGAGCATTCTTTCCCGGGGCACGTTTCGGCCCCGGAGCACGTTTTCGAGGAAGGGGATCACGTCGTCGGCCTTGTCCGGGCCGCCGAAGGAGACCAGCAGCACGGCATCGTATGCCGTCGGCCGCTGGGCCTCGGCTGCGGTGACCGGATTCCGCAGGGAGTCGATCACTGCACGGCACCTCGAGGAAAGCACACAATTCTTCCGCCGGCGGGAGTCCGCATCGGCCGATGACGGCTTCCGCACGGACTCGGAATGACCCCACGGGGATTCGAACCCCGGTTACCGCCGTGAAAGGGCGATGTCCTAGGCCTCTAGACGATGGGGCCGATTCTTCCGACCGGCAATTCAGGAACCGCAACTGCGGCCCGCGAACAACTCAACATACCCGTCACCCGGTGATGGCGGAAGGGTCAGCCGGTCGAGGAAGGGTCAGCCGGTCGAGGAAGGGTCAGCCGGTCGAGGAAGGGTCAGCCGGTCGAGGAAGGGTCAGCCGGTCGAGGAAGGGTCAGCCGGTCTAAGGACGGGCGAGTTGCTCGGGAAAGCGTCAGCCGGCGGCTTCGCCCTGGCCGGCATCGGACCCATTGTGCGGCGACGCCGTGGAAGGCACGTCAACCGGCTCGCCACGCGCGATCGCGTCGAAGACTTCCCGACGATGCACGGGAACTTCCTTCGGCGCCTCGACACCGAGCCGCACTTTATCGCCACGGATCTCGACCACCACGATCGTGATGTCGTTGTTGATGACGATGCTCTCGTCTTTTTTCCGCGACAAAACCAGCATACGACCTTCCTTGGCAGAGACTCATGCGCGCACGAATCCCGAAATCTCTGAAACCCCCCAATCCTACCGATCTTCCGGGATTCGTCAACCGGCAGCCTCGGCCGTCCTGTCGGGGGGGCAGCGAATGGGCCAAGGGGGCCGTAAACAGTGACCGTGGGATTTGATGCCCTGCCAGCCGCATGGGACCTGGCCTGCGGACAGTTGGCGGCCGCGCGGCCGCCAACGCTTGTTGGCCCAGACGGGCACCCTATACTCCCGCAGACCAACGATATACTCGCCACGTCCAAGCGGGTTCGATCGGTCGGGTGCGATCCGGGTTCGGAACTCCGGCGGGTATGCACGGTTGAGAGAGCACGAATGAGAGAGTGGTTTCGAAACCTCGTCACGGCTGTCGGCACCGTGCTGGAGGGCATGCTCGTCACGCTGCGGATTTTCGGCAGCACCTACGACCCCAAGCGGCGGACGTTCACGGAGCACTTCGAGTATCCGGAACTACCCGCACCGGTGGCGGCCCGGTATCGCGGCTTCCACCGCTACGATCTCACGACATGCATCGCCTGCGACCAGTGCGCCAAGGCTTGCCCGGTCGACTGCATCTACATCGGCAAGGAGCGGGTCACCAACGGCAAGGGCTTCCAGGTGACCGGCTTCGCCATCGACTATTCAAAGTGCATGTTCTGTGCGCTGTGCGTCGAGCCCTGCCCGGTCGACTGCATCTTCATGGGTTCGACGCTGGATCTCAGTTGCTACAGCCGCGACGGCACGATCGTGGATTTCGCCCGGCTGCCCGTGGAGATCGCCTGGGGCCGATCGTCGCTCAACCCGACGGCTGTCGCGGCATCCAAGGTCATCGTCGAACCCGTCCACGGCGGACCCAACCAATAGACCGCGGGTTCCGTCCACCTCCCTTTCATCGCCCTTCGTCCCTCCCATGACAGATCCCGTTCTCGTCGCCGGATACGTGGCCTTGTTCGTTGCCCTCGGCGGCGCGTTTCTCGCCGTCAACCTGCTTGTGGGCTGGCTGGTGCGGCCGCGGCTGCCGAACAAGGAGAAACTGGAGGTCTATGAATGCGGCGAGCCGGCCATCGGTTCGAGCTTCGTGCAGTTCGACCTGCGGTTCTACGTCGTGGCCCTGCTGTTCATCATTTTCGATGTCGAAGTGGCCCTTTTTTTTCCCTGGGCCACGGTGTTCGGAAAAGCAACGCAACTGGCCGATCCGGCGCTCGTGAGCGCCACGGCCGACGGCGCGTCCCTCACGCCTGCGGCGGCGGGCATGTTCCGGGAACTCGGCATCCGCTCTCCCCAGGTGCCGGATCTGCAGCCCTCGCGGGAGGAAGCCGCCGCCATCGAACAAGCGCGGGGAAATCGTTCGTCGGAACAGGCTCGGGCGGAATGGTCGGTGGCTCGGGCAGGCGCATTGCTGGCCCGCACGGCCGTGGCCGACATGGCTGCCTTCTTCGCTATTCTCCTCGTCGGGTTCGCCTACGTTTGGTATCGCGGTGACCTCGACTGGGTGCGGGCGGTTTCCGCTTCACGGTCGGGAGCAGTTCCCAAGGAGGCAGCATGACCGCACGAGGGCAGTCGTTCGTCGAGCAGCTCGAGGCCGCGGTGCCCGGCGGCGTGGTCGGCCACACCCTGAACGCCGTGGATCCCTGGATCGAGGTTGCCGCCAACCACCTCGTCGACGTCTGCCGGTGGCTCAAGGAATCGAGTCCCGTGCGGTTCGACTCGGTCCAGTGCATCACGGCGGTCGACTGGTTCGAGCGGGATCCCAAAAAGGCGGCGAAGGTTTCCTGGCAGCCCCATACCGAGCTCGTTTACCACCTCTGGAGCACGGCGCAGCGGGCGAGCCTCGTGCTCAAGGTGAAGCTGCCGCGCTGGAAGGGAGACGTCGCCGGACAATTGCCCGAGGTGCCGAGCGTGGCCTGCGTGTGGCGCGGGGCCGACTGGCACGAGCGGGAGGTCTACGATCTCTCCGGCGTCTCGTTCACCGGCCACCCCGACCTGCGGCGGATTCTCTGCCCGGAGGATTGGGAGGGGTATCCGCTTCGCAAGGACTATGAAATGCCGTTGGAATACCACGGCATCAGAGGGCGTTAGGCATGGCACAGCTGGTTGACGACGATCCGCGGATCATCGAGTTCGACGTTCGCACCGACGAGATGCTCGTCAACATGGGGCCCCAGCATCCGAGCACGCACGGCGTGCTGCGGCTCGTGCTGCGCACCGACGGCGAGGTGGTGTCGGAACTCGAACCGCACATCGGCTACCTGCATCGCTGCGCAGAAAAAATCGGCGAGAACCTCGCTGCCCGGCAGTGGATTCCCTACACCGACCGGATGGACTACCTGGCCGGCATGAACATGAACCTCGGCTGGTCCCTGGCCGTCGAGAAACTGATGAAGTACGAGGTCAGCGAGAAGGCCCGGCATCTGCGGGTGCTGATCTCGGAACTGGGGCGGATCGCCAGCCACCTCGTGGGTATGGGCGCCTATGGCCTCGATCTCGGCACCTTCAGCCCCTTCCTCTACGCCTTCCGGGAGCGGGAGAAGATCCTCGACCTCTTCGAGGAGGCGTGCGGCGCCCGTCTCACCTACAGCTACATCACCGTGGGCGGCCTGACCGCCGATCTTCCTCCCGGCTGGCTGCAGCGGTGCGAGGCCTTCCTCGACCAGTTCGAGCCGATCATCAAGGAATACCACGCGCTCCTCACGACGAACGCGATCTTCGTGAAGCGGACTGCGGGCATTGGCGTGCTGTCACCCGCGATGGCGATCGACTACGGCACGTCGGGCCCCGTGCTCCGGGGCAGCGGTGTCGACCAGGATCTGCGGCGCGACGGGGAGAGCATCTACACGGCGATGTACGACGGCTACGCCTTCGAGGTCGCCGTCATGAAGAACGGCCACTACCCGCGCGACCATGAATACCCGCCGGTGCCGGCCGATGCCGTGCTCGGCGACTGCTGGCACAGGTTCTTCGTTCGCATGCTGGAGGTGGTGCAGTCGATGGATCTCGTCCGGCAGGCCATCGACCGCTACTCGCAGTGCAAGGGACCACTCGGCGAACCGCTCAAACTGGCCGAGAAGATTCCCGCGGGCGACGCCTACCTGGAGACCGAGTGTCCCAAGGGACAGATGGGCTTCTACGTCGTGGGAGACGGTTCGCCGATCCCGTGGCGTGCGCGGGCCCGCTCGAGTTCCTTCTCCAACCTCGCGGTTGTTCACGAACTGTGCCGCGGCTGCCTGATCGCCGACGTGCCGGCGATCGTGGGCAGCCTCGACATCGTGATGGGTGAGATCGACCGGTAGCGGCCAACCCCTCGCGTCCCTCAAAAAGTGGCGACGGACCTCCGGTCTGTCGTGGAAGCGGGTGCTGGCCCGGGGTTGCCCGCCCGCGAAATTCGCGGAGGCACCCCCGCTGGGCCGCCGGTACTTGTGAAAAGGCCCTGCGTAGGGCAAACTTCGTGCGAAATTTCACGATGTCCGGTTTGGCCCGCGAAATCCGCGATTTATGGTTGATTTCCTCATCAACTCCGTCGGCTTGCCGCAGTGGCTGGCGTGGACGATCACCGCGGGAGTGGCCGCAGCGCTGATCCTCAACGTGATCGCGGGCGGTGCCCTCATCTTCATCTGGGCCGAGCGGAAAATTGCCGCCCGGATCCAGGATCGCCTCGGGCCCACGCGAACGGGTGGCCGGTTCGGCTGGCTGCAGTCGCTCGCCGATGGCATCAAGCTCCTGGCGAAGGAAGACCTCATGCCCGACGGGGCCGACGGCCTCCTCTTCCGGCTCGCTCCCTACGTAAGTTTCTGCGCGTCGTTCTGCGCGTTCATCGCCCTCCCGTTTGCGTTCGACTTCGTCGGCCAACGGCTCAACGTGGGCGTGTTCTTCGTCGTCGCCGTTCTCGGCCTGGAGGTGTTCGGCGTCATCCTCGCCGGCTACGCCTCGGCCTCGAAATGGTCGCTCTTCGGGGCGATGCGCGAAGCGGCCCAGGTCGTCAGCTACGAGGTGCCGCTGGGGATGTGCGTCGTCGTGCCAGTGATGCTCGCGGGAAGCATGGACCTCGTGACGATCGCCGAGAAGCAGGCCGGGTGGCTGATCAACTGGTATCTGTTCCATGATCCGTTCACGTTCGTGATCTTCTGGGTCTACGTCACCTGCGCCGTGGCGAGCGTCAATCGCGCGCCGTTTGACCTGGCCGAGGCGGAAAGTGAGTTGGTGGCCGGTTTCCACACCGAGTATTCGGGCCTCCGGTGGAGCTATTTCTTCATGGCGGAGTACGGATCGATGTTTTTGGTCAGCGCGCTGGCTGCGGTGCTGTTTCTGGGGGGCTGGAACGGCCCGGTTCCGTTGGCCGCGCTGACGGGATTGAGTGAGGGCACCGGCGACACCGCCGGCTACTTCGTCCGCCTGCTCGGCATGTTCAACCTTCTCGGCAAGGCCACGCTCGGCGTGCTCTTCATGATGTGGATCCGCTGGACGCTGCCGCGGCTGCGGATCGACCAGGTGATGACCACGTGCCTGAAATACTGCACCCCGATCGCGGCGGTGATGTTTGCCGGCGTCATGCTCTGGCAGCTGTTCCTGCCGGGGGGCATCGTGCCGGGGTTGTCTCTTCCCGCCGCCCACATCCGCGAGGGCTGGCTGGAAGGACCCGGCGGTCGAGCAGCGGGCGGCGCGGCGGCCAAGCCCGAGAAAGTCGTCCAGGTGGGAGCATGATCACCTTGCCGAGCGTGGATGTCATCCTTCCCAGTCTGTCGTCCGTTGCGTGCGTCGCGGCGATCAACTGGCACACGGTGTTTTTCCTCCTCTTCGCGGCCGTCGCCTGCGGGTTCGCCGTGGCCGTGGTGGCGGCAGACAACGTCGTCCGGATGGCCTTGTATCTCGTGCTTTCGCTCGGCGCCACCGCCGGGCTCTTTTTCCTCGCGGGGGCGGAATTCATCGGGGCCATGCAGCTCATGATCTACGTTGGCGGAACCCTCGTGCTGCTCGTGTTCGGCGTCATGCTGACGGCGCAGACGCCCTTCGTGTCGCTGGCCTCCGCCGCGGGCGACAGGATCCTGGCGGGCGTCGCCGCGGTGGCGCTGCTCGCCGTGCTCATGCAGGCAGCATTGTCGGTCGAGTCCTGGAGACGCCCCGCGGAGGGCGTGGTCGAGGCGCCTTCCGCCACGCCGCTGGGCATGGCCCTGGTCGGCGTCCGGGTGGATGAACCGGCTTCCGGGGCCGCCGGCGTGCGGAGCGGCTACCTGCTTCCCTTCGAGATCGTTTCCGTGCATCTCCTCGTCGTGCTCGTCGGCGCCGCCTACCTCGCCCGGGCGAAGCGGCGCAAGACCCCGCGGGCAATCGAGGTGGCCGCCTCGGTTGAGCCGCCGGCTTCGCTGGCCGAGCATGCCGCCGTCGGCCGTGGCGCGGGCCGCGGAGCGTCGGTGCTCACGGGGGGGGCGTCATGAGCGCGTGCGTTCTTCTTCCGGCCGGCGTGGTGCCGCTGTTCGGCGGATTGCTGAGCCAGCCGGTGAGCGTCGCCCACTATCTCGTCGTCGGGGCGATCCTCTTCGTCTCGGGCGTCGCCTGCATGGCGATGAAGCGCAACGCCCTCGGCGTGCTCATGGGCATCGAGTTGGTGCTCAACGGCGCCAACGTGAATTTCGTCGCCTTCGCCTCGCCCTACCTGCAGGGCGAGGGCGTCCGGTCGCTTGGCTTGGATGGGCAGGTCATCGCGTTGTTCGTCATTCTCCTGGCGGCCGCGGAGGCGGCCGTCGCCCTGGCCATCACGCTCAACTTCTACAACAACCACGCCACCGTCGACATCGACCGGGCCGACGACTTGAAGGGCTGACCAGCTCGCGCCGGTCACGCAATCATGGATCTCTCCACCTCACTTCCCACGCTCCTCGGGCTCGCCTGGCTGGCGCCCCTGGCGTCGTTCATCGCCATTTTGTTTTTCGGGCCGCGGATGGGGCACCACGGCAAGCATGCCGCCTCGGTGGCGACCGCGGCGATCGTGACGTCGCTGGCCTTGTCGCTGGTTGCCGCGAGCCAATGGCTGGCGGCGCATCCCGTCGTGGCGGTTGACCACGGCGGGCACGATGACCACGGTGGCGGCGGCCATGTCAGTGATGGAAGCCACGGTGTCGACCCCGGGCACGCCATTCATGGGTCCGTCGCGGCGCTGACCGGCGATTGGTACACGCTGTATCAGGGCGGCGACCTGCGGCTCACGATCGGCTGGTACATCGACGCCCTGACGATCCTCATGTTCGTTGTCGTGACCTTCATCGCCACGTGTATCCACTTCTACGCCTCTGGTTACATGCACGACGAGTTGCACGACGTCACCGACCACGAGGTCCACCTTTCGGCGGGCGGCCATCTCCATCGCCCGGGCCGCTTCCCCCGCTTTTTCCAGGCGCTGTCGCTGTTCTGCTTCTCGATGCTCGGGATCGTGATCGCCGGCAATCTGGCGATGGTGTTCATCTTCTGGGAATTGGTGGGCATCTGCTCGTGGTTTCTCATCGGTTTCTATTACGAGCGAAAGAGCGCTTCCACCGCCGCGAACAAGGCGTTCATCGTCAATCGCGTGGGCGACTTCGGCATGCTCATCGGATTGATGGCCCTCTGGGGAGCGCTCGGCACGCTGCATTTCGGCGACGTGAGCGCGCATGGTGCAGATGGCCGCTCCGTTGACCGTCCCGGCCTGTTCAGCCTCGTCCGGCCTGCCGCCGAGGGCCACTCGCAGCGGGTGCCGGATGGGATGGTCAAATTCGCCGCCGCTGACCGGGTCGCCCAGATCGCAGTCGACCATGCCAGCCGACCGGCCGACGGGGCGAGCGAGATCGCCAGCCAGTTGGCCGATTGGCGGACCATGGGTCTCGGCCGGTGGCTGTTGTTCGTGGCCGGGGTCGGCATCTTCTGCGGGTGCGTCGGCAAGAGTGCCCAGGTGCCGCTCTTCGTCTGGCTGCCCGACGCCATGGAGGGCCCCACGCCGGTTTCGGCACTCGTCCACTCGGCGACGATGGTCGCGGCCGGTGTCTACCTCGTGGGCCGTTTTTATCCCGTTCTCACGCCGGACGTGCTCCTCGTCATCGCCTACGTCGGGGCGATCACGCTGTTCATCGCGGCCACGATCGCGCTGGTGGCCAACGACATCAAGCGGGTGCTCGCCTATTCGACGGTCAGCCAGCTCGGCTACATGATGCTCGCCCTTGGCGTCGGCGGCTGGGTGGCAGGCCTCTTCCATCTCGTGACGCATGCTTTTTTCAAGAGCCTGTTGTTTCTCTGTTCGGGGTCGGTGATCCATGCCTGTCACACCAACGACATGCGGAAGATGGGCGGGCTCGCCAAGGTGATGCCGTGGACGGCCGGCACGATGCTCGTCGGCTGCCTGGCGATCATCGGCGCGGGCGTGCCGTTCGTCATCGGCCTGTCGGGCTATTACTCGAAGGACGCCATCCTCGCCCAGGCGCTGTCCTTCGCCCGTGCCAACCCGGCCCACTCGATCCTCTTCCTGGCCGTGGCCGGGGGCGCCTTCCTGACGGCGTTCTACATGTTTCGCCTGTGGTTCATGACCTTCGCCGGGACGCCGCGGGATCACCACGTGGCCGAGCATGCCCACGAGTCGCCTCGGGTGATGGTGTGGCCGCTGGTGGCCCTGGCCGTGCTGGCCGCCGTCGCCGGCTGGACGATGCCGGGAGGCTTTGGTCTGGCGAACCTCCTCGAGCAGGCACGGCCGGCGGGAACGGAAGCGACCCTTACCGGGGGCTTCGTGTTCGGCAGCCTCACTTACCCTGCCGAGCACGAAAGCCACGCGCCGGCGATCCATGCCGCGGCCACGATGACCGCCTTCTGCACGGCCTTGGCCGGCGTGGCCCTGGCGGCGGTGATGTATCTGTGGAGGATCCTCTCGCCGGCTCTGGTGGCGGGCGTGTTCAAGCCCGTCTACTCATTCCTGACGAACCGTTGGTATGTCGATGAGCTCTACCACGCGGTCTTCGTGCTGCCGGTGCTCGGTATCGCGAAGTTCGCGGCGGGCTTCGACCGCAACGTGATCGATCGCCTCATCGACGGCATCGCCTGGTCGGCCCGCCAGTTGGCCGGCATCGACGCCTGGATCGACCGCACGCTCGTGGATGGCCTAGTGAACGCCACCGCCTCCGCCACGTGGACCGCCGGCATGGAGCTCAAGCGGCTGCAGACCGGCCGGCTTCGGCAATACGTGATGTTCATCGTGGTCGGCACGGTCGCCCTGTTCGTGCTCGCCAGTATCCTGTTCCGGTCTTCACTCGCCGGTTGATGATTCCATTCGTTCGCTTGGCCCGCTCACCCTTCACAGCCCGTTCCCCGAAAGCCTGTCATGGTTGAAACGCTCACCCAGCCCGCCCTCTGGCCCCTGTCGTTGCTCGTCTTTCTGCCGGCGGCCGTCGCGGCCTTTTTGTCGCTGCCGATCGTGCCTAAGGCCCGCGAGGAGTTGATCCGCTGGATCACGCTGGCGACGCTGGCG
>JBIIIP010000112.1:0-9564 GCA_044234625.1 Pirellulales bacterium | reverse complement strand
TCGACATGCTGTCGAGCATGGCCCGCAGACGCACGGGCATGGAAGACTTCTTCCGCTGAAGGTCACGGCGCGTCGATCGCGTACAGGGCCTCGTAAGACCGCACGTAGAGCACGTCGTCGGCCACGAGGAGTGATGCCGTGATCGCCTCCCCGAAGTCGATCGAGTCGAGGATCTCGAAGTCGCGGCCGGCGCGGACGATCGTGACCCAGCCGTCGTTGGACCCGAAGTAGATCCGGCCGTCGACGAGCAGCGGGCTGGTGCGATGCTGGCCCGTGTGCGTGCGCTGCGTGTAGACCTCCGCACCGGTGTCGAGCTCCACGCACTGGAGCTTGCCGTCCTTGTGGAGCAGGTAGACGAGGCCGTCGGCGACCAGCGGCGTGCTCACGTCGGGCGACCGCGTGTTGATCCAGCGGACCACGCCCTTCTTGCCGGAGCAGTCGCCGACGAGTTCGTCGGTCACCCGCAGCGCCACCGTCGGCCCCTCCTTGCAGGTCGGCACGATGATCGTGCCCGGCACGACGCCCGGCGACGCCACGAACCGGAAGGTTTGGTCGTGGGGCTTGGGGTTTGTATCCGTGGGGCCGTTGAGCCCGCCGAACCGCCACACCTCACGGCCATCGCCCAAGCCATGGCCGGTGATGCAATCGGCCCCGTGGACGACGAGGAATTCACGGCTTTCGTCGCGGTACAGGAAGGGGGAGGCGTAGGAATGCTTGCACTCGAAGGCGGCATCCGTGACCCGGTCGACCTCCCACACCGTGCGGCCGGTGGACTTGTCGAGCTTCACCACCTTGCCGGTGCGGGTGTCGTCGTCGAGCTTCATCGCCCCGTGGATCAATTGAAGATACAGCCCGTCGCCGTCGAGAACCGGCGTGGAGGTCATGCCGAACTGGATGTCGAGCCTGCCGAAGCGGTCTGCCACGTCGAATTTCCACATCTCTTCGCCGTCGCACGAATAGCAGGCCAGCACGCCCGTGCCGAAAAACACCCACACGTGCCGCCCGTCGGTGGAGGGTGAGGGCGAGGCCGAATTACCCTCGCCCGAACGGGCGTCCTGATTGCCGGTGGTGACCGTGCGCTTCCAGAGGATCATGCCGTCCGCGGCCTTCATGCACACGAGCACGAGGTCGTCTCCTTCGTTGCTCGTGAGGTAGATGCGGTCGCCCCACACGCATGGCGTGGCGCCGGCGCGGCCAGGGAGCGGCGCCCGCCAGGCCACGTGGTTCGTCTTCGACCAGCCGGTGGGCACTCCGCTGGCCGACGAGATGCCGTCATTCCGCGGACCGCGCCACTGCGGCCAATTCTCGGCCAACGCCGCGCTGCCTGCTGCCACCGCGAGAACCGCCACAACCGCTCGCTTCCAGGCGTTCATGGATCCTCCTGCCAGGATGACGTGACGGGCACGGCCACCGTCACTTCGTGCGGCGGCGGCTTTTCTTCCGCGGCGTGGCGCGGGTAGCCGCGGCCGGGCGGCGGCCGGCGGCTTTCACGGTGGAGACGCGGGCCGATTTCTTGACGGGCCGCTTCGCGGCGGTTCGCGCGGCCCGCTTCTTCGCCGCCGTCAGCCGTGCCCGCGCCGCCAGGGCGACCTCGTCGAGAAACTCGTGCACCGTGGCGGTGAGGTCGGCGGCCGAGAGCGGCTCCACCTCGTCGATGATGAAGAGCGACACCTCGCCGCGCTGCTGGGCATCCATCAGCGCCTTGTATTCAGCGAGGGAGAGGTCGTCGTGGTCGTCGTCTTCGCTCGTGAGAAACTCGAACCCGACCCGTGCCTTCGCATCCCAGCCGTCGATGTGAAATGACACGCCGTATTCATGAAACATCAGGTTTCGGGCGATCGAGTAGCCGCGGGCCTTGAAGAGCCGGGCGATGAGCTCGCAGGCCTTGGTTTCGGAGAGTTCGGACATGCGTGTTTCCAGGAAGAGGTGGGATGTTCGGGTCGGACATGCGGCGGCGAATCAGCCGCGATACTCAAACTTGAATTTGCCTGGCATGGGCACGGGATACGTTCCATCCTCATGGCGGGCGAGCAATGCCGGGGAAGAGTCGGTGAGGGCGTCGACGCCGGCGGTGAGGTCGTCGGTGGAGGCCAGCATTTCCTCGTACGTGACGGTCTTGCCCAGATGGGCGGCGGCCCGGCCCATCGCGGTGACGAGGCTCGCCTCGGCGCCCCGCCGCACCTCGTTGTAGGGCGCATCGGCGAGGATCGCCGCCACGAGATGCTCCCACTCCAGGCGGTAGGGGCTTTTCTCGGGCTGCGGCGCCGTCCACAGGATCTTGTCTTTGGACATCTCCTGGCCCGTGTAGATCGTCGATTTGGCGGGCGAATGGCCGCTGAGCGAGATGGTGAATGCCCCCTTCGAGCCCTGGCCATAGAGAGCGAATTTCTGCTCGCAATCCTTGATGGTGCGGCCGTAATAGAAGAATTTCGAGCCGTCCGAAAACGTGAATTCAACGGCGTAGTTGTCGAAGTTCTGGTCGTTGATCTTGGCCTGCACATGCCGGCCGCCGGTGGCCTCGGCCTTCACCGGCCAGGCGTCCTTCATCCAGCACACCTCGTCGATGTGGTGGACGTAAAAATCGCTGAAGATGCCGCCACTCGCCCAGAGAAAGCTGTGGAACCGTTGGCACTGCCAGAACAGTTCGCTCATGCCGTCCGGCGGCCCGGGGTGCAGGTCCATGCTCATCACCGGGCCGTGCTCGCGGTAGCCGCGGAAGGCGAGCAGTTCGCCCGCTTCGCCGCTGCGGAGCCGGTCGAAGAGTTCGCGGCGGGCGTCACAATGGCGGCACATCAACCCGACACCAACCTTGATGTTCTTCTCGTCGGCCTTGGCGGCCAGTTCGATCATCCGGCGCGTGGTCGGGCCGTCGACGGAGATCGGCTTCTCCATGAAGGTGTGCGTCCCCTTCTCGATCGCGTAGGCGAAGTGGGGTGCGCGGAAGGCCGGAGGCGTGGCGAAAATGGCGATATCACCGGGGCGGAGGCAGTCGACTGCCTGCTTGTAGGCGTGCATGCCGACAAACCGCCGCTCGGCAGGAACGTCGACCCGCTCCTTGAACCGGTCGAGGAGCCCCTTGTGCTTCATCTCGATGCGGTCGGGAAACAGGTCGGCCATCGCCACGAGTTTCAGGTTTGCCCCGGGCACCGACAGCGCGTCGGCCGCGGCGCCCGCGCCACGACCGCCGCAACCGATGAGGGCGACACGAATTTCGTCGCTGCCGCCGGGGTGCACGGCGGGCGCAGCGTCTTCACCACGGATCTGCGCCGCGAGGGCGGAGGCCATCGCGGCGGCCCCGGCCGTGCCGAGAAACTGGCGACGGGATTCGGCGGGAACGGAACGCGGAAGCACGAGGCGGTGCGGCATAAATATTCTCCCTGGGACCAGGCCGCCTGAGTATGCCACCGTTGACGCCTCCTCTCCAACCCTGCGGCAAACCGGGCGGCGTCCCGCCCGTCCGCCACGCCCTGGCTTTGACTCCTCGGGCTACGTTTCCTAGAGTCTTGCCCATCCAGACCAATACCCGAAAAGGCACAGTTTCATGGGCGGCATCAGCAATCGAATGAAGGAAGTCAAGCGAAGGCGGCACCGCCGCCAGAAGCTGGCGAAGTATCAGGCCAAGCTCAAGAAGGCCACTACCAGCGAGAAGCTCGCGATGGCTGAGAAGCTCCGCCGCATGACACCGGGCTGCGAGACGCTCATCTCCCGTATGGGGCTGACCGAGCGGAAGCGCTGAAGGCGGGCGGTGGCGGCTGCTCGAAGGCCGATGGGCTTCACTGGATCGAGAACGTGAAGCCGTCCTGCACGAAGTCGACCTCCACGGTGCTTCCCTCGGGGAACTTGCCCGACAGAAGTTCGCGGGCGAGTTCGTTTTGCAGCTGCTGCTGGATCACCCGCTTCAGCGGCCGGGCACCGTACACCGGGTCGTAGCCCAGCCGCGCGATCTCTTCGAGGGCCGCGTCGGTGCACTCCAGCGTGATCCCGGCCTTTTCGGCCTGCTTCACGAGCCGCCTCACCTGGATGTCGACGATCCTGCGGATGTGCTTCTTGTCGAGTGGGTGGAAGACGATCGTCTCGTCGATGCGGTTGAGAAACTCCGGGAGGAAGCGGGCCTGGAGGGCCTCCTTCACGGCGTCGCGCAGCTCCTGCTCGCTGCCCCCCTCCTTCGTGATCTCCTGGATCGCCTGGCTGCCCACGTTGCTCGTCATCACGACGATCGTGTTGGTGAAGTCGACGGTGTGGCCGAGGCTGTCGGTGAGCCGACCGTCGTCGAGCACCTGCAGGAGCACGTTGAACACGTCGCGGTGCGCCTTCTCCATCTCGTCGAGGAGCACGACGGAGTAGGGCCGCCGCCTCACCGCCTCGGTGAGCAGGCCGCCTTCCTCGTAGCCCACGTAGCCCGGGGGCGCGCCGATGAGCCGGGCCACGGTGTGCTTCTCCATGAACTCGCTCATGTCGACCCGCACCATCGCGTTCTCGTCGTCGAAGAGCACCTCGGCCAGGGCCTTACAGAGCTCCGTCTTTCCCACGCCCGTCGGCCCGAGGAAGATGAACGAGCCGATGGGCCGATTCGGGTCCTGCAGTCCGGCACGGCTGCGGCGGACGGCATCGCTCACCGCCTCCACGGCTTCCTCCTGCCCGACGACCCGCTGGTGGAGCCGATCTCCTCGGGGCCGACCTCGCGGCGGAGGAGCCGCTTCGTCGATGATTTCGCTTGGTCGCGGCCCTCCTTTTCGGAACCCTCGTGCTCCAGCCGCTGCTGCAGCGCCTTCCGCTTCACGTCGAGCTCGTAGAGCTTCTGATACATCTCCTCGCCGACGGGCTGGCCGGAGGCCTGCCGCTCCTTGATCTGCACGCCGGCCTGGTCGAACGCCAGCTGCACCTCGTCGAGCTGGGTGCGAAGCTCCTGGGTGCTGCCCACGCCCAGCTTCTCGGCCTCCCACTGCTGCCGCAGGTCGGCCAGCTTCTTCCGCAGGCCCTCCGACTCGGCCTCGATGTCGTGGAGCCGCTCCTTGGCATGCTCCTCCGTCTCGTCGGCCAGCTGCCGCGCTGCCAGCTCCAGTTGCACGAGCCGCCGCTGCACCTCGTCGATCTCGCTGGGCACGCTCTGCAGCTCCATGGCGATCCGGCTTGTGGCCTCGTCCATGAGGTCGATGGCCTTGTCGGGCAGGAAGCGGTCGGCGATGTAGCGGTGCGAAAGCTCGGCCGCCGCCACGAGGGCGGAGTCCTTGATCTTCACCCCCTTGTGGTGCGCCTCGTACCGCGGCTTGAGCCCGCGGAGGATGGCGATCGTGTCTTCGACGCTCGGCTCGCCGACGAACACGGGCTGGAACCGCCGCTCCAGGGCCGCGTCCTTCTCTATGTGCTTGCGGTATTCGTCGAGGGTCGTCGCACCGATGCACCGCAGCTCGCCCCGTGCGAGGGCCGGCTTCAGCAGGTTGGCCGCGTCGGAGCCCCCTTCGGCCGCCCCGGCGCCGATCACCGTGTGCAGCTCGTCGATGAACAAGATGACGTTGCCGGCGGCCGCCTCGACTTCGCGGAGGATCGCCTTGAGCCGGTCCTCGAACTCGCCGCGGTATTTCGTCCCCGCGATGAGCGCGCCCAGGTCGAGGGCCACCACGGAGCGTCCCTTCAGCGTTTCGGGCACGTCGGCCTGCACGATCCGCAGGGCGAGCCCCTCGGCGATCGCCGTCTTGCCCACGCCCGGCTCGCCGATGAGCACGGGATTGTTTTTCGTGCGCCGCGAGAGCACCTGGATCACGCGGCGAATCTCGGCGTCGCGGCCGATCACCGGGTCGAGCTTGCCCTGGCCAGCGCGCTTCGTGAGATCGATGCCGTATTTCTCGAGGGCCTGGAATTTCGCCTCCGGATTCTGGTCGGTCACCCGCGAACTGCCGCGGACGGCCTGCAGGCCGGCGAGCAATTCCTTCTCGCCGAGGGCCGCGAGTTGGAGGACGTTTTTCGCCTTGGAAGGCACTTTCGCCAGCGCGAGCAGGAGGTGGTCGGTCGAGACGAACTCGTCCTTCATCGTGTTGGATTCGACGGTGGCCACCTCGAAGACCTTGATCAGCTCCTGATCAGGCTGGGGCTGGGCGCCGCCGCTCACCTTGGGGAGATGCGACAGCTCCGCCTCGACGATCCGTTCCAGGTGGCCCCGGTCGGTGCCGATCTTCTCCAAGAGGGGCCGCACGATGCCCTCGCGCTCCTGCACGAGCGCGGCGAGCAGGTGCACGGGCGTGACCTGCGGATTGCCCCGGCTGGCGGCCAGTTCGACGGCGTCCTGCACCGCTTCCTGCGCCTTGACAGTGAACTTGTCGAATCGGAACGGCATGACGTTTCTCCTCCGGCCGCGAGATCAGCGGCGCTCATCCGCTCACCCATGCGGGCGTCGCAGGAGGCGACGCCGTCGGCCGGGGGGAACCTTGCCTTCCCCTCCGGCCGACCAAGCGAAAAGGGGCCAGGGTTGGCCCATTTCGTGCTAACTCTTGACCTCGAACTCGGCATCGATCGTGTCGTCGGGCCCCTTGCCGGACCCGTCCGTCGCCGCCTCGGGAGCCTGGCCGCCGCGCTGGGCGGTCGCCTCGTAGAGCACCTTCGAAAGGGCATGCGCCGCCTGCTCCAGGGCCCCGTGGGCCGAGTTGATGGCGTCGACGTCCTCACCCTTGGCCGTCTCACGGGCCTTGGCGATCGCCGCCTCGATGGGGGCTTTGTCGGAAGGCGACAGCTTGCCGTCGTTTTCCTTGATCAGCTTCTCAGTCTGGAAGCACAACGCCTCGGCCTTGTTGCGGGCCTCGGCGAGTCGGTACTTCCGCTTGTCGTCCTCGGCATGGCTCTCGGCGTCCTTCCGCATCCGCTCGATCTCCGACTCGTTCAGCCCGCTCGACTGCTCGATGCGGACCGTCTGCTCCTTGTTGGAGCCGAGATCCTTCGCGCTGACCGAGAGGATGCCGTTGGCGTCGATGTCGAACTTGACCTCGATCTGCGGCGTGCCGCGCGGTGCCGGGGGGATACCCTCCAGGTTGAACTGGCCCAGGAGCCGGTTGTCGCGGGCCATCGGCCGCTCGCCCTGGAACACGCTCACCGTGACGGCGGTCTGGCTGTCGGCCGCCGTGCTGAACACCTGCTTCCGCTCGGTGGGCACGGTGGTGTTCCGCTCCACGAGTTTCGTGAAGATGCCCCCCTCGGTCTCGATGCCGAGGCTCAGCGGCGTGACGTCGAGGAGGAGCACCTCCTGCACGTCGCCCCCCAACACGCCCCCTTGGATGGCGGCGCCGAGTGCCACGACCTCGTCGGGGTTGACGCCCTTGTGGGGCTCCTTCCCAAACAGCTTCTTGACAAGCTCCTGCACCTTCGGAATCCGCGTCGAGCCGCCGACGAGCACGACCTCGTCGATGTCCTTCGGGTCGAGCTTGGCGTCCTTGAGCGCCTGGAGCACCGGGCCGCGGCATCGCTCGATGAGAGGATCACTCATCTTCTCGAACTCGGCCCGGCTGATCGTCATCTGCAGATGCTTCGGCCCCGAGGCATCGGCCGTGATGAACGGCAGATTGATGTCGGTGCTCTGTGCGCTGGAGAGTTCCTTCTTGGCCTTCTCGCAGGCCTCCTGGAGCCGCTGCATGGCCATCGGATCCTTGCGGAGGTCGATGCCCTGCTCGCGCTGGAACTGGTCTGCCACGTGGTTGATGAGCATCTGGTCGAAGTCGTCACCGCCGAGGTGCGTGTCGCCGTTGGTGCTCACCACCTGGAAGACGCCGTCCTTGGAGACGTCGAGCACCGACACGTCGAACGTGCCGCCGCCCAGATCGAACACGACGATCTTCTCGTCCTTCTTCTTCTCCAGGCCGTAGGCCAGCGCGGCCGCAGTAGGCTCGTTGACGATCCGCATCACTTCGAGCCCGGCGATCTGCCCGGCATCCTTCGTGGCCTGCCGCTGGGCGTCGTTGAAGTAGGCGGGAACGGTGATCACCGCCTTGTTGACCTTGTGGCCGAGGTAGCTTTCCGCCGCCTCCTTGAGAGACCGCAGCACCTTGGCCGAGATCTCCGGGGGCGTCGACTCCTTGTCGCCCGCCCGCACCTTGACGTAGTCCTCGGGGCCGCCGACGACCTCATAGGGCACCATCTTCTCCTCGCTGGCGACTTCGTTGTGCCGTCGCCCCATGAATCGCTTGATGGAGTAGATCGTGCGCTTGGGGTTGGTGACGGCCTGCCGGCGGGCGATGTCGCCCACGAGCGTCTCGCCCTTGTCGTTGAAGGCGACCACGCTCGGCGTGAGCCGATTGCCCTCCTTGTTCGCGATCACCTTGGGCTCCTTGCCCTCCATCACCGCGACCACGGAATTCGTGGTGCCGAGGTCGATGCCGATGATCTTTTCGCCCTGCTTGGTTGCCATGTGCGGTGTTCCTCTCTCTCCGCCAGAATTGACTGCCTCTCTGGACGCCCCCCAGAAAGGCAAAGGCCGTGCCAGCCGGGGTGGCATCCTACGGCCACCCGGATCGGCCGGCGGTGAGGCGGCATTTGGGCGTATTTACGCGGCGGTTCTTCGGAGTACAGTTGACTTCCTCGGCGGAATCTTCTCCGAATGGTGACGGTGCTCGGCTGCCATTTTGGCCGCCCTGGATATGCCATGGCCAAGTCTCCCTCCTCACAGTCCGCAGGCACCCCCGGCAAGCAGGCCGGTCTGGGGGCGGTGCGGTCACAGATCGACGCCGTCGACCGCGAACTCGTGCGGCTGATGAACGCCCGGGCCGAACTGGCCCGGGAGATCGGGCATATCAAACGGTCCAACGGCGAAGCCGCCTACGACCCGTCGCGCGAAGAGATGGTGCTCGAGCGGGTGGCCGCAGCGAATCGAGGCCCGCTCTCCGCCGAAAGCCTGAAGGCCGTCTACCGCGAGCTGATCTCGGGATCGCGGGCCATCGAACAGCACATCCGCGTGGCCCATCTCGGCCCCGCCTGGACCTACAGCCACCTCGCGGCCCTCCATCGGTTCGGGAGTTCGGTCGAATTCGTCCCCGTGGCCAGCATCTCGGCCGCCTTCGAGGAGGTTCATGCCGGCCATTCGCACTATGGCGTGGTGCCCCTGGAGAACTCCACCGATGGCCGCATCGCCGACACGCTCGACAACTTCTCACGGCTCCCCGTGAAGATCTGCGCCGAGGTGCCCTTGCGGATCCACCACACGCTCCTCGCCACCTGCGACCGGGCGGCCATCAAGGATGTCTACAGCCGGCCGCAGGCGCTCTCGCAGTGCCGCAACTGGCTGGCCCGGCATCTCCCCGATGCCCGGCTCATCGAGGTGACCAGCACGAGCGCAGCGGCGGAGATGGCTGCCAAGTCGAGCCGGGCGGCCGCGATCGCCAGCCGCCAGGCCGGCGTGCATTACGGGCTCAATGTCCTCGCGGAAGACATCGAGGACGTCGCCGACAACACCACGCGTTTCGCCGTCATCGGCCATGCCGACGCCAAACGCACCGGCAAGGACAAGACGGCGCTGATGTTCGAGATCGAGCACAAGCCGGGCGGGCTCGCCGACGCGCTCTCGGTGCCCAAGTAGCAGCGGCTCAA